>JAJDXX010000085.1 GCA_022823055.1 Candidatus Binatia bacterium | reverse complement strand
CGCTCCATGAAGCAGGCGTACTACGACCGGGAGAACACGGGCCACTTCGGCCTGGCGTCCGACGCCTACCTGCACTTCACCTCGCCCATCCGCCGCTACCCCGACCTCATGATCCACCGACTCCTGGACCGCGCCGCCGGCCCCAAGCTCGATGCCGGCACCCGCGAAGACCTCGACGCCTACCTGCGCGAGACCGCCGACCACAGTTCCCGGCGCGAGCGCCTGGCCATGGACGCCGAGCGCGAGATGGTGGACCTCAAGAAGGCCCAGTTCATGACCGGCAAGATCGGCGAGGTGCACACCGGGGTCATCACCGACCTGACCAACTTCGGCTTCTTCGTCGAGCTGGACCGCTGGTTCGTGGAAGGACTGGTAAGCCTCAAGTCCCTGGAGGACGACTACTACCGCTATTACGACACCGCCCACCTCATCAAGGGCCAGAACCACGGCCGGAGCTTCCGCATGGGCGACCCGGTGACGGTGAAGGTGGCGCGGGTGAAGCTCTTCCAGGGGGAGATCGATTTCGAGCTGGCGGGACCGTGAACCACATGCAGGGGTCGGCTCAGAGACCGACTGACCAAATGGCTTGCAAAATGGAACAAATGGCATACATTGACTAACGTCTAATATAACCCATCGGATTGCCTCCCCCAACGGGACATTGGCCTCCGATTCATGGAACCCCAGGGACGCCTTGTGCGTCTCTGGGGTTCTTTTTCGGACGCTGTCTCAACGCGCAACCGACACCAGGATGATCCCCGTCACCACCAGTACCGTCCCGAGCACGGTGGCGCGGGTCACCCGCTCCATGTCGCGGAGGAAGATGACGGTGCCCAGGAGGATCCACATGGGCAGGGTGGCGGTGATGGGGGCGATGACGATGACCTCGCCGGCGTTGAGGGCGTAGAGGATGCCGCCGGCGGAGACGCCTTCGAAGAGCCCCGCCGCAACAAAGGGCCAGAACGCGCGCCGGTCCCAGACGTAGCGTTGCGCCACGCCCGGCACGGCCTGGGTGATTCCCAGCAAGGCCAGGCCCACCGTGCCGGTGACGGCGGTAAAGAAGACCGGCTCTGGGGTCAGGGTCAACGCGGCCCGCCGCAAGGGGAAGGCGATGCCCGCCATGACCGCGGCGGCCAGGGGCACGAGGACGTACCACCGGGGGCTGTCCGCTTTGGCCTCGGTGGTCCTGGCGTTCTCGCTGGAAATGGCCGCGATGCCGGCGACCACGGTCACGTTGCCGAGGAACACGGGCAGCGTCAGCTCTTCGCCCAGCAGTGAAATCGCGATGATGCCGGCCCAGAAAGGGTGGGTGGCCCGCAGCGAACCGCTCCGGGCGGCGCCGATGGTCTGCATGCCTCGATAGGTCAACTGGCGCACGAACGGCTGCAAGCTGCCGGCGGCGACCATCAGCGCCACCGCGGTCCAACTGAAATCCGGCATCCCCCGAACCGCCACCGCCACGCTGAAGATTCCGGCCTGGAACACCATGGAGAACGCCGTCACGGTGGCCGGGGTGGAGTAGCGCAGGCCTCGCCGCGCGACGATGAAGCTCACGGCATACATGGCGGCGGCAACGAGGGCGACAAGTTCGGGGATCATGGCGAGGTGTTACCCGCGGCGGACTCAGCGGGCCGCGAGAATCGTGCGGGTGCCGGCCGCGACGGTGCCGGTTGTACCGCCGACCGGCCGGTAGTCCCGACAGGGTCCGGCCAGTTCGGCGTGTCGAGGCCCCTTCATGCCAACTCGGGGCGCTCAGGAGCCAGGGGCCGGGGCCTCGGGACTTGCCGCTCCCGGCGCGAGCCAGCTCCACGCCAGCTCGGACGCGCCAATGCCCGCCTTGGGCGCGGTCAGGCGCACGAGTTTCTCCACCTGCGGCAGGTCGACGGTCAGACGCGGGTCGAGCAGCACGAGGTACTCGTCGTAGAGTGCGGCCGCGAGATCGGGCGCATAGCCGAACACCCGGCGGAGCATCGCCAGGGTCTCGCTCCGATGTCCCTGGAGGTAACGGATCGCCTCTCGGTGCGCGGCCAGGAACGCCGCCATGAGACCGCCCTTCTCGCTCAGCCGCACGGCCATCGTTTCGACGGTGATGGGCATGGGATCGTCCGCCACCGCCGGCCAGCCGGCCAGCGGCAGGAAGCCCCGTTCGCGCGCGACGAAGTCGAAAGGCCGCGGCAACAGCGCCGCGCCCGTGGACCCCTCGGTGAGCCGATCCAGCGCGTGCTGATCGGTGTCCACCATGTCCAGGCCGAGGTCGGTTCCCAGTTCCAGACGGCCGAGACTCCGGAACGTCTCCGCCAGCGGCGCCGTCTCGGCGATGACGCGGCGGCATGCCAGCACCTTGCCCTCGAGGTGCGCCAGCTCGCCCGTCCCGGCCGGGACCATCAGCACGTAAGGACTGCTGTTCATGCACGAGCCCATGAGCCGCGTGGCCCCCGTGCGCAGGAAATGCTGGAGCGACGCCCGCCCGATGACGAGGGAGAGGTCGGCGTCGCCGTTCGCCAGCGCCTGGTTGCGCTCCTCCGTCCCCTGCACGTGGTCCCAGGACAAATCCAGACCGTGCCGCCGGTAGATTCCCTGCTCGATCCCCAGATAACCGGTGGGGTCGCGCGCCACGCTCTCGCTCCCCTCGCCGAGAACCCCGTAAAGCACCCGTAGCCGTGTGAGTTGCATCCCGTCTCCTGCCGTTTTCCCGCGAGGCGCCAACGCCCCGAACCGTCATTGATATGAAAATAAACAATTATTCAATGATTTCGGGTAGTTATAGAATCCCGCTACACCCCAATGAGTCATTCCCGCGGAAGCGGGAATCCGGGGGTGGGGAGGGGCAAAACGGCGTGTTTCCCCGCCTCACCCTTCCTGGATTCCCGCTTCCGCGGGAATGACGGTTCGGGGCGTTGGCGCAGATTCTTGTCCAAGCGGGGATTTGACACAGCCTGCTCTCCCGACTGCCGGCTCCGCGCGGCAAAGCTTGACACCACCATAGCGAAGGTGTACCGCCTTGCATAGGCAGGCGGTTTCGCGCCGTCCGCGTCGCTTTCACACAGGGGTTTCCGCGCCCGGCTACGATCATCCGTCGGCGTGCGAACGGGACCCATTTCCGAAGGAGGCACAGCCATGAGCATCGCACTGTCCCACGGCGGAACGACCATGTATTCGTCCCCCTGCCGCTCCGACGAACTGTGGGTGGGGACGCGCAAAGGCATCGCGGTCCTGGAGCGCGACTCCGGCGGCAGCGGCTGGCGTGTCGCCCGCCACATGCTGGAGGACAAGCACATCAGCGCCATCCACCAGGAACCGGAGAGCGGCATGTTCTTCGTCGGGGCGTTTCACGCCGGGCTGCACGTGAGCGGCGACCACGGCGCCACCTGGGAGGCGCGCGAGAACGGGCTGACCGAGCTGGACGTCTACAGCATCAATTCGTCCCGCAGCAACGGTCACACCCGGCTTTACGCCGGCACCGAGCCCGCGCACCTGTTCTGCAGCGACGACCTGGGCGAGCACTGGACCGAGCTGCCGGCACTGCGGTCGGTCCCCAGCGTGCCCAACTGGAAGTTCCCGGTGCCGCCGCACATCGCCCACGCCAAGCACATCAACTTCGACCCGCATGACCCCGACACCGTGTACGTGAGCGTGGAGGTGGGGGGCCTCCTCAGGAGCCGGGACCGGGGCGAGTCCTTCGAGGAGCTTCTCGGGATCTACGAGGACGCCCACAGGCTGGTGATCCACCCGCAAGACTCCGATCGTTTATACGAGGTGACCGGACGCGGTCTGTACGTCTCGGACGACGGCGGAAAGAACTTCGAGGAGCGGCTCGTGCGGCCGTGTGAGAACGGCGATTATCCGGACGGATGCGTGCTCAATCCGCTGAATCCCGACATGATGTTCCTGAGCGCGGCGCAGTACAACCCGGGCCAATGGCGAAGGACCCACTCCGCCGGCGCGCGCATCTCGCGCAGCATGGACGGCGGGCGTACCTGGGAGATCCTGCGCAACGGACTCCCGGACCGCCTGCAGGCGAGCATCGAGGCGCTGTGCCTGGAAGCGGCGGGCGATTCGGTCTCGGTCTTCGCCGCCACCACCAGCGGCGAGGTCTATGGCAGCGACGACGCCGGAGAAAGCTGGTCGGTCATCGCCGGCGGACTGGCGCCCATCTCCAAGGATTTCCACTACAAGGACTTGCAGGCAGCATAGGTCCAAGGGCGGGCTCGGCGGCACTTGGAACAACGCGCCGCCCGGGACATCGGCAGACATCGTAAGTCCAAGGGCCGGTCCCGGCACGATCGGGCATACACAACGCGAGAAAAGCCTTCGCGGCCGACGCCCGGGGGCGGGTTTCAAGCCCGCCCCCGTGTCGGTCCGCGCGGTAAACAACGGACAACGGCGCGAACGTGTAATGGGGCACGTCGCGCCGCGCAACGGGGATGAATTGATGAAGTTCGGCTTGTTGGTTGACTGTCACGTGCGCGAGGGTCGCACGCAGACCCTGGCTTTCGACGAGTTGTTCGACCAGGTGGACGCCGCCGAGTCCATGGGGATGGATTCCATCTGGATCGTCGAGCACCATTTCCGGCCCAAGGCCTCGGTGCTGTCCGCGTCCATGATGGTGGCCGGGGCCATCGCGGCGCGCACCAAGCGCGTGCGCATCGGCACGGCAGTGCAGGTGTTGCCGCTGGGCAACCCGCTACGCATCGCGGAAGAGGTGGCGTCCATCGACCACATCAGCCACGGAAGATTCGACTTCGGTGTCGGCCGCAGCAGCATCCCCAAGTTCTACGACGGCTTCAACATCCCCTACTCTGAAAGCACGGCGCGTTTCACCGAGTCGTTCGAGATCGTCATGCGCGCCTTCACCCAGGAGACCTTCTCCTTCGAAGGCGACTACTACTCCTACCACGACGTCAGCATCTCGCCGCGACCGCTCCAGCAACCCTATCCCCCCATCTACATGGCGGTGCGCACGCCCGAGGGCTTCGCGCACTCCGCCCGCAGCAAGTTCAACGTGGTGCTGTGGTTCATGGGGGACTACTACGAGGACCGCCTGCAGATCTATCGCGAGGAGTGGCAGACCGCGGGCCATGCCGAGCCGCCCGAGGTCCACGTGCGCGTGCCCATCTTCATCGCGGAGTCGGAAGCCGAGGCGCGGGAGATACCCCGGGCCAGCGTGGAGCACGACCTCCACCGCGTCATCGGCGAGGCCACGGCCATGAACGCCGCCGACCGCGTGGCCCAGGCCCAGAACTTCCTGAAGGACTACGAATCTTTCCTGCGCACCCGGGTCATCTACGGTTCCCCCGAGTCGGTCATCGACCGTATCGAGGAGTTCCGCGAACGCACGGGCTTGACCGGCATGATCCTCGACGTCAACCACGGCGGCCAGATCCCCCACGAACAGGTCATCAGCTCCATCCGGCTGCTCACCGAGAAGGTGGCGCCAAGATTGGCGTAGACCTCGCCCCTCACGACCTCGGTTCGTAGGTGTGGTCGAACAGCCGCCCGTAGCCGGCGACGTCGGCCTTGACGCGGGCGAGGCCGAGGCCGGCCCACATCATGGCCTGCATGCTGCTGACCACGGGGACCCCGAGGTCCTGCTCGAGGCTGTCGATGATGGCGACGCTGGGCATGAGGGCGCCGGTGATCCAGATGCCGTCGGCGGACGGGGTGGAGAGGTAGAGCTCCTTGGCGGCGTGGTAGGGTTCCGCCAAGGGCAGGGTAGAGACGCCGTAGCGGCGTGACATGCCGGCCTCGTCGGAGGGCCACAGGGAGCGGGTAGCGACCACCTCGATGCCGGCGTGGCCGACGTACTCGGTGAGCTGCCGGTGCATGGACTCGTCGAAGGGCGTGAGCATGACCACGCGCTTCATGCCCAGGGCGTGCATTCCGCGGATGCAGGCTCCGATGTCCGTGGCGAAGGGGATGGTGGTCTGACTCGCCACCTCGGCCAGGAGCTCCTCCTCGAAGCCCCATCCGCGCGTGACGATCAGCGGCACCCCCGCCTGGATGATGGAGTCCACCCGGCGATCCTCCAGTTCAGCGACGGCTACGCCCATGCGGCTCACCGCGTCGTTGTACTGCTGTTGGGTCAGCTCGGTGACGTGGAGCGAGGTCATCACGATGGTGACGCCGTCGGGCGCCATGAGATAGAACTCGTAGCCGTTGTTCTCGTGCCCCGGGCTGGGTGTGACGAACCCGATGCGCGCGCGCCAGCCGTAGGTGGCTCCCATGGAAGCTTTCAGTGCCATGCCGATCTCCCGAAAAGCAGCGGAGGATCGTCCGTCCCGAGCTCATGCGCAAGCTCGGGACGGACGCAGGAAGCAGAGCCGTAAGTGGCGCGCCCTACAGCGCGTAGAGCCGCCTGGGGTTCGAGTCGAGGATCGCGTCCTTGGCCGCGTCTGAAATGTCGGTGCGCTCGCGCAGCAGGCGCGCGGCGAAACGCTCCCGGTCGCCGTGGGGCATGTCCGTCCCCATGACGATCTGCTCCTGCCCCACCAGGTCCATCACCTGCGGCAGCAGCGAGTCCTCGATCTCGGCGCTGAAGAAGAGGTTGCCCTTCTCGACGTAGTCCATGGCCGGCAGCGCCTGTTTGGGCACGCATTCCGGGATGAACTTGAGCAGCAGCTCGCCCTGGTTCTCGTAGCGGTGCTTCAGCCGGTCGAGCATGAACGGCACCCACATGCACCCGGCCTCCAGGAACACCACGCGCATGGCCGGAAAGCGGTCGAGGATGCCGCCGGCGATGAGCGAGGTGCACGCCATCAGCACCGGCATGTGGAACGCGATGACGCCGGAAGGGTAGATGTGCGAGTAGAGGTTGTTCACCGACGGGCACGACCAACCGACGTGCACGCCCAATGCCAGGTTGTTTCCTTCCACGGCTTCATAGAACGGCACCAACGCGTCGTCGTCCAGCAGGCTGTCGCCCGCCGTGCCCAGCACCATGACCGACACGGCGCCCAACTCCGCGGCCTCGTTCACCGACCGCACGGCGCCGTCCACGTCGTCGAGATTCACCACCGCGGCCCACTTGATGCGGTCGTTGCCGCTCAGCCGGTCTCCCAGCCAACGATTGTACGAGTCGCACAGCGCGGTAGCGAGGGGCACGTTGTCGGTAAGCGGATAGGCGAGAAAGAGCGTCGTGTACACCACCTGCACGGCGATCTCTTCCTCGTCCATGATCGCCAGCCGCTCGGGTATGTTGGTGAGCTCCTGGCTACCGACGCTGTCCACCTTACCCACCGAGTGTTTCGCAAGCTTGCCGTCGATGGTCAGGGGCGTTCCGAGGTTGTTGCAGCCCCGCCCCACCCGGCGGGGGAAGAGCTGCTCGTCGATCATCCAGTAGGCCATGCCGTCCACGCCCACCACCCGGGGCCGCTGGCCGCGGAACTTGGGGTCCAGGTACTTGTCGTCGAAAGTCTCCAGGCACTCTTCCACGTGGCCGTCAGCGTCTACACAGTCCATTTCTCACCTCCAGCGATTCACGGTACATTTGTGCACTCAACATTGATGACCTTGATGCACCTTGTCAAGGATTGCGCGGCTCGGCGCCGGGCCGTGAGCCGCGAACCTCGATAGAACGTCCACCGGCACTTGGCGCCGGCAAGCCCGTGAGGGAGCCTATCCAATGAGTACACCGGATATCGAAGTGACCAAACGCCTGGCGGAGTGGGTCTGCGGATCGGACTTCGACACCGTCCCCGGCGCCGTGCGCGACGAAGCCGCGCGCACGCTGCTCAACTGGATGGGTTGTGCCGTGGGAGGATCGCGGCACGAATCCGTGGACATCACGCTGCGGGCGCTGGGATCCTTCATGGGACAGCCCCAGGCGTCGGTGCTGGGCCGGACGGAGCGGGTGGACGTGCTGCACGCCGCGTTGCTCAACGGCGTCGGCTCCCACGTGTTCGACTTCGACGACACCCACCTGCAAACCATCATTCATCCCGCGGGGCCGGTGGCATCGGCGCTGGTGCCGCTGGCGGAGCACCGGGCCGTGTCCGGGGGTGACTTCCTGCACGCGCTGATCCTCGGGGTCGAGGTGGAGTGCCGCATCGGCAACGCCGTCTACCCGGACCACTATGACGTGGGCTGGCACATCACCGGCACCGCCGGTATTTTCGGCGCCGCGGCCGCGGCCGGCCGCCTGCTGGGACTGGACGTGCAGCACATGTGCTGGGCGCTGGCGGGAGCCGCCACCCAGGCCGCCGGCCTGCGGGAGATGTTCGGCACCATGCTGAAGCCCTTGCACATCGGACGGGCGGCGCAGAACGGCCTCGCCGCCGCGCTCCTGGCCGCCGAGGGGCTCACCGGCTCGGAGCGCGCCATCGAGGCGCCGCGCGGCTTCGCCCGGGTGCTGTCCACGAAACAGGACTACGGCGCCATCTGCGACGGCCTGGGCGACAGCTACGAGACCCTGCTCAACACCTACAAGCCTTATCCATGCGGCGTCGTGATCCACCCGAGCCTCGACGGCTGCATCAGCCTGAAGCGCCGGCACGGGCTCACCGGCGAGGACATCGAGTCGGTGGAGCTGCGGGTGCACCCGCTGGTGCTGGAGCTCACCGGGAACAAGACCCCGGGAACCGGCCTGCAGGGCAAGTTCAGCGTGTACCACGCGGTGGGCGCCGCCCTGGTGCTCGGACGGGTGGGCGTAGCCGAGTTCTCCGACGAAGTCGTGCGGGACCCCCGGGTCACGGCGGTGCGCGACCGGGTTTCCGCGGTGGTGGACAACAATATCCGTGAAGCCGGCGCCGTGGTCACCATACGGCTGAAGGACGGCCGCACCGTCGAGGAGGCGGTGGAGCAGGCGTCGGGAAGCCTGGAGTGTCCGCTGTCCGATGAGGACATGGACGCGAAGGTCCACGCGCTTGCCGACCCGCTGCTGGGGGCGGCTTCAACCGGAGAGTTGATTCGCGCCTGCCGGGAGGTGGCGGAGTTGGAGGACGCGGGCGCTCTCGCCCGCGCCGCTACGCCGGCTGCGTCGTAGGGGCGGCCTTTACCGGTATGGCGGTGGTGCCCCGACCCGTTCTCGCGCGGATTGACGACTGAACGCCCATCGGCGTAAGGAAAGCCCATGTCTGATCACTACGACGTCATTGTCATCGGCGGCGGCTCCGGCGGCTGTGTGGCCGCCGCCCGGCTCAGCGAAGACCCGCGCCGCAAGGTGCTGCTTCTGGACGCCGCGCCGGACCCGCGGCCGATCCCCGACGTCATCCAAGACTCCGGCGCTCGCGACCGCGTCTGGTTCGAGAGCCCCTGGGTCGATGCGTTCACCGTGGAGCGGCCCATCGACGGCAGCCCATTCTATCCTCTGGCCGGCAAGATCCTGGGTGGGGGTTCGTCGGTCAACGCCATGGGCTGGGTGTGGCCGCTCCGCCACGACATGGAGCGATGGGTGGCGGCGGGCAATTCCGACTGGTCCTGGGAAACCGTCCACGGGGTCCTGAAGCGGATCGAGGCGGACCAGGACTTCCCGGACGACCCGGACCACGGCCACGCCGGACCGGTCTACGTCAAACGCCCTTTCAGCCTGGACTCGGACCTCGCCCCGGTGATTCGCGCCTACATCGACGGCGCCGCCGAGATGGGCATCCCGTGCCTGCCCGACACCAACCTCCCCGATCCCGTGGGCGTGGGTCCGGGGGTCTGCAACATCAAGGACGGCGTACGTCAGTCAGCCGTGGTGAGCCATCTGGACCCGGCGCGCGAGCGTCCGAACCTCACCGTCAAGGCCGAGGCACCGGTGCTGGGGCTGACCCTGTCGGGCAGCCGCGTGGACGGGGTGCGTTACGAGAAGGACGGCCGCGCCCACACGGACACCGCGGGCCAGGTGGTGCTGGCCGCGGGGGCGTACCGCAGCCCGCAGATCCTCATGTTGTCGGGTATCGGCCCGGCCGCCGAACTGGAACGGCTGGGAATCACCGTGACCCACGCTCTGGAGGGCGTCGGCGGCAACTTCCAGGACCACGCCACCGTGCACGTGACCTTCGAGGCCGTCAGGGACTTCGAGGTGGACTGGACCCTGCCGCGGCTTCGTCTCATGGCACGAACTCCGGGCACCGATTACGGCGACTTCAGCGTGACGCTGCGGCCCCCCACCAAGATCGAGGGCGTCGGCTCACTCCTGCCCCTGTCGCTTCAACTGCTGGAGCAGGCGGCGCCCGGCCGGATTCGCCTCAACAGCCTGGACTCCCGGGATTTTCCCGCCATCGAAACGGGCATGTTGAAGGAACCCAAGGACGTCGAGAAGACGGTGGCGGCCATGGAGTTCATCCGTGACCTCGCCCGCACCGCGCCGATGCGAGAGTTTTACGGCGCGGTACGCAACCCCGCGCCCGGCGAGGACTGGGCGACCTTCGCCCGCTCCACCTACGACAGCTACCAACACGCCAGCGGCACCTGCAGGATGGGACCGGCGGACGACCCCGCCTCGGTGGTGGACCAGCGCCTGCGCGTCCACGGACTGGACAACCTGTGGGTGGCGGACGCGTCGGTCATGCCCGAGGTGGTGCGCGCCAACACCAACGCCACCGTGTACGTGATCGGCGAACGGCTGGCGGAGTTCCTCGGCAGCGCGGCGTAGGACGCTGTACAGAGACGCGAATGCTGGTTTGCAACAACTGAGAAAGGACGGAGGAGTTTGCCATGCAACCGAAGAAGACCCTTGGGGTTCTGGCGTTGGCCAGGCAAATGACGGCCGTGGTGGGCATCGTCGCGGCCGGAAGCTTGGGCATGGTTCAGCCCGCTTTCGGGGCCGCGACCGGTACCTTCACCATGCTCATGGTTTCGACTCACAGCTACACCACGGTGAAGCAGCCGGAGGTGACCACCTTCGGCGGCGGTTTGAACGGAGTGGCGGTCATTGTCGAGAGTTCCGGCGATCCGTTTACGAAGGGTACCCACGGTGACACGACGTGCGTGGTCTACGGCAGGCAAACCCCGAAGCGCTTCCGTCTGGAGACAACCTGCACGTTCAGCGACGCCCGGGGCGAGAACAAGCTCTACATGTCGGGTCGAAGGACAGGCGGGGGCGTGGAGACGGGCGGCAGCGGCGGAGGAACGCTTGACGGAGGTACCGGCAGGTTCGCCAACGTTCGCGGAAGCTGTGACTACGAGGCGACCTACCGCAGCAACAAGCGGGTTCTCACGACCGTGAACTGCTCCTGGGAGCAGCCGTGAGGTGATGCGCAGGACATGCGCTGCGGGACACCGCTACACGGACAAGTTTGAACCCGCCCGCCCGGCTTCATCGGTGGGATTCGCGTGCTGCTCTATTGTTCCGTGAGATCCAGCAGCACCCCGTCCGGATCCGCCATGGCGTACTGGCCGATGACGCAGCCTTCCAGGTCCGCGCGGGTCATGGGGCCGAAGCGGCCGGCGTCGAGGTTGGCAGGGGCCGATTCGGGGGCGGCCTCGCTCAGTTCCTCGATTTCCTTCAGGGTCTGCTCCAGGTTCTCGACGCGGAAGCCGAAGTGGTCGAGGCCCTCGCGCATGCCTCGGTAGAGAGAGTTGTCGCACGGGCGCACGAGCAGCGCCACTTGGCCGTCGGTGACGCAGAAACTGCCGTCGGGTCCGGGCGCCTCGCCGACGTCGAGGTCGAACACCTTGTGATAGAACTCCGCGACCCGTTCGGGCTGCTTGGAGCGGATGGAGATGTGATTGATCTGGCGCGGCTGGTCCCAGCCGTCCTCGAGGTAGCCCTCGCGCACCTTGGCCACGCCCTTCTGGGAAATATCGTACTGCGTGCCGCAAGGATCGGTGCCGCGGGAGACGGAGAACGGTACGTGGGGCAGACTCTTGGCCACCAGGAGATCCGGGTAGTCGTTGCGCATGCGCTCCATCACCAGCGGTATCTCCTCTACCTCGAAGCCGAAGTGGTCGAGCCCGGACTGGTTTCCCGGATGCTTCTGCAGCATGGCGAAGCCGATGACGCCGTCGCTGAGGTGGCCGCGGTTGGGGTTGTAGTTGCCCTTCTCGTCGGTCATGCCGGTCGTGATCTTCTTCATGCCGAAGATGGTCTGGTAGAACCTGGCCATCCGGTCCCAGTTCTCGGTGTTGAGGGCGATGTGCCGGATCCGCGTCTTCATTGTCGACCTCCCGACTCGGAAATGTAGCGCTCCCAGGGGACGCCACTGGAATTGAACATTTCGGCGCGGCTGTCAAGCGAAGCCCGGCACGCTCCATGTAGCCTTGGCCGGGCTTCGCCGACCCCGTGTCATACGCGCGACATCCCTCCCCTGTCCCACCCCTCGGCCGTTGTGGTATAAGGCAACGATTCCAACACGGAGGAGTTCAACGCATGAAATTCTGCACCTATGACGCGAAGCAGGCGGGGGTAGTGGTGGACGACAAGGTCTATCCCGTGGGCGCGGCCATGGTGGCGGCCGGAATCCTAAAGGAGGGCTACACCATGGTCCAGGTCATCGAAGCGATGACCGGCAATGCGGACGCACCGGCCTGTGTCGACGAATGCATCCGGTCGGGTGACGCCATGCCGCTGGACCAAGTGACCCTGCGGGCGCCCGTCGACAACCCCACCTCGCTGTGGGCGGCGGCTGCCAACTACATGGACCACCGCAAGGAGATGGAGTCCCGCATGGGCGGGGGGCACCAGGAACTGCCGGACAAGGACGACCACATGTCGCAGGATTTCCTGAAGCCGGTGTCGTCCATCATCGGGCCGGGCGGCACCGTGATCATTCCCAAGGTGTCCCACGACGTCGACTTCGAGTGCGAGCTGTGCGTGGTCATCGGCAAGACCGCGCGCAAGGTCACCGAGGACGAGGCGCTGGACTACGTGTTCGGCTACACCATCTGCTGGGACATCAGCCAGCGGGATCCGTGGGGACGCGGCAAGCACAACACCCGCAATATCCGCAAGGGCTTCGACACCTTCAGCCCGCAGGGACCGTGGATCGTCACCGCGGATGAAATCCCGGAGCCGCAGGACCTCCATCTCAGGGCGTGGCACAACGGGGAGCAAGTCATGACCGCCCACACCAGCGACATGATCTGCGGCGTGCGCGACCATATCCGATTCCTGTCGAGCGTCGTGACCCTCCGGCCCGGTGACCTCATCACCACCGGAACGCCGGCGGGCGTGCACACGCTCCTGGACGGCGACAAGCTCCGCGGCGAGATCGAGAAGATCGGCGTGATGGAGCTGAACGTGAAAGCGGAGGCCTAGCGGCCACCGGAGCACGGGAGGTACTCATGAAATCGATCTTTCGGACGGCAATTCTCCTGGTCCTGCTGCTGGTTCTCGGGCTTGCGGCGGGGCCGGCAAATGCCGACTACCCCAGCAAGAACATCAACTGGGTGGTACAGTTTCCGCCCGGCGGGGGCTATGACGCCATGAGCCGTGCGCTGGCCCGCAGCCTGGACAAGTATCTGCCCAAGGGCGTTCGCGTCATCGTCAAGAACGTCACCGGCGCGGGCGGGCGGCGCGGCGCCGTGTACCTGTACCGGGCCAAACCGGACGGCCACACTGTGGGACTCGTCGACCTCCTGGGCCTGATCCCGCCATCCATCACCGCCACCAAGAACCCCGGCTACGACCTGAACAAATACCAGTGGATAGCCCGCATGGGGAACGACGCCTATACGCTGTTCGTATCGGGTAAATCCCCCCACAAGACCCTGGACGATCTCAAGAAACTCGACCGGCTGACCTGGGGCGTCGAGGGGATCGGAACCGGACGCTGGTTGCCTTCGTACCTGGCGGCGAAGAACCTGGGTCTGCGGTTCGACATGGTGACCGGTTACCGCGGAACCGGAGACAGCGTACCCGGCCTGATGCGTGGGGACTTCGTCACCTGGCTGAACCCGAGCGAGCACTCCACGGTCGGGCCGTTGGCGAAAGACGGCCATCTCCGCTGCGTCGTCCACTTGGCCCCGCAACGTTCCTGGGCCTGTCCGGACACGCCCACATCCAAGGAGTTGGGGCTTGGTTACCTGAGCAGCATCCTGCGTCTGGTGGCTCTGCCGCCCGGCGTCCCTCCCGAGCGGGCGAAGAAGCTGGAAAAAATCGTGGTCAAGGCCATGAATGACGCGGAGTTCACGAACTGGGCCAAGAAGAGCGGCACCCCCATCGATCCGGGCGACGCGAAAGCCGCGGTGGAGTCGGCCAACAACGTGATCTCCAATGTGGAAAAGGAAGCGGACGGCATCCGCAAGGCGCTGAAGAAATAGCGCCGGAGGCGTCCGGTTCCTTTCAGGCGACGCTAACCGAACGAGGACAACATGCCCGGCGTCATAGACGCGGATACGCACATATCGGAGTCGGCGGGAATGTGGGAACTCATGGAGCCTTCCATGTATCCCCGGCGGCCGGTGATGACCGAGGTGCCGGACGATACGCTCTACGCGGACATCAACGTCCTGTGGCTGATCGACGGCAACCTGTTTCCCAAGCCCGCCGGCCGGGGCGGTTTCCGGCTGGTGACGCCGTCACGCTCCAAGGGCCAGACGCGTCGCAAGGACGTGCTCATCGCCTGCCGGGAGATCACCGACGTGCCGGCGCGGCTGGCGGACATGGACAAGCTGGGCGTGGACGTGCAGGTCATCTATCCGACCCTGTTCCTGGTCTACCTCACCGACGACCCGGAGTTGGAGACCGCGCTGTGCCGCGCCTACAACGACTGGATGGCGGACGTGTGGTCGAAGTCCGGAGGGCGGCTCCGGTGGGTGGTGGTGCCGCCGCTCCACTCCATGGACGCCTCGCTGGAGGAGATGCGCAAGGGCAAGGCCGGCGGCGCGGTGGGAGTCACCCTGCGCGGCCTTGAAGGGGACCGCAGCATAGCCGACCCTTACTTCTTTCCTCTCTACGAGGAGGCGGAGAAGCTCGACCTGCCCATCTGTATCCACACGGGCTCCGGCTCACGCACCCTTCTCAACCTGTTCGACTTGGCCATCAGCTCGGTCTTCGCCAACCAAGTCGTGGTGCCCCTGTTCGCGTTCCGGGACATCGTCGCCAACCACCTGCCGGCGCGGTATCCCGGTCTGCGGTTCGGCTTCATCGAGGCCAAGGCGAGCTGGATCCCCTATCTCATCCACCTGCTGCGACGCGAGTCCCGGGCCGCGGTCGCCGGCGGCCGGAGAGCCATACAGCGTCCCAGGTGGAAGCACGAAACCAATGTGGAGCTGTTCAGCGACTACCGCATCTACGTCGCCTGCGAAGCGGACGAGGACCTTCCCTACCTGCTGAACTACACGGGCGAGGACAATATCCTCATCGGCTCAGACTACGGCCACACCGACCCCGCCAATGAGCCGCGCATGGTGGACGTAATACGCGCACGCGAGGACGTCCCGCCCCACGTCATCGAAAAGATACTGCTGGACAACCCGAAGGCATTCTACGGCCTCTGACCTGGAGGTCCGCCGAACCGAGCCGGCCGCGGCATCGCCTTGCGGGCTAGGAGTATGTCGGGGTAAGGTTACCTATTCTCCGAGCCGGGAAATAAAGCGTTTTACACTGCCAACGGCGCTGTCAAGGTAAACTCGAATAGAAGCACTTCGCGTCCACCCCTATCCACTCGGCGGAATACCCGCCCTTCGAGATAGCATTCGTTATCTTGGCCATCAGCCCACTCCGCGGCGCGTTCTTCATCCGGCTCGTGTTCGCATGGTTCGGAAACTGCCGCATGTACGGCACCACGAAACCCAACGTGGAGCCCAACCCGCCCAACGACTGCACCCGGTAGTCCCTGAACTTTCGCCCCGACTTCGGTGAGTGGTTCGCCGAGGCGTATCCCTCGACCAGCGTTTGATCCTCCATCGCGTCGAGCATGAACTTGACCACTTGGTGGATCGTTTGCCCCGGGTTGGGCGCCTGCGTGTGTAGGTCTATCCCCTGCACCCGGGCCCGCTCCGCAATCTGGATCAGGGCGGTGATGGTCCTGCCCTGGTAGTAGAGCGCCGCCGCGCCGCGCCTGGTCTCGATGGGCAGGCTGCCGTCCTTGCGCGCGGATTCCAGGGTGATGAACCACTGGTCGATACCGACCTTGAAGTACTCATCGTTGCCGGCCCAGGCGCCGTAGGACATCGCGGCAAGGGACGACTGAACGGAGTGGTTGTGGGCCGCCTTCCGCACCCACGCGCCGTCCGTCATGCCGTGCCTTCCGCCCTCGTACTGCCCTTCATGGCGCATGCCGTGTTCGGCCGCATCCACCGTGGCCTTGAGCCATGCGCGGAGCTCTTCCCGCTCGCCTGGAGCCAGGGGCTTGTCAGCCTCGGCCATGGGCAGGGCCGAGATCATGGGATTCAGAAGGCGCATGTTCAACGTGAGCGAGCTGCCCCAGGAGAAGGTGAATGAAGGTCCTCCGCTCCGCGCCCACTCCAATGCGTACTTCCGAATATCCCGGCAGCTCTGCGAGTCGTTCGCAAGGCAGGTCGAGCCGGCATCTCGAAAGAACCTAGACACGTCGTTGTAGCGGTTGTCCGTTGAGTGGGTGACGTCCGTGATCACCCCGGGGCTCAACGGGAGGCCCCAACACCTCTCATCGAGCAGGCCAGACTTCACGAGCTCCGCCTTCCGCTCGACGTGATCCACGGCAACGAACCCGGGTTTGGACACTAGGCCGGCCATCGCGCTTGAACTGAAAACCAGCAGCCATCCGATGAGGATCCACTGAATCATGACAAACTCCCCTTGTTGTCTCCCCTCGGTTGCGTCGGGAGGGTCGCTGACGGTCACCCAGTACCGTACACCCGTCATCCGCCGACAACCCCAAATCGACTCGGCACTACGCCTCCGGTTGGGGTCGCCGCTCAGCGACAAGACAATCGCCGCCATGCGCCGGCGTCTGTCCCCGCGGCGACCACGTGCGGTACCGGTTCGGCCGCTCGCTCAGCCCGCTCTCGTCCACGAACACTATGGTTCGACCCTCGTGGCGGGCTTTTTTTTAAGCTCCGGCCAGCGCTTCTTCTTCCACTGCCGGATCGCCTCTTCATCCCGTTCCAACGCACGCCCCGTCGGCCGCTGGCAACTCCATCCCAGTTGCCGCAAGAGCCGCCAGACATGGCCCGGGTGGTACCTGACGCCGCAGACCTCCTCGATCAAGTGCGCCACTCGCCTTGCGGTCCACAGGCTGGTGTCATACCCCAGGGCTTCGGGTCCCCGTTTCAAGCCCCCCTCCACCTTCTTCAGATCCGCCGCGCTCAGCCGTGGCTTCCGTCCCGCTCGTCCCGCCTGTTTGAGCCCCGCCCGACCTACCTCCGCCATTTGCCGCGCCCAGCGATTCACCGACTGGCGGTGCACTCCCACCCGACGCGCCACCTCCGCCTCCGACAACCCTCGCTTCAGCAGCTTCCCCGCCTCCATCCGCCGCCGCTCCAGCGCTTCAAAGTCCCGCCTTACTCCAACTGGATTCCCCATCAACCCACTTATACCATCGTTCTTATTCGATGTCACTATATTTTACGGTTCTCAATAAGTTTGTCGGAACAGAAGGCGGAC
Organism: Candidatus Binatia bacterium; assembly: GCA_022823055.1. Lineage (GTDB taxonomy): Bacteria > Desulfobacterota > Binatia > UBA9968 > JAJDTQ01 > JAJDTQ01. Next base: position 3,970 of record JAJDXX010000085.1, on the reverse strand, counting down.
CTTCTGGAGAAGCTCACGCGGAAACTCTACAAGCAACATGCGTACTGGGCTTTCGTTGCGATGCGACGGGCGGTTCTCTTGCTCGGGCTCGACGAGAACACCGTCCCAGTTGCGATCAATGACCTTGCGAGAAAGACAGCCATGGAGACGCTGGAGGTTCTTCTAAGGGAAATGAAAGAGGTCGGAATACCGCGCCAGGAAGTTTGTCCGCTCTTCGCCAAATCACGAAAAGCGGAAACGCCGGATTGCTGCCTCTCCGGGAGGCAAGGAGAATGGTTGACATCTGGCCACCGGCTAGCGCCCCCTGGCAATACCAGTTCCTCCCCGCCGAGCGCTCCATCCTCGGGTAGAGCATTGCGACGGGCATGGAGGAGCCTTGTCCGCTTTCGCCATGACCTGTAGCATTCTCGGAAACGACTGATCAGGTGGGTGAACGTGATGCCGGACCGAGCTCGGTCAACTGTCAGTGAGCCTAAACATTGAGAGATCGGAGGCGGTCCCGCTTGAGGACTCTATGCGTCCCCGGCTTGAGTTGTACTCAAGCTTTCTCAGGCGCGTTCCGTGCAGAAACCGGCCTTCGATACCAGGCACGTGACCGTTCTTTACACGGCGGGAGAGTTCGCGGGCAATGTATTTCGCGAGCGAGTCCGAAACGCCGCTCCCCCGGCCACCGATCTTCTTGCCGAGTTTGTCGCTGTCCTCAGGGTATCTCTCAGCAAACAAAATGGCGATCTGGTAGGCCGTCATAAAGGGGCGGCCAAAATGATGATTCTTGCTGCGAGCCTTTACTGCAAGAATGTCGCGGACCCTGGGTTCAATCGAAAACTCTTTCCAATGGCTCATAATGATAACTCCGCTTCGTTGATATCTGTCTGATACGACGTCGGTTGATGACCAGTGATCAAACTGTTGAGGTCGACAAGATGATCGATCTGGCACACCCTGGGCGAGTCGTCCTGCTCCGGCTGCTTCGGATCCTCGAACCGTAGACCGTGCAAGAGATGAGTCTCCGGATCGTCGTGGAATTCCGTGTGCGGGACGCTGGCGGGAGAATTTGCCATCGTCGGGTTTGTAACACGCCTCCCAACCTCGATCATCTTCGTCTGGCGTTTCTGTGTTTCTTCACCTTCCTACATTTAGGCATGGAACCCTTTGCCCCAAGCATGCCCTCCGCTTCGGCTTCTCATCTCGTTCGACACCAAACTCGTTGGGCCAGTGGTTCGCGGCCTTTCCCGCTTGTCCCGTCACTTGGTCCGGACATCGCGCAGCCGGCGCCATGCTTCGGTTCCCCGTAATTTCTCTGCTTGGTAGATTCGCGCAAAGTCGAACGCAGTGTCGCCGCTGTCGGTCCGCGCGGCACCGCTCGCGCCGGAGTCGAGAAGGGCGATTATCAATTCTGCTCGACCGTTTACCGCGGCGTGGTGCAGCGGAGTCCGGCCGAACGGGTCTCGACCCTCGACCTTCGCGCCGGCGGCGATCAGAACCTTCGCCGTATCCGTCCAGCCCATTCCCGCCGCGTAGTGCAGCGGGGTCTTGCCCTGCTTGTCTCGCGCGTCGGTCTTCGCACCCGCGTCGATCAAAGCACTCACCGTGTCCGCGTTTCCTTTCCACCTCAACGCGTGAACCAGCCGAGCCAAGCCTTCTCTGTCTCGCGGGTGGGCCTCCTCGGCGGAGGTGATCAGTAAGTCCACCAAGTACGCGAGGAGCAGCGGAGTCGAGCCCCTCTCGCCGTGGGTCAGGCCGTTCACCGTTCCCGCGATTTCCGAGCCCGCCGCGAGGTGCAGCGGGGTCCAGCCCCAGCCCCCTTTGTCTCGCGCGTCGGTCTTCGCACCCGCGGCGAGGCAGCGCTCGACATCCTCCGCGGCAGCAGCTTGCCAGAACGCCCCCGTCAGCCAGCCGGAACAGTCCGGCCTCGCAACGGAGGTCTTCGCGGTGAGCGGGAAAGGCCGCCGCTCCCTTGCAGGGCGAGAACCGGGCCGCCCGGAGCGGCCGGCCGGCCGGTCCATTTCGCGCGCCGTCTCGTGAGAAGAGGCGCGATCGGACCGGGCGTCGCGCAACCGCTGCCAGGCCTCCGTTTTCAGCCACCGGGGGTGGGTTGCGGCCCGGCGCAAGAGGTCGAACGGGGTTCGTCCGCGCGCCGTCCGCGCGTCGCCGTCGGCCCCGGCATCCAGGAGCACGATTATCGCCTTGGCCCTGCGATTGTTCGCCGCACCATGCAGCGGGGTCCAGCCCCGCCAGCCTCGCACCTCCATGTTCGCACCGGCAGCGGTCAGGGCGCCCACCGTCGCCGCATAGCCCCTTAGCGCCGCACTATGCAGCGGGGTATCGCCTCGCTTGTCTCGCGCGTCGATGTTCGCGCCGGCGGCGATCAGGGCATTCGTTGCCGCATAGCCACCTGACGACGCATTCGACGTGTTCGCCGCCTCGTGCAGCGGGGTCTCGCCCCACCTGTTTCGTGCTTCGATGTTCGCACCCGCGGCGATCAGGGCATTCACCGTGTCCGTGTTGCCCCTTGACGCCGCATAATGCAGCGGGGTCCAGCCAAGCTTGTCTCGCGCCTCGATGTCGGCGCCGGCGGCGATCAGGAAGTTCACCGATGCAACGCTTCCCGACCGCGCCGCGTTATGGAGCGCGGTCCGGCCTCGCCTGTCTCGCGCCTTGATCTTCGGCTCCGCGGTGAGGCGGCGCTCGACGTCCTCCGTGGCCGCAGCTTGCCGGAACGACGCAGTCAGCCGGCGGGAAGAATCCGGCCCGGCACCGGAGCTCTCCGCCGTACCGGACGACACAGCTGTGGCCGCAACGACGACCAGAGAAGCGGCCAGAACAACGCTACCCATACGGAACGTGTTCTTCATCGTCTCAACCTTTCTTCGAAACAGCGCAACCGGATGGTTACGCGAAGCAGAGATGCAGATGTAGATGAAAGACAAGTGATTGTAAAATTGATGACACTGACCGCCCTCTGGGCGCGTCGGGCCGACCTGCCGACGGTGTAGAGACTCTTGTAGGCTCTGAGGTGGAGAGGCAACGGAAGCAGTCCCACATGCAAGAAAGAAGGACGTTGGGATACCGCTGGAGCTTCGTGTTTCCGCTAGTGACAGCCGACCTGCCGCTCAAGGGCCGCTGGGCTAACGCCGGCTCGAGAACGGTTTGTATAGCCCGGTCGCTCAAGCGACCGGGAAGCGGGGTCTTTACGCCTTTCGGCGTTTCGGATTCATATCTGCCGCAGTTGACTGCCTGACGTTCCATGTCTGCGACCGGACGCTCAGTGGGACAGGCTCATCTCAGCACGCCGCGAGGGGGTGATTGCATGGTTTCCCTAGGCTCGCTGGCAAGCGCGCCGATCTGTCCCGAGGTCAGTTGATTCCAGAGGACTGCGAGTTGGTCCAACAAGGGAAGAAGGTGTCTGGTGTTGTCGTCACCCGTCACCCGTCGTTATAGGCGCAAGAGCAGATTGCTTAAGGTAGTCTTGCGCCACATACCAAATCCACGCCGAGGAGAAGCTGATCGATTAGCCTTCCCCTTTTTTGCACCAGCGCTGGCGGGGGACCAACGGGAGGGGCCGCTCCACGTTGCTCCGCTGGGCGCGAAGTGGTAGCCTGAAACGACGAGAGCCGCCCCAAGAACGGCTCTCTCGCCCCGGAGGACCACACGGTCGGAATGTCGCTCCTTCCTTGTAGTGTACCTGCAAATTGCTGGTCAAGCCCTCCATCAGCCATGGACGAACTGCCGCGCCCGGGAGGACAAAATGACCGCAACAAAGGCCTTCGTTTCTTACAGCCATTCAAACGCTGAGCATGAGGATTGGGTGCTCCGGTTAGCTGTCAATGGCAACCGAAAACTGCTCATTTTTGGCAATCGAAAACTGCACACTTCCGAGAAGGGCGCCGGTACGGGTGTGACGCCCTTCGGTTGGTTTCGGCGAGGCGAGAGGGGTTGGACGGAGGGAGCGTAGCGACCGGAGTCCAAT
>JAJDXX010000050.1 GCA_022823055.1 Candidatus Binatia bacterium | reverse complement strand
GGAGTGCGCCCTCAGCCCGCCGCCTGGCGGCGGAACGGGGCGGCTACCCGGCGATCAGGCCATTGCCGGACGCCTTCCCGGTCGAAACAAGAACATGTGAAGGCTGAAACCAGCGGAAATGCCGCTTGTTCAGACCTTCCTAAGCGGCGCGTCGTCCGGCGCGATGCATTCTGGAGAATCGTTCACGGGCGAGTTGACGGCCCGCGGAACGCAGTATCCCTCCATCAGCTCGGCTGGATAGGGTTTGAGCAACGACGACAGGGCCTCCGGATCCGTGTTGGCGGGGTCGAGCCACTTGGCTTCCTCCTCCGGACGCAGGATGACCGGCATCCTGTTGTGGACCGACTCGAGAAGGCTGTTGGGGCTCGTGGTCACGATGGTAAAGGAATAGAGTGGGGTGCCGTCGGGCCGGAACCAGCGGTCCCATAAGCCAGCGAAGGCGAAGGGTGCGCCGCTCCGCAGGGTGAAGCGTATGGGCGTCCGCATACGGCTTTCCTTGCGCCATTCGTAGAAGCCGTCGGCCGGCACCAAGCAGCGCCGCTTCGGCAAAAGCCACCGGAAAGCGGGCCGTTGGGCGAGGGTTTCGGCTCGCGCATTAATGATGGGCCTGGCGGCGTCCTTCGCATGGTAAGGCACAAGGCCCCAGTGCATCAGCCGCAGGGTGCGGGTGTCCGGGGTCTTCGGGTTGACGCCCACCACCGGTGCATCCTGGCTCGGGGCGAGATTGTACCGGGGCGACAAATCGAAGTCCGGCTCTTCGATGCCGAAGCGGTCGACGAGGTCGTCGAGTTTCGCCGTCTGAGTGTACCGGCCGCACATGTCCGCGAACCTACGCCGGCGCGGAAGCGCGTTCCCCGCCTTTTCCGGGGCCTTCGATGTGCTGCAGGACCGCGTCCAGCAGGTTGCGCACGGGCGCGGCCACTCCCGCGGCCGACTCCTCCCCGGACAGGACGCGTATGGCGTCCAGCGGCAGGCCGCCATTACCCGTATCGTGTTCAAGCAGAAACGCCTCCGCGGCTTCGGCGTCCTCGGGCTCGGGCTCTCTCCCCGCGGCGGCCAGGCATCCGGCGGCGAGTCGGGCCGCCTCCACGGCCGGCGCCCGTGCTTCTTCGGCGAACCCGCCGCCTTCGAGCAACACCGCCGCCCTGAGCTTGTGTTCCGCACGCTCCGCCAGCGCCCTGGCGCGGGCCATGCGGCCGGCGCGCCCGTCGTCTTCCTCGTCAGGCGCGGGATACACCTCGCGGAGGTCCTCGGCCGGCATCGAGATCAACCCGGCTTCCGCCAGACGCCGCATGGACTCGTAGGCGTCAGGGTCGATCACCTTGACCGTCAGTCCCGTCGATTCGCTGAGGCGGCGTTCTTCTTCCGCGGCTCGAGAGGGTGGAAGGCGGAGCACAACCAAGGCGGCTTCCGCGCCTTCGTGCGCGAGGATCCTCTGCAATGCCGCGCCGTGCTCGGCCAGCAGGACGTCGCGCAGGCGGTCGAGCACCGTGACCTCGGACGGCGTCTCGGCCGCAGCCTCCCGGTCTTCCGCTCCGGCCCCCCCGAGCACGGCCTGCAATCGCTCCATGAACGCGGCCCGGCTGTTGGGCATGCGGAGGTCCGCAAGGTCGCCCTTGCGGTCGAGAACGCCCTCGGCCAGCGCCCGCTTCTGGTCCAGCAGCCCGAGCATACGGTGCTCGATGGTGTTCTCGCTCACCAGGTGGATGACGTTGACGGTGCGGGTCTGGTGCTTGCGCCAGGCGCGGGCGATGCGCTGCTCCAATCGGGCCGGGTTCCACGGCTGGTCCACGTTGATGACCGTATCGGCCGCCTGGAGGTTCAGCCCCACGCCGCCGGACTCCGAGGAGAGGAACAGCCGGCATTCGGGGTCCTCGCGGAACCTCCGGATCTCGGCGCGACGCCGCACCTGGGGGACGCTGCCGGTGTGCCATGCGAACTCGATCCCGCCCTCCACCGCGTAGTCGCGGATCAGCTCCAGCATCCGCACCCATTCGGAGAAGATGATGATCTTGCGCGCGGGGTCCTCCAGCAGGTCGGGCAGGAGTCGCTCGATCTCCTCCATCTTGGGGCAGTCACGCCTTCGCCCATCGAGAATGTAGGGAGTGTCGCAGACCATGCGCATGCAGGCGAGATTCCCCTGGAGCGACTTGAACTCCTCCGGCGTGAGCGGCCGGCGCACGGCAATGGCCGCGAGCCGGCGCGCCAGGTACTCGTAGCCCTCGTAGTCGTCGAGCTGGGGCTCGGTCATGGGAACGAAGAACGTCTTGGTCGTCCGCCCCGGGAGCTGGCTCTCGACGTCTTCTTTCCGCCGGCGGAGCATCACCGAGGACACCCGCTCCGCCAACACGTCCAGGTTTCGGTAACCCGCGGGACGGCCCTTTTCGTCCAACTCGTAGAATTCTCGATTGAAACGGAACAGCGGTCCGAGGAGATCGGGATTCAGGAACTGGACGATGGAGTAGATCTCGTCGATGCGGTTCTCCAGCGGAGTGCCGGTGAGGACGAAGGCGTAACGGCTGTGGAGCTTCTTGACCTCGTTCGCCGTCCGGGTCTGCCAGTTCTTGATGCGCTGGGCTTCGTCGAGAATCACCACGTCGGGATGGAACGTCTCGAGGATCTCATCCCGATCCGCTACGACCTGCTCGTAGTTGCAGAGCGTGAAGAAGGTGCGCTGCGCGTAGGCCGCGCGGCGCGCCGGGGGTCCCCCGAACACAACAGCGGCGGGGAGATCGGAGAAGGTCGCGATCTGTTCCTCCCACTCCGCCTTGAGCGAAGCCGGCGACACCACCAGCACCCGCTCGATCCCGCGCAACTCGCGTAGCAGCGCGCAGGCCGCAATCGCCTGCACAGTCTTGCCGAGGCCCATGTCGTCGGCAAGCAGCACGCGCTCGCCGAACGCCAAGTGGAGAACGCCCTCCACCTGGTAGGGCAGCAACGGACGCTCGAGAAAGTCGAGCGCGCGGCGGCCGGCCTTGAGCGCGGCAGCGAAACGCGCCCGTTCGCGGCGCCGGCGTTCCGACGCCTGCCGGGCCTCGACCCAGCTTTCCAGCAGGCGTGACACCCGCAGGACGTCCGGTTGGTCCTGCGCCATCCGGCGCAGGCCGGCGAGCGCCTTCGCGGAGCCGCGACGCAGGCCGCGAACGAGCCGCTCCACTTCCCCAACGAGCCCGTGGGCGGCGCGCGCATTCCCCTCCGGGAGGGCCAATCGCACCGCCCGCCCGTTGCCCTCATCGAGAAAGACCTCGATACGGTCGCTCGCTCGACGGTTCGCCGCACCTTTGGAGCGGGCGCCCTCCGGATGGCGCAGCACCCCCTCGATGTGCTTGCAGGTCCCCAGACGATTGGTGCGGTAGTCGTGGCACTCGCAGGAGTTGATCCGCTCCCGGAGGGAGCGCAGCTCGACCACATAGAGGCCACCGCTCGACGAAGCGACACGATAATCGCCGAACGGCCAGTGCTCCGGGTCGATTGCACTTACCCCGTTGATCTCCGTCCGGCCGCGCCACTCCCGCCGGCGGACCTCGTCCTCGTCGGTCGAGATCCAGCCCCGGAACGCCGGCGGGCGCTCCTTCGTCTCCCGCTTGCGACCGCTTGCAACCGTGTCCTGTGGCCTGCTCATGGGCATCTTCTTACCGTTTCGTGCGTCGCACGGGCAACCGAAGGATCCCCCACACGACGGTCCCGCCGGCTTGATAACGCCGCCCAACAGGGCTAATAGCTACTCATTCGACCAGGAGGACCTGCCCGTGATCATCGACTGCGACACCCACATCATGCCCGAGGACGCCTTCGACTACATGCCCGAAGAGTTCCGCGACAAGGCCCCGATCCCCGTTTACAGCGAGGAAGGACTGCTCATCGACATGGAGTTTCCGGGCGGGCCGCCCGAAGTCCCGGGCGTGACGCCGCTGGGGGCGCCGGGCTCCGGCGCCAAGATGAAGGGGCTCGTGGACCTCCAGGTGCGGCTCGACGAGATGCCCGTGCTCGGCGTGGACCAGCAGTTCGTGCTGCCGCAGTTCTCCGGCTGGTGGACCTATATGATCGAGCCGGAGCTGGCCTCGGCCATCGCCCGCTCCTACAACCTGTCCAACCTGCGCATGATGGAGCGCCACGACTGCCTCGTCGGCGTGGCCATCGTGCAGCTCCAGGACGTGCCCGCCGCTATCCGTGAGATGGAGTGGGCGCAGAAGGAGGGGTTTTGCGCGGTGGTGCTGGACAAGGTCTTCCCGGTGCAGGACCACCCCTACGGCGAGAGCCTCGGCAGCCACAAGGAGCTGTGGCCGTTCTTCGCCCGGGCGGAGGAGATGGAGATGCCCATCTTCCTCCACAACATCCAGCACGGCCACCGCATCAGCAACCTGCCCAACTTCCAGAAGGACGGCCTCTACCTCTTCGCGCCCCAGGAGGGCCAGGTGAGCCTGGTATCGCTGGTGACCAGCGGCCTCCTGGACGACTTCCCCGGCCTCCAGTTCATCTTCACCGAGGCGGGGACGGGCTTCATCAGGCCCCTCGTGGAAAGGCTCGACGCCGCCTTCGCCGGCCCTCCCGTCGACTACGACGGGGATGCCGATGCCGACGTCATGCGGGGAGTAAAGGCCAAGCTGCGCCGCCACCGGGCATTCTACGGCCCCGAGGTGTTCCTGGAGAAAAACAAGCAGCCCGCGAGCCACTACTTCCGCAACAACTTCTACTTCACCATCGAGACCGAAGAGGCCGCGCTGCCCGACGCCATCGACTTTCTCGGAGCCGAGCGCTTCCTGTTCGCCACCGACTACCCTCACGACGACCCCGGCGGCAGCATGAAGTTCCGCGACGTCCAGCTCCTGGCCGTCAACAAGAACCTCTCCGAGGACACCAAGGAACTCATCCGCCACGGCAACGCCGAGCGGCTGTTCAAGCTGGACGGGTGAAGGTGTTTCCGGAGGAGGCTCGGGCGGCCGGCCATCCCCTGATTGAACTCGACTAGCCAGCGCGCAAGTTTCCATCCTGGATATGGTGCCATGTCTGGACACACACTAGACGTCAACACTACATTCCCAAGTTCCTGATTAAGGGTTTCGCGAAAGAAGATTGTCTCTTTCGGCTCGAGAAGACCGACCCCGAGAGTACACCCGTGCCCGTGAGCCCAGAGACGCTGTTTATCAAGAAAGACTACTATACGCTGGAGGCTAACGACACGGAGCAACGGTACTCGATCGAAAGTCAATTAGCCCGCCTTGAAGGAATGGCTGCACCCATCATTCAGCGAATGATAGGCGAAGTACGCGATTGGAGAAGCGCAATTTGCGTGCAGTCTGAGGAGAAAGTGATTCTTTGTGAGTTCTTGACCACTCTGTACTCTCGCAATCCTAGAACGCGCGAAAAAGCAGCTACGGCGATACTGGATCGTGGCCTTGTGGAAGTGGAAAGTGATATGGCGGCCGTTAGAGACTTACAACGATACTCCATCTTCTGGCCAAATAGGTCGAAGAAGGAGATGCAGTCTATGGGAATGAGCCTCTACCGCAGCGACGGAGATCCCGTCCATAGTTACATTCTAGGAGACATGCCCGTAACCGCACATCCGAACCCTAATGGGATGGCGACAGAACGGCTGCTACTCGCCCCTATTTCATACGACGTGTGCCTGTCTCTATCGACTGGCTACGGTGATTCCAACATCGTTGGCATCGGACACACGGACGTCTCGATGATCACCGATGTCAACCGCTGGATATACCGGAAGAGTTGGAAGGCCGTCGCGGGTTGCTCAAGAGAACTACTCATGGAACTCGGCAACGAACACAAGATAGGAGGATAATTTGCAATGGCGAAGGCTGAGGCCACGGTCGAAGAGTTGGTGGGGATGATCGAACGCGGGGAGCTACGTCTGCCGGAAATGCAACGTCGCTACGTTTGGCGTTCGACCCGCGTTCGCGACCTGCTCGATTCGCTCTATCGCGGTTATCCATCTGGCGCCATTCTCTTGTGGGAGACAGACGAGGGAGTCCCTATACAGGACTTCGCCCTCGACCAACACAACAATCCCTACCGAAGCACCCGACTGCTGCTTGATGGGCAGCAGCGTTTGACGTCACTTTCTGCAGTGGTTCGTGGGCAACCCGTGGGAGTGCGTGGTCGCAGACGACCCATTGAGATTCTCTTCAATCTGGACCACCCCGAAGACCTTGAGGTCGTGACGGAAGTAAATGAAGACGGAGTAGAGGAAGATGAGCAGGATCGAATTGAGGACGAAGTGGACTCCACCGACGACGAACTTCAGCGACGTTTCAACCGCATGACGTTCGTCGTGGCCACCAGGAAGCTTGAGCAGATGCCACAGTGGGTCCAGGTGTCAGAGGTCTTCAAGAGCGACAGCGACAGTCCGTTCCTGAAGCGTGCCGGCATCACGGACATCGATGACCCCCGAGCCGAAAAGTACAGTCGCCGTCTCGCGCGCCTGCGTGCAGTGCGAAAGTACGTTTATCGCATGGACATCCTCGAACGCTCACTCTCATATGACGAAGTGACGGAGATCTTCGTACGCGTCAACTCGCTCGGGGCGAAACTGCGCAGCTCAGATCTCGCGCTTGCCCAAATCACCGCCAAGTGGCGTGGCGCGCTAAAGATCCTGCAAGAGTTCCAGAAACAGTGTGTCCAGGCAGACTTCGATTTAGATCTCGGTCTCCATTTGAAGAATCTGATTGTCTTCGCGACAGGACAGTCGCGCTTTCTCACGGTCGGCAATCTTCCCATGGACACGTTACAGCGGGCTTGGGAGGAATGCGTGCGAGGGATGGAGTTCGCAATTAACTTCCTTAAGAGCAACGCGAGACTCGACAGCCCTGCATTGCTTTCATCGCCATTCCTGCTCGTTACCCTCAGCTATTACGGACATATTAGACGCTACGAAATCCGTACCGAGGAGGAACGACAACTACGTCGCTGGTTGCTGGTGGCGAATGCCAAGGGGCGGTACTCGCGAGGATCGAGCGAGACGATACTGGACCAGGACCTTTCGACACTGCGTCAGCGTGGCGGAGCAACCGAACTCGTCGACCGCCTGCGGTTACAAGTGGGGCGTCTCGACATTCAGCCAGAGGAACTCGAAGGCCGAAACCAGCGTAGCGCCCTATTCAAGACCATGTTCCTTGCATTCCGCGCGGCCGAAGCCCACGACTGGCATTCAAACCTCGCCATTTCGCTCGGACACCGCGGTGCTCAACATAGGCTCCAGTTTCACCACATTTTCCCGAAGGCGGTGTTAAAGAACAGCTACTCGAGCCGCGAGGCCGATGACATCGCTAATCTGGCCTTCGTGGGCGGCAAGACCAACCGCCAGATTAGCGACAAGCCTCCGAGCCAGTACTTTCCAGGGTTGATTGGGAAGTTGGGCCACACAGTATTCGAGGCCCAGTGCATTCCTACGAACGGCGGACTCCTTGAGGTTGAAGCCTACAAGGACTTCCTCGCCGAACGACGCAGGCTCGTCAGCGAGCGCCTGAACGAGTTCCTCGCCGCCCCGCCGACGTGAGGAGGTCTGTGCATTCCTCGTGAACATTCGCCCGCGTTGCCGTTGGATTCCAGGCAAGTTGCCTACCAGCGAGCGGGCTTGCGGATGTTGGTACCGGGGATCGGGTTCGGCAGCTGCGAGATCTGTAGGGCATTCAGCCGAATATGCCGTGAGAAGTCCGCGTGAGCCATAAGCTGTTGGGAGGGACGTCCTGTGCGTGGCGTGATCAGCCCGATCCGCTTGTCGCCATGGTGCTGTTTGACCAGATGCATCGCTTCCGCTAGGTCACTGTCATTGCTCACGACAATTGCGCAGTCATAGACCCCCAACCAGCCGTCATTGACCAAGTGCACGGCGAGATTGACGTCCGAACCTTTCTCCTCGGTCCTGATCACCTCTGCGGTACGCAGGTTCCCCAACGGTTGCACGAGGGGAGCTCTAACCGCGTGACTGAGGAAATGTCCAAAATAGACTGCGACGTTGGGCCGGTACCTCTGGAGCGCACGCAGATAGATGTCCTGCCTCTGCGGTTTCGACGGGTTCCGGGCGGTTCCCGAAACCCGTGCCGTAAAGTACTTGACCGCGAGTATCTGGTGCTGCGGCTGGAGCACCTTCTCGAAGAGCGCAACCAGATCCAGCCACTTCCACGAGGTGTCCTTGAGGGCTCCGTAGTAGAGATTGAAGCCATCTACATAGACGATGGTGCGCATGCAGGCCCGCTGAAAAAGCAGGGGCCTCCGAAGAGGCCCCGCACCCTGCGGTCGAAACCGCAAGGGGTATTGCCATTAGTGTAGGGTCCTGGCAGGGGAAGGTCAAGCCTGTCGTGCCCGACTGTGCGTCAGCCCTCGCCGCCCCCCAACCCATACACCTCCCGCGCCTTCTCCCGCGATACGTATCCGTCTTCGACATCCTGCCGCACGAGCTCTTCGGGGCGTTCCCTGGGGTCGCCGTAGCCGCCGCCTCCGCTGCGGAAGACGGCGAGGCGGGCGCCGGCGCGTAGCGCGCGGCTTTCCAGGATATCGGCGTCGGACGGGTCCTCGCCGGGGTTCTGGATGGTGGTGCGGGAGGTGGGCGGGCGGCCGCCGCCGTTGAGGCCCCACGACGCCTGCCGGTGGTTGGCGGAGCGGATGGTGAGCATGCAGTCGGTGAGGAACTCGTACTCGCGCACGAAGCCCGTGCCGCCGCGCCAGCGCCCGGCGCCGGCGGAATCCCGCCAGATCTCGTAACGGCGGACGGCGACGGGGTATTCGGTCTCGAGGATCTCCACCGGCGTGCCGGGGGCGAAGTGGTTGACCGGCATGACGATGGCCGCGCCGTCGTGGTCGCTGGTGCCGCCCAGCGAGGTGATCATGATCTCGTACTGGACCGTCGGACGGCCCGCGGAACGGCTTTCCTTGTAGCCGACGGCGATGGCGCCGGTGCCGAGGCCGGAGGGGGCCACCGCCCGGTGCGGGTTGAACTTGCCGATGGCGGCGAGGACGCAGTTGTAGACCAGGTGCGAGGTCGGGAAGTAGTGGTTGACAGTGGCCGGGAACTGCGGGCTGATGATGAGTCCCGGCGGGATGTGGAAGTCCACGGCCTCGAACGCGCCCGCGTTCATCGGGATGCTCGGGTCCGAGGCCGCCAGCACCGCCTGCGTCGAGACCGCCCGGGCCGTGACCCGCGTGGTGTTCATGGGTCCGGGGGCCTGAGGGTCGGTGCCGGAGAAATCGAGTGTCAGCCGGTCCCCGGCCTTGATGGCGCGCACGTGGATGCGCACCGGCTTGGAGCGGTCCACGCCGTCGTGGTCGAGGAAGCCTTCCGCCTCGAACTCTCCGTCCGGCCACGAAGCGATCTCGGCCCGCACCCGCGCCGTCGTGCGCGTCATCAGCTCGTCGATGGTGCCCAGCAGGGTCTCCGCGCCATACTCCTCCAGCAGCTCCTGGAACCGGATCGCCCCGAGTCTCGTGGCGCCGGCCTGTCCGCGCAGGTCGCCGAGCACCACGTCCGGTATGCGGCTGTTGTTGCGCAGGATCGCCTCCACCTCTGGCAGCACGCCCTCGGCGGTGGTGAAGCGCACCGGCGGCAGCAGGATGCCGTCGTGGAAGATCTCGCGCGCACCGGCGCCGCTCGAGCCCGGCACCAGCCCGCCGACGTCCGCCTTGTGGGCCACGCTCACCCCGAACGCGACCACCTTGCCTTGGTGGAAGGCGGGCGTCACCACCACCATGTCGGGGACATGGCTGTTTCCCGCCTTGTAGGGATCGTTGGAAACAAACGAATCCCCCTCGCTCATCTTCTCCGCCGGGTAACGCTCCAGGACGCCGGTCACCGCCTGCGTGTACAGCAGGGAATGGTACTGCAGGCCGCCGCCGACCATGATCACGCGGCCGGTGCCGTCGGTCAGCCCGGCGGTGCCGTCCTGCGATTCCCGCAGGATCGGCGAGTAGCCGCTGTGGAACAGCGCGTGCGCCATGGATGCGGTGATCTCCCGCAGCCGGCTCAGCACGACTTCGCTTGTGATGGGGTCCAGGCTCATGGCGTCCTCCCCGTCGCTAGTGTGACTCACGTCACAGAACGTCATTCCCGCGGAAGCGGGAATCCAGGGGCGGGGGAGTGGCACTACAGCGGCGTTTCCCTGCCACTCCACCCCTGGATTCCCGCTTCCGCGGGAATGACGATTCGTAAGGTCCTTGGCTCACGAGTTTTTGACACAGCCTGTTCCGCGCGGGAATGACGTATTGCAGGGCGAGTCGACGGACCTTACAGCTTCCTCTCGATCACGATGTTGCCGAACGCATCCACCGTGGCATGCTGCGACTCTGGCACCACCGTGGTGGCGTCGAGCTGTTCGATGACGGCGGGTCCGTCGATATGGTTGCCGGCCAACAGCCGCCCGCGGTCCAGCACCACGGCCTCCAGGAACTCCTCGCGCTTCAGGTCGAACAGCGGCCTGCGGCCGATGACCGCGTGTTCGACGCCCGGCTCCCCGGTTTCCAGGGGCGGCGGCGTGAGCCGCGGCACCGCGATCTCCGCCAGCAGCCGGAACGTCACGATCTCGGCGTCCTCGTCCTTGGCACTCAACCCGTACACCTTGCCGTGGAGATCATCGAAGGCCGCCTTGAGCCCGGCCTTGTCCGCCTCCACGATCTCCCGGTCCGGGCAGTCCACGGATAGCTCGTACCCCTGGTGCAGATAGCGCATGTCCACCTGGCGCCGGAACACCACGTCCGACAGCTCGAAGTGCTCTTCCCGGACGTCCTCCACGGCCCGCTGGCGCAACTCCTCGAAACGCTGGTTCATGCGCGCGGCATCGTAGCCGCTCACCAGGCCGAGATCCGATATCAGGTAGAGATGGCGCACCTGGGTCTGGAGCAGCCCCAGGGCGCTGTTGAGGCCGGGGTTCGGCGGCACCAGCACCGCGGGCATCCGTAGTTCCTCGGCCAACACGCCGGCGTGCAGCGGACCGGCGCCGCCGAAGGCCACCAGCACGAAGTCCCGCGGATCGACGCCGCGGTATTGCAGCGCCAGCCGCAACTCCACCGCCATGTTGTTGTTGACGATCCTGAGGATCCCGGCCGCAGCCTGCATCACGTCGAGGTCCAGGGGCTCGGCCAGACTCGCGCGCACGGCCGCTTCGGCGCAGGACCGGTCGAGCCGCAGCCGCCCGCCCAGGGCGCTGCTGTCGCCCAGGGCGCCCAGCAGCAGGTTGGCGTCGGTGACCGTAGGAAGCTCCCCGCCCCTGCCGTAACAGGCCGGCCCCGGGTCAGCGCCGGCGCTCCGGGGCCCGACCTTCATGAGCCCGTCCTTGCCGATCCAGGCGATGGTGCCGCCGCCCGCGCCCAGGGTGTGGACAGCCAGCATGGGCGTGGCGAGGTCCTGCCCGGCGATCCGCCCGGCGGTGGTCTCCTCGGAGCGGCCGTCGCGGATCACGCTGATGTCGGTGGAGGTGCCGCCCATGTCGAAGGTGACGAGGTTCCGGCGCCCCAGGCGCCCGGCCAGCTCGATGCCGGAGACGACCCCGGCCGCCGGGCCCGACAGCAGCGTCTGGTTGGGATAGCGGGCGCCGACGTTCATGCGCATGAGGCCGCCGTTGGACTGCATCAGGAAGATCTGCGGCGTCTCGATGCCGGCGGCGCGCAGCCGGTCCACGAGCCGCAGCAGGTAGGTTTCCATGCCCTTGCCCACAAAGGCGTCGATGACCGTGGTGGAAAGCCGCGGATACTCGCGGATGGTGGGCAGGATGCGCGACGACACCGACACGCGCCACTCCGGCGCCATCTCGGCGATGATCCCGGCCGTCCTCTCCTCGTGCCCGGAGTTCCGGAAGCTGAAGAGGAAGTTGACGGCCACCGCGTCGACTTCCTTCTCCTTCAGGCTGGCAACCGCGCGCCGGACGTCGTCCTCGTCGAGCGGCGTCTGCACGTTGCCGAGGTAGTCCAGGCGCTCGGTGATCTCATCGGTGAGCGACTGGGGCGCGAGCAGCGTGGGTTTGACGTAATAGGGATCCGCCAAGTCCTCCGGCGCCGGCTGCGACCAGCCGCGCCCCTCGTACACCGCCCGGAACCCGCGGGTGATCAGGAGACCCGTGCGCGCGCCCTTGCCTTCCAGGATGGCGTTGGTGGCCACCGTGGTGCCGTGGACCAGGAACTCGATGCCGCCGGGGTCGACGCCGGACTGGAACAGTTCATCCAGGGCATCCATCACCGCGGCCGAAGGATCATCCGGCCTCGACGGAACCTTTGCAATCCGCCGTTCGCCGCTCTCGGGATCAAACGCGATCAGATCGGTGAAGGAGCCTCCGGTATCGATGCCTACCATCCACGATGCCATGGCGATCTCCCCGATTCTGCTACCGGCTGCCAACGCGCGCCATGGCGTCCCTTCGACTTCACGGCGCCAGCGGCGCGAAGTCGAAAGACGCCGTCCTCACGGATCGAGCCTCGTCAGCGCGACAGGTCCACCACCACGCGGCCGCGCACGCCGCCCTTGAGGATGCTCTCGATGTGCCCGTCCAGCTCGTCCAGCGAACAATCAATGGTGACGGCGTCGAGGTTGGGCAGTTTCCATTCGCCGGCCATCTTCTCCCACAAGGTGGCACGGATGTCCGCCGGGCAGTCGGGCGTGGCCACGCCGACGAGGCGCACGTCCCGGAGGATGAAGGGGAACACCGTGGTGTTCAGCTCAATCGACGCCACGTTGCCGCAGCAGGTGACCACGCCCCCGTACTTGGCGGACTTGAGGGCGGTGGCGAGGATGTTGCCGCCGACGGTGTCCACGACGCCGGCCCACACGCCCCGGAGCAGCGGCCGCCCCGACTGGTCGTCGGCGTCCTCCCGCGAGATGACGTCGGCCGCGCCCAATCCCGTGAGGAAATCCTTCTCCGACTCCTTGCCCGTGGAAGCCACCACGCGGTAGCCCGCCTGGGCCAGGATGGCCACCGCCAGACAACCCACCCCACCGGTGGCGCCGGTGACCAGCACGTCGCCGGATTCGGGCGTGACCCCGCCCTCCTGCAGCCGCAGCACCGACAGGGCCGCGGTGAAGCCAGCGGTGCCGTACACCATGCTCTCCTTGAGGCTCAGCCCGTCCGGCCGTCTCACCGCCCACGCAGCCGGCACGCGCACGTACTCGGCAAAGCCCCCGTCGGTGTTGGCGCCCAGGTCGAAGCCGGTGAGCACCACCTCGTCGCCCTTGGCGAAGTCGCCCACGGCGCTCTCCACCACGGTGCCCGCGACATCGATGCCCGGTGTGTGGGGATAGTTGCGGGTCACA
The DNA here is from genome assembly GCA_022823055.1 of Candidatus Binatia bacterium. Lineage (GTDB taxonomy): Bacteria > Desulfobacterota > Binatia > UBA9968 > JAJDTQ01 > JAJDTQ01. Next base: position 47,309 of record JAJDXX010000050.1, on the reverse strand, counting down.
CCCTTGTTGCCGGACGCCGACAGCGCGTCCTTGTAGTTGAGGGACGAGTAGGCCACCGAGACGAGCAGCTCGCCCTCCGGCAGGTCATCCGCCGACCTCTCCGTGATGCCGCGAGAAAAGGTCTTGTCCTCGTTCTCGCTGACGACCATGGCTCGGAAACGGGTGGGGTCTGACATAGTACGCTCCTACGCTTGTATTCGTCATTCCCGCGCAAGCTTGCCCTCGACGCCGATCGGGGGCGGGAATCCAGGCGGGGCGGGGAATACCGCCGTAGTACCCCACCGCCACCCCTGGATTCCCGCTTGCGCGGGAATGACGGTTCAGGGGCTCCTAGCCCGCGCTCTCCCTCTCCTGCAGCCGCTGCCACACTTTCGGGGGGGACAGCGGCAGGTCGCAGATGCGCACGCCGACGGCGTCTTCCACGGCCGCGGCAATGGCGGACGCGGCCGGCAGCACGCCGCCCTCGCCCATGCCCTTGGCGCCGAACGGGCCGGGGCCGTTGCCGCTCTCCACCAGCTCCGAAATGAAGTTCTCCGGCAGGTCGTGGAAGTTGGGCACACGGTAGTCGATGAGGTTGGGGTTCAAGGGCTGGCCGTCCTCGTACACCATGTCTTCCAGCAGCGTGTGCCCGATGGCGAACACCACGCCGCCCTCGTCCTGGCCCTCGCACTGCAAGGGGTTGATGGCCCGGCCCACGTCGGCCATGGACACGTACTTGAGGATACGGATGACGCCGGTATCCGGGTCCACCTCCAGCTCGACACCGCCCCAGCCCACCTCCCAAAAGGTCGTGGGGGAGCCCAGCACCGCGGTCTTGCTCTTCTTGTCCTGGTAGACGCCGCGGCCGACGATCTCGGTGGCCGAGCTGCCGTAGTAGCCGGCGATGACCTGGCTGTAGGGCACCCCGCGTCCCTTGGCCGGGCGAACCTGCCCGCCCTTGAGCGTCAGACCGGCCGCCTTCTCGCCCATGACCTTGGCCGCGGCCTTGAGCAACTGCTTCTTCACGTCCTGGGCGGCCCGCTGGGTGGCGAGGCCCATGACGGTCATGGAGCTGCTGGCGCTGGTGGAGACGTCGAAGGGCGTCACGTCCGTGTCCAACTGGGCCACGGACACCTGCTCCAGCTCGATGCCCAACTCTTCCGCCACCACCTGGCTCAAGGCCGTGCGGCAGCCCTGGCCTACCTCCACCGTGCCGGTGAGCAGCACGGCGCTGCCGTCCGACGACATCTTCACGGTGGCGCCGGCCACCTTGTAGGTGCCGCCGGCGTCCTTCAGGCACACGCTCAGCCCCCGGCCCACGTTGGGCGGGGTCGGCTTCTTCCAATCCAGCGTCCGCGCCACCTTGCGCAGCCCCTGCTTGAGGTCGCAGTCCACCGGGGTGTCGCCTGGCGTGTAGGGCTCGCCCTTCTCCAGCAGGTTCTTGAGGCGGAAGTCCAGCGGGTCCATGCCGAGCCGGTTGGCGATCATGTCCATCTGCGACTCGTAGGCCCAGGCCACCTGCACCGCCCCGAAGCCGCGGAATGCCCCCGCCGGCACCGTGTTGCTGTAGACCCCGTGGGCGTCGATCTTGACGTTGGCCACGCGGTACGGCCCCACCGCCCGGTAGCCCGCCTTCTGGGTCACCCGGGGGCCGGCGTCGGCGTAGGCGCCGGTGTCCATGTACACTTCCAGCTCCCGCGCCACCATTTCGCCCTTCCTGGTGACCCCGGTCTTGATGCGGATGCGCGCGGGATGGCGCGTCACGGTCTTGAAGCTGTCGTTGGCGCTCATGGCCAGCTTGACCGGGCGGCGGTTCCGCACCGACAGCGCCGCGGCGATGGGATCGGCCTTGACGTAGAGCTTGCCGCCGTAGCCGCCGCCCACGTACGGCACCACCACCCGCACCCGGTTGAGCGGCAGCTTGAAGATCCCCGCCAAGTGCCCCCTGAGCGTGAACGGGTCCTGGCACGAGCTCCACACCGTCAGGCGCTCGCCGTCGTAGTGGGCGACGCAGATGTGCGGCTCCAGCGAGTAGTGCTGCACCTTGGAGAAGCGGAAGACGTCCTCGAATACATGGTCCGACTTGGCGAAGCCCTGATCCACGTCGCCGCGGGAGTACCCGAAGTAGTAGCACACGTTGGTGCCCTTGAACCGTTCCGGCGCACCGTAGGTGGAGCCGCGAAGCTCGGCCTTGGCCACGTCGCCCTCGTGCACCTGCTGCGCTCCCGGCGCGAGGGCGTCGTCCACGTTGTCCACGAACGGCAACTCCTCGTACTCCACATCGATGAGCGACAGGGCTTCCTCGGCCACCAGCTCGTCCGCCGACAGCACCGCCGCCACCGGGTCGCCCACGTAGCGGACCTTGTCCACCGCCACCACCGCCTGGTCCTTGTAGGTGGCGCCGTACATGTAGTTGAGGCCGCCCAACTCGTCCCGGGTCAGCACGTCGATGACCCCGGGCAGCTCCCGCGCCTTGGCCGCGTCCACCGCGAGCAGGCGCGCATGCGGCAGGGGACTCCGCAGGATCTTGGCGTAGGCCATCCCCGGAAGCTCCATGTCGCCGGTGTAGAACGCCGACCCCGAAACCTTCTCCACCGCGTCCACGCGCATGGAACTGCGCCCGGCCACTGACAGTCGTTGTTTTCTCATGGGTTGTCTCCGCCCACCTTCTTATCGGAAGTTCCAGGGGCAGGCAATGACGCCTGACCGTACGGATCCTACGAAACGTCATTCCCGCGAAACAGGCTGTGTCAAAACTCATGAGGCGACCACGTAACAGAACGTCATTCCCGCGCAAGCGGGAATCCAGGCGGGGTGAGGCGGGGAAACGGGCCTTTTCAGCCCCTCCCCACCCCTGGATTCCCGCTTGCGCGGGAATGACGCTTCGGGTGGCGGTGCTGTTTCCAGCTTGAGTGGAGTCTTTGACCGGCCTGTTTCGCGCCCATCATGGCTAGCGCCGCTCCGCCTCCTCCCTGAGCGTCTCCAGCTCGGTCCAGCGCTCCAGGGCCTCGTCGAGGGCCGCCTTGGCCGTCTTCAACTCGTCCAACACAGGCTGGACGTTGGCGAAGGGCTGGGCGTAGAAGTCCGCCTCCTGCGTCTTTTCCTCCAGCACGGCCACGGCCTGTTCCATGGCTACGATCCGGTCCGGCAGCCCGTCCAACTCCCGTTGCAGATTGTAGCTGAGCTTGGTGGGGCGGGACCGGGTCTCGCGCCGGTCCGGCACCGGCTCCCGGGCATTCCCGCGGTTGGGGTCGTCGGTGACGGCCAGGGCCTGGCCCCGGCGCAGCCAGTCGCTGTAGCCGCCGGCGTGTCGTTGGATCAGGCCCGTGTCCTCGAACACCAGGGTGCTGGTGACGCAGTTGTCGAGGAAGCTCCGGTCGTGGCTCACCACCAGCAGCGTCCCCCGGTAGGCCACGAGCTGCTGCTCCAGCACCTCCAGAGTCTCGATGTCAAGGTCGTTGGTAGGCTCGTCCAGCACCAGCAGGTTGGCTGGCTGGGTGAGGAGCCGGGCCAGGATGACGCGGTTGCATTCGCCGCCGGACAGGGCCGTCACCGGGCTCAGCGCCCGCTTGGGGCTGAACAGGAAGCCCTTGAGATAGCCCACCACGTGGCGCGGCCTGCCGTTGACGAAGACGTGGTCGCGACCGTCCGCCACGGTCTCGGCCACGGTCTTCTCCGGGTCCAGTTCCCGCCGCAGTTGGTCAAAGTAGCCGATCTCCAGGTTGGCGCCCATCTCCACGGTGCCCGAGTCGGGCGTGGTCTCGCCCACGAGGATGCGCAGCAGGGTGGTCTTGCCCACGCCGTTGTTGCCGATGAGGCCGATGCGGTCGCCGCGCATGAGGCGCAGCGAGAGGTCGCGGATCAGCGGCTCGCCGCCGTAGCCGTGGGTGACGTTGCGCAGCTCCACCACCTTGCGGCCGGACATGCCGCCGTGCTGCACGTGGATGCGCGCGTGGCTCGCGGGCTTCAGGCGCTGGGACGCCTCCTCGCGCATGGCCATGAGGGCGCGCACGCGCCCTTCGTTGCGGGTGCGCCGGGCCTTGATGCCCTGCCGGATCCACGCCTCCTCCTGGGCCAGGCGCTTGTCGAACAGGGCGTTGCGGCGGGACTCCTCCGCCAGGCTTTCCTCCTTGAGCCGGAGGTAGTTGTCGTAGGTGCCGGGCCAGCTCGTGAGCCGGGTGCGGTCCAACTCCACGATGCGCGTGGCCAGGCGGCGCAGGAAGGCGCGGTCGTGGGTGATGAACAGGACGCTGCCGGCGTAGTTGTAGACCCGGTCCTCAAGCCACTGGATCGTACTCAGGTCGAGGTGGTTGGTGGGCTCGTCGAGCAGCAGCAGCTCGGCGTTGCCGACGATGGCCCGGGCCAGCCCCACGCGCCGCTGCCAGCCGCCGGACAGTTCCCCCAGCCGCCGGTCCGCGGGCAGGTCCAGCTCGCTCAGCACCGTCTCCACCCGCTGGTCCACGTGCCAGCCGCCGTGTGCGTCGATCTCCCGGTGCAGCGCTTCCAGCTCCAGCAGGCCCTTGCGGTCCAGCGCCTCCGTCGAGCGCCGCTGGTAGAGGTCGATGAGGTCCTGCAACTCGGCGAGGCCGGTGGTGACGTACTCCCGCACGGTCTGCCCGAGCTCTTCGGGCAGCGCCTGCTCCAACTCGCTGACGCGGATGCGGCTCTGGTAGCGGATCTCGCCGCGGTCGGGTTCGAGCCGGCCGGTGATGAGCCGCAGCATGGAGGTCTTGCCCGCGCCGTTGCGGCCGATCAGGCAGACCCGCTCACCCGGCTCGATGGCGAACTCGGCGTGCGCCAGCAGACGCTGGTCGCCCAGCTCCAGCGAGACGTCTTCGAAGCTTACGAGGGGCATGGTTCGGGTACTGTCCGGTCACATGGCCTACGAACGAACCGGACAGGACCCCGGCGCCCGCTCGAGCCGGTGCGGCGGCACGCTGCCGCCGCTACGCCCTACTTTCGTCCGCGTGTCGCCCGCGCGCCGGGCGGCCGGTACGGCACCTTCTTCTTCACCGCCTCATCCACCATCTCCGGCGTGATCAACACCGTGCACTTGATGTTGAGGGCGCCGGCGTCGGCGATGTTGAGCGAGACGGCCGTCGCCGTGGCGTCGTCGGGAAGATCGGCGATGATGTAGAGGTCCGTGTCGCCAAAGGCGTAGTAGAGCCCCTCCACGCTGCCGCCCATCCCCTCGATGGTCTGGGTCAACGCCGCCCGTCGCCGGCTCCCGCCCTCCTTGAGCAGGCCCGGAAGCCCTTTCGCGGTGTACGTCGTGTGGAACATGTACTTGCCCATGCGTATACCTCCCGAGATTTTGTTCTCATAAAGATCGTTCAAAACGGCCGCTCTTGCAACCTCGACCCGGATGCGGCTCGGCCTTCACTGCTGCGCCGCGATGAACGCCCGCAGCACCTCGTTGAACTCCGCGGGATGCTCGCGGTACGAGAAGTGGCCGGCTTGGTTGATGATGTGCATCTGGGTGCGGCGCTCGCTGCCGGCCATGAGATCGTAGAGGCGCAGGCCCTGGTCGAGGGTGGCGGTGGGGTCGTTGTAGCCCCACACCAGCAGCGTGGGCCGCTGAAACCCGCGGTCCCGGATCCAGCCCAGGGTCTCCTCCTTCTGCCGCGCGTGGGCGGCCAGGAAGAGGTTGGTCTTGAGCCCCTGCATCTCCATCTTCTCCACCGCCTCCTTGTACTTGGGCAGTTGCGCGATGGCCACGCAGGCGTCGAGCCAGTCGTCGGTGATGTGGTCGTGGCCGTAAGAGTAGCGCTCGTACACCCAGCGCTGGCACTCCCGGCCCAGGCGCGGCTGCGGCGCGTTGGCGAACACGATGTCGTTGCGCCCGACGCCGGGCGCCAGGGTGTTGGTGTCCACCGGGATCACCGACTTGACGAGGTCCGCCCGCTCCAGGGTCATGCGCGCCACCAGGTAGGCGCCGCGGGAATGGCCCACCAGGTGGACATTGCCGAGCTTCAGGGTTTCCAGGAAGGCCAAGGCGTGTTGCACCACGGCGGCCATGGTGTAGTCGTCGTCGCTCTTGGGGTTGTCGGTCAGCCCCTGTCCCAGCTTGTCCACCGCATAGACGTGGAACCACTGCGCCAGGCCGTCGAAGTTGAGCCCCCAGTCGAGGCTGCAGTCGGCGGCGTCGTTGGAGCCGAAGTTGCCGCCGTGGAACAGCACCAGCGGCTCGCCGCTGCCCTTCTCAAAGTAGCGCGTGCGGATGCCGTCCACGTCCACGAATCTTTCGTCCGCCTGGTCCATGCGATTCCTCCTGGTGGGCTGGGTGGATCCCGTGTCCTCTGTTCAGACCCGTCCTACCTTAGCGGATTTGTTCCGGCAAGGTTAACGCGCGGACCGTCCCTTCCTCCGTCATTCCCACGGAACAGGCTGTGTCAAAACACCGCTCGGCCACAAAAGGCGGCACCCATACCCCGAAATCGTCATTCCCGCGAAAGCGGGAATCCAGGGGTGGGAGGTGCGGCGGCCTCATTGCCCGGCCCCACCCCACCTGGATTCCCGCTTCCGCGGGAATGACGGTATGGGATGTCGGTGCCGTATCCGATCCGAGTCGTGTTTTGACACAACCTGTTCCGCGGGAATGACGATCAGAAGGGGCGTCACTTGGCAATCACCAGCCGATCCGATAAGGGAGAATGAGCCGCAAGGCGCACATTCCAAGGAGGCAAACCATGGCGAACGCCAACAACGACGAGCATCCCATGCTGGGAGAGGGACGGGGGCGGCTGCGGGGCAAGGTGGCCATCATCACCGGAGCCAACAGCGGCATCGGCCGGGCCACGTCCCGGCTGTTCGCGCGCGAGGGCGCGAGCGTCGTGTGCTGCGACATCCAGGAGACCCTGACGCCACGGGTGGACCAGCTCATCATCGACGAGGGCGGCGAGGCCACCTTCCTGAACGTGAACGTGACCGCGGACGGCGGTCCCGAGGAGATGGTGCAGACCGCCATCGCACGGTACGGCGGCGTGGACATCCTCTACAACAACGCCGGAGGCGGCATCCGCAAGCAGGCGCATGAACACTCGGACGAGGAGTGGAACTTCATCATGAGCCTCAACCTGAACGCCATCCAGCGGAGCGTTCGGGCGGCGGTGCCCCACATGATCGAGAAGGGCAGCGGCAACATCGTCAGCACCGCCTCCACCTTCGGACTGCTGGCCTCCGCCAACTATCCGGCGTACTGCGCCACCAAGGCGGCGGTCATCGGCCTGACCAAGCAGATGGCGCTGGACTACGGCCCCAAGGGCATCCGCGTGAACTGCATTTGCCCCGGCGCCACGGAGACCCCGCGCTTCCGCGGGCATCCGCCGGTGCCGTCGCTGCAGGCCGCCACCCCCGAGCAGCGCAAACGCATGGCCGACAGCAACAAGGCGCTGCTGCGCATGGCGCGGCCCGAGGAGATGGCCTATGGCGTCCTGTTCCTGGTGTCCGACGAAGCCTCCTTCGTCACTGGCCACGCGCTGGTGGTGGACGGAGGACAGACCATCGCGGTGTAAGGGGGTCGCCGGACAGGAGGCAAGGCCATGTATTGCTCGCGCGGCACCGTGGGCGTGGTGAAGCCGACGTTCCGTCTCGGCTCGCTGGAAACCTACATTAGGCTCCTTCCGGAGGGGGTGTGCGTGGCGCCGCGCTACGTCGGAGTCCGCGCCGGCACGGAGGCGGAATTCGACGAGGCCATCGCCGTCGCCGAGTCCAGGGTGGCGGAGCTGGTGGAGCTGGGGGTGGACTTGGTGCTGATCCAGGGGACGCCGCCGATCCTGCTCAAGGGCTACCGCTTCGACGGTGACCTGACCGAGCGCCTGACCCGGCAGCACGGAGTCCCGATCCTCACCGCGACCACCGTGCAGGTCGAGGCCTTCCGCGTGCTGGGCGTGGAAAGGTTCGTGATCCTCTCCTACATCCAGGGCGCCATGAACGCGAAGTTCGCCCATTTCTTCGAGCAGGCCGGATTCACGGTGACCGGTATCCCGGAACTGGAGGGCGTGGCCTTCGAGGACGTCGGCGACATCCCCGCCGAGGACATCTACGACGGGGCCAAAAAGGCCCTCCTCGATCACGGCGGCGAGGGAATCTGTCTCCTGGGTGCGGGTTGGGACTGTCTGCCGGTCATCGAATCCCTCGAGGAGGAACTCGGGGTGCCGGTAATCACCAATCTCAACGCGGAGGTCTGGGCGACCCGGAAGCGCTTGGGGATAGATGAGCCCGTGGAAGGCTTCGGACGGTTGCTGCGGACGCTGCCGTGAGCAGCGGCCGGCAAGTCCGGAAACCACACCGTTCGTCCTGAGCCCTTCGTCAGGCTCAGGACAGGCGTAGCGACACGCAACGGCGCGAAGTCGAAGGGCGCAAGCCAGGGCCAGGAAGGAGATCCGCCCAAGAAAGGGAAAAGGAAGATGGCAGAGATACTCGGACTCGGCATCACGCACTATCCCGGACTCGGGTTCCAGGGGAACATGACCCGCCGCATCAAGATGTGCCTGGAGGATCCCGCGCTGCCGGAGCGGCTGCGCCACCCGGAGAACTGGCCCGCGCCCATGCGTGACCAGTGGAGCACGGACAACGGCGCGGCCCACTCGGACGCGCACCGCCGGGACCTCATCGACCGCTTCCGCGTCGCCCGGCGCGCCCTCGACGAGTTCCAGCCCGACCTGTGCGTCTTGTGGGGCGACGACCAGTACGAGAACTTTAAGGAAGACTGCGTGCCGGCCTTCTCCATCCTCGCCTACGACTCGGTGGAGGCGCAGCCGTGGACCCACAGCCGCCGGGGCGCCAACATGTGGGACGAGCCCGACGACAAGGTCTTCACCATCAAGGGCCACCAGGAGGCGGGCAAGTACCTGGCGTCGAGCCTCCTCGACAACGGCTTCGACGTGGCCTATTCCTACAAGCCGCTGCACCGCGGCCTGGGACACGCCTTCGTCAACTCCATCCTGTACCTCGACTGGGACCGGCAGGGCTTCCCCTACCCGCTGGTGCCCTTCACCGTGAACAGCTACGGGCGCAAGCTCGTGGGCAGCCGCGGCGTGCCGCTGACGCCCTCCGCTGCCGAAAAGATCGCCGACGAGTTCGACCCGCCGGGACCCCAGCCCTGGCGCTGCTTCGACATCGGCGCGGCCACCGCCCGCGCCTTCGCCGAAAGCCCGTGGCGCGTGGCCCTCATCGCCTCGTCGAGCTGGTCCCACTCGTTCCTCACCGCCAAGCACTCGTTCATGTACCCCGACGTGGAGTCGGACAAGCGCTATTTCGAGGCGCTCAGGGACGGCGACTGGGAAACCTGGCGCAAGACCAGCCTGCCCGAGGCCGAGGACCGCGGCCACCACGAGCTGCTCAACTGGTTCGCCCTGGCCGGCGCCATGTCCGAGATCGACCGCAAGCCCGACGACATCGTCTTCCTGGAATCGTGGATCTCCAACTCCGACAAGGTGTTCGCGCTGTTCCGGCCGCTGGAGCATGTCCCCTAACCTCTACGACCTGCCCGATCCGCTCCCGGACGACGAGGAGTTCACCGACCTCATTCCCGACCGGGGTGTGAAGATCGAGCGCATCGTCTCCGGCGGACAGACCTCACCCGCGGGCGAATGGTGCGACCAGGACCGTGATGAATGGGTTGTGTTGATCCAGGGCGAGGCCGTGCTGGAATACGAGGACGGCACAAGGCTCCGACTCAACGCCGGTGACCACGTGTTCATCCCCGCCCATCAATGCCACCGCGTCGACTACACGAGCCGTACGCCGCCGTGCATATGGATCGCGGTGTTCGGACGATTGAGCTAGTGTGGTGTCCTTGGCGATCCTCCCGCAAGCCGGGTTGGTCTCGTCCGGGCCGGACCACCGGCCGTTCCTAGGGCGCGAGGCGGATGCCGAAGTTGGCCGGGGAAACGGGAGCGGCCGGGTCTATACGGGCCATGATCCGGGCCTGTCGATGGGCTGGGATGGTAGGGGCGTAGTCGAGCCACTGGCGGACCGGCTGTTCGTCCCGGTTTCGGCGCAGAACGCGCATGCCCGTGAATTCCCGGTCAAGTGAGTAGCCGGCAACGGAAAAGTCCGGGTCGGCGGACACGATGTGGCTCACCAGGGCGGAGGGGGCCGCCTCAGTCCCGAGGGCCTTTCCGGAGAATTGATCGTAGAACGGTATCTTGCGGTGCAGGTAGTAGTACCCCGGCAGTCTGTAGTACGGGCGGTCGGGCTGCCACACCCCGGTGACGCCGGACGCGCGGGCGAGGTAGCGGTAGGCAGCGAAGACGGGGTCCTGGTTGCGCACGAAGCCCATGTAGCGCGTCTCTCTCGACCACGCCCGGTACACCCGGTCCTGGTACGGCAGGACATTCATGATTCCCGCCAGCGAAACGGCTGCAAACACGGTCGCCACGGTTGCCGCAAGCCGGTGCGGGCCGCCCACCCGTGACGCCAGGCGCGCCGCGAGGTCGGCGCCGATCAGAAGCCAGAGCGGGACGATGACGAAGACGAAGCGGTACTCCTTGTGGGCTTGCAGGGAATGGAGCAGCAGGATCAGGGCGGTCAACGCCAGGAGCAGCCCGTAGCGCCGGCATTGGCGGAGAGACGCGGCAACGCATAGTACGCTCAGGCCGCCGCCGGCGAGGACGAACCACAGAATGAACTGCCAGGGCGGACTCTCGCCGGCGCGCATCGGGCCGAGAACGAGGTTGACGCGAAGGTTGGTGAGGTACGAGTGGAACAGGCCAGCGTCCCAAGTCACCGCGTCGAACACCCCCACCGCGAAGAGGAATGCCACCGTGGCCACCACGAGCGGTGTCTTCTTCCGGGTGCGCAGAAACACGATGCCCAGCAATACGAGCGCGAGCGGCGCGTACTGCATCCTTATGGCGGAGGCGATGGCGGCGAGGAAGGCCGCCTGCCAGACCGTCCGGGTATCGTCTAAGGCGGGGCGCACGCAGAGCGCCAGCAGCGCCACAAGGGGAACGGTGGCAACGAATTCGGTCATGGGTTTGTGCGCGAAGCCGACGAGCTCGTACCAGAACGCGCCGGCCACCAACGCTGCCCGCGCCGACGCCTCGCCGAAGTGTCGCCGGGCAAAGAAGTACATGCCCGCGGGAATCCCGAGGGAGATGGCGCAGAACATCAGCTTGACCGCGCCGACGTACCACCGGGGCTCGCCAAGGCCGACGACGTCCAGCAGTTTCAAGACAGCCGCTACCGCTCCCGGAACGATCCACGAACGTGCGCCGTAGAAGAACTCCCAATAGGTGACGCCGTTGCCGAAGACCAGGCGGTGTGCCGGTTCCAGGTACTGCATGATCTCGTCCGGATGCAGGACGAAGTCGCCGGACAAGGCCACGATAGCGCGCGCCGCGAAGGCGAGCGCGAGCACGGCCGGCAGGTACTTCCAGGGCCGGTCGTCCGGCTCCCGCGCGTGCAACAGGACGTCCAGTCGCGGTTTCATATACGACGTTCGTATCCGCCGCGGCCTGGCCCGGCAAGGGTATCGACGACTATCCTCGCGCCTGAAAGAGGAAGAAGACGCCGGCCACCACCAGCGCCGCGGCCAGTCCGTCCTTGAGGGTCACGGTCTCGTCTTCGCGCAGGATCAGCCGGGCGAGGGAGAACGTGATCAGCGGCTGCACGTTCCAGACGGGCGCGACGATGATGGCCGGGGCGTGGGTCACGGCGAGGTAGGTGAGCACCGATCCCACTCCCTGGGCGACTCCCGACAGCAACAGGACCGCGTAGCCTTTCGCCGAGATGCGGATTCCCTCCCGCCAGTCGATGCGCAGGAGGCGCCCGCAGGTGACCACCAGCACCAGGCCGGTGAGGTGCGTCACCAGCGCGCCGGGAATGGGCGTTCCGCCGGAGAGGATCGCGACCTTCTTGAGGATCGGGCCGAAGCCGAAGAATATGATGGAAAGGAGCGGGTTGAGAAAGGCCTTGTAGGGCACGGGTCCGCGCGGATCGCCGTCCGGCGCGCCGCGCGTGATGAGCAGCAGTCCCCCCACGATCAGCACGACCCCGACGAGGATGAACGGCGTGGCGGTCTCGCCCAGCAGCACGACGGCATAGACCGCGGTGAGCAGCGGCGCGGAGTTGGCGATGGACTGGGCCTTGGAGGCGCCGATCTCGTCGATGCCCTTGAGCACGAAAGTGCGGCCCAGGAAGCTCCCAACCAGACCCACGGAAACGAACACCCCAGCCGCCGTCCAGGGCATCCGCAGCCGCACCGCGCCGAACGACAGGACGATGATCAGCAGCATGGTCAGCACCGAGCCGGCCTGCTGCAGCAACACCGCGCCGCTCACGTTGGCGTCCCTGAGCCCGCGCTTCACCAGCACCGGCGAAATGCCCCAGAACAGCGCCGCCGCCAGCGCATAGGCGATGCCGGTTTCCATGGCTAGGGGATAGCACCGCGCGGAGCGGGCCGGAAGCGACGGTGCCCTCGCTACACGAGCCGCCGGATGAGATCACCCAAGCCCACGAACCGGAACTGGAGGTCCCCGTCCCGCCGCGTGTAGGATCGCCCCGCATCGGGGGTAACCACGAAGTTCTCTCCCTCGGGATACGCCTTGCGGAAGGCGTGAAGGTTGCGCGGATCGAAACCGTCGGCGCGCCACTTGCATTCGATGGCGATCGGCTTCCCGCGTCTGAGGGTGACGAAGTCCACCTCGTGGCCGCGCTTGTCGCGCCAGTAGTGCAGGTCCCGTTTCTGCCGGCGACCCAGGTACTCGTTCAGGACGTAGTGTTCCCACAGGGCGCCGCGGTCCTCGTTGCGCAACCCCTCCCACCCTTTGAACAGGCAGACGAATCCCGTGTCGAAGCCGTAAACCTTCGGCGCCGCGACGATCTCGGTGGCGCGTCGTGTGCTGTAGGGCCGGATCACCTGAATGACCAACGTGTCTTCGAGGATTTGCAGATAATTGGCGATGGTCGTGCGGGCAACCTCGCAGTCGGCCGCGAACCGTGTGGCTTCGAACATTCCGCCGCTCTGGGCGAACATCAGTTCGACGAACCGCATGAAGGACCAGCGGCGCCCCACCTGGAACAGTTCTTGGACATCCTTGGCCCAGTAGGAATCGATCCAGTCCTGAAAGCCGTCCTCCGGTACCGTCTCGGCCAGGTAGAACGGCGGAAGGCCGCCGAACTGGAAACGGTGATCGAGCCCCCGGGCACCGAACTCCTGCTCGTCCTGCATCAGCATGGGAGACAGCCACAGGTCGCGCTTTCGATCGGTGAGCGTGTCCCGGAATCTTCGAGACGCTCCCAGCGAGGAGGACCCCGTGGCGATGATCCTGGTGTCGCGGTGGTAGTCCGCGGCGATCTTCAGGAACTCGGACGGATTGGGCAGGCGGTGGACCTCGTCCAGGATCACCCGACGAGGCCCCACGTCCCGGAGAAAGCCTTCCGGATCCTCCAACGCCCGGCGCGTGCTCGGAAGCTCGCAGTCGAGATACTCGACGTCCGACAAGGATTGGCAAAGGAATGTCTTGCCCGCCCTGCGGACGCCGGCGAGCCAGACCACGGACTTCGCGAGCCAAAGCGACTCGATGGTTTCGATCCAGTAGTTCCGCCGTACCATGTGCGCAGCATATTTGCATATAGTGCTACTAAACGCAAATAAACTGGCATTTGGTACAGCCCGCTTTCCGCTCCGCCAGGATTCCATCTCCATCCGATCCTCGCCTCCCGTCTTGCAACCACCTCCCAACGTGGCATGGTTAAGAGATCGGAGACTGGCGCCGCGCGCAATTCCTGGTGAAAGGAGAAAACCGATGCTTTGGGGCTTGCTGAGCAAGAAGACGAAGATGCCGGACGCGGCCAGGGTGCTGCCCGGCCGGCAGGAGAAAATGCCGGTGCCGGAGGCGCATTTCGTGAACGGCCACCCGCTGGAGCCGCCGTACCCCGAAGGCATGGAGAAGGCGGTGTTCGGGCTGGGCTGCTTCTGGGGGGCGGAGCGCTGTTTCTGGCAGCTCGACGGAGTCTACACCACCGCCGTGGGCTACGCTGGCGGCTTGACGCCGAACCCCTCCTACGAGGAAGTGTGCACCGGCAGGACCGGACACAACGAGGTGGTGCTCGTGGTGTTCGACCCCAAGGTGGTGACCTACAACGATCTGCTCAAGGTCTTCTGGGAGGCCCACGACCCCACCCAGGGCATGCGCCAGGGCAACGACGTGGGCACGCAGTACCGCTCCGGGATCTACACTTACGGCGAGTCGCAGAAGCAGGCCGCCGAGGCCTCAAGCGAGCGCTACCAGGAAGAGATCTCGAAGGCGGGCTACGGCGCCATCACCACCGAGGTCCTCGACGCCGGCGAGTTCTACTTCGCCGAGGACTACCACCAGCAGTACCTCGCCAAGAACCCCTGGGGGTACTGCGGCCTGGGCGGCACCGGGGTGAGTTGCCCGGCAGGCTAGGCCAGCGCGGCTATTCGTCCAGCAGCCGCTGGATGATCTCCTCCATCTCGTCGTAGCCGCCCTCGCCGAAGCGCGTGTACTGGATCACGCCCTTCTTGTCGATGATGTGAAGGGTGGGCCAGTAGCGGGTCCCGTAGCGTTTCCAGGTGGCGAAGTCGTTGTCCTGCGCTACCGGGAACTTGATCCCCAGCTCCTTGCAGGCGTTCTTGACGTTTTCGAGCGAGTGCTCGTGGGAGAACTCCGGCGAGTGGATGCCCACGACGACGAGGCCCCGTGGACCGTATTCCTGGTGCCATCCCACCAACGATGGGAGTGTGTTGACACAGTTGTATCAGCCGTAGGTCCAGAACTCGATCAGGACCACCTTCCCCCTGAGGTCCTTGAGCCTGAGGGGCTCGGAGTTGATCCAGGTGTCGTTCGTGAACTCCGGCGCCTGCTTGCCCACCAGCGAGGCTCCCGCGTTCCCGGCCGCCGCCAGGACCGCGAAGGCCATGAGCAGCGCTACCGCGAAGGCCCGCGCCTTGGTCTGAAATCGTCGCATGTGTTTCCCCCTCCTACGGTCATTGTGCACGTGTGGCCGGGTGTGCGCAAACATTGACCGCCTCCAATTTGCTACGCTACCCTTCTTCGACCCGATCCTCCCCCCGAAGGAGTCCGCCATGCTCTACGACTACGTTCCGCTTCCCGACCGCCCGCCGCTGCGCTGGCCCGACGGCGCGCGGGTGGCCCTGATCTTCACCATCAACATCGAGTACTGGGAGATCACCCGCGACAGCGAGGAGCCGCTCTACCCCGGCGGCCCGGCGACCATTCCCCACGTGATCCCTGGCAACGTCCCGGACTACGCCAACTGGACCTGGCGCGAGTACGGCCAGCGCGTGGGCGTGTGGCGCATCATCGACGTGTTCGACAAGGCCGGGGTACCCGCCACGTGCACCATGAACGCGCTCACGGGCATTGAGCGCCGGCGCATTATCGACGCCGTCAACGAGCGCGGCTGGGAGATCCTGGCGCACAACTACGCCCAGAACGACGTGCTCACCTACTACGCCTACCAGCCGGACAAGGAGCGCGAGATCATCCGACGCACCCTGGACGTCTACGCCGAGACGGTGGGGCGGCCGGCCCGGGGTTGGCTGTCGTCGTCGCTCCGCAGCACCCACGAGACGCCCCACATCCTGAAGGAGCTGGGCCTGCTGTTCCAGGCGGACTACCTGAACGACGACCAGCCCTATCTCCTCAACACGCGCCACGGCCCGCTGGTGTGCATCCCCTATTCCAACGACGTCAACGACTTCGCGGTGTTCTCCCGCGGCGGCCGCACCACCTCCCAGGCGCTGGAGCTGTTCAGGGAGCAGTTCGACCAGCTCTACCTCGAAGGGGCCGAGAGCGGCCGCATCATGAACGTGGGCATGCACCCCCACGTCATGGGCCAGGCCTACGCCATCCGTGCCCTGCGCGAGTTCGTGGACTACGTGAAATCCTTCGACGGGGTATGGTATCCCAAGCGCGAGGAAATGGCGGAGTGGTTCCTGGAAACGGTGACCGGGGGATAGACTTTATGCCAGGACTTTGCTGACGTTCCGAATCGTCATTCCCGCGGAACAGGCGATGTCAAAACTCATCACGCAACTACGTAACAGAACGTCATTCCCGCAGAGCAGGCTGTGTCAAAACTCTGCTCGGACACGAAATGGCACCAACCACCGAATCGTCATTCCCGCGGAAGCGGGAATCCAGGGGTGGTGGTGTGGCGGCTCCATTGCCCCGGCCCCACCCCGCCTGGATTCCCGCTTTCCAGGCTGTGCCAAAACTCTGCTCGGACACGAAATGGCACCAACCCCCCGAATCGTCATTCCCGCGGAAGCGGGAATCCAGGCGGGGTGGAGTGGAGCTGCTGCGATGCACGCCACACCCTTCCACCCCTGGATTCCCGCCTTCGCGGGAATGACGATTCGGGGGTTTCTGCCTCATGAGCTCGGGGGGTTCTGCCTCATGAGTTTTGACACAGCCTGTTCCGCGGGAATGACGATTCGGGGCGGCCGTGCCATTCCCTGTTCGTGTGGGGTTTTGACACGGCCTGGAAAGCGGGAATCCAGGGGTAGGGAGGATCCATGAGACCGTATCGAGTCGCACTGATTCAGCAACAGACACGGGTCATCGTCGAGCCCAGGGAACGCAACGCCATCATTGACGAGAACCTCGGGCGCATCTTCGAGTTGCTGGACTGGACCGCGCTGCGCCTGGGGGACGTGAAGCTGGCGGTGTTCTCGGAGTACGGCATCATCGGCCAGTACCGCCCGCGCTCGGTGGACGAGTGGCTCGCCCTGGCCGAGACCATCCCCGGCGACGTCACCGACCAGATCGCGCGCAAGGCGCGGGAACGGGGCTGCCACATCGCCGGCAACCTCTACGAGCGCGACGACGACTGGCCCGGGCGCCTGTTCAACACGAGCTTCATCATCGACCCGGACGGCGAGATCATCCTCAAGTACCGGAAGAACAACGGACCCAACAACCTCAACACTACCTACACCGGCCCCGGCGACGTCTACACCGAGTACACCGAGCGCTACGGCGAGGACTCCATGTTCCCGGTGGCCGACACCGAGATCGGCCGGCTCGGCTGCCTCACCTGCACCGACGTGGTGTTCCCGGAGATGTCCCGCTGCCTGGCGCTGCGCGGCGCCGAGTTGCTGATCCACCCCACCGCCGAGCCATACGCCCCCGAGGGCGAGGCCTGGGACGTGCTCCGGCGCGCCCGCGCCTACGAGAACCTGTGCTACTTCCTGTCGGTCAACTGCGGCGCCTTCGTGGGCTCCAACCGCCCCACCGGCGGCTACCGCGGCATGACCCAGCTCATCGACTACATGGGCCACGTGCAGGCGTCGGCCAACGCCCCCGGCGAGGCGGTGGTCACCGGCATGGTGGACATCGACAACCTGCGCTGGGAGCGCACGCGCATGGCCGACTCCGGCCACGTGTGGAACTTCCTCATCGAGCTGCGCAGCGACATGTACGCGCCGGTCTACGCCAAGGCCAAGCGCTGGCCCAACGACGGCTGGCGCGACCGCATGCTGCAGGACACCGTCGAGACCCGCGCCGAGGCGCGCAAGATCATCGAGCGGCTGGTGCGGGAAGGAAGCCTGGTGAAGCCGGAATGAGGGTGATGCCGGAGGAGGATGACGCCGGAATGAGGACAACACCGCGGCGGGGTAACGCCGAAATGCGGGTGACGCCGGAGGAGGATCGGGGCGGCAGAGGGGCGGGCCGGCACGAGGAAGACCCCGCAATGCGGGTGACGCCGCAATGAGCAAGGCCATGGTGTCGTCGCGCGAGACCGACGTGGCCGTGGTGGGCTACGGCGGCGCGGGCGCCACCGCGGCCATCACCGCCGCCGACCTCGGCGCCAAGGTGCTGATCGTGGAGAAGGCCGCCGCGGGCGGCGGCAACACACGCCTCTCCGCCGGCTCGGTGCGCACCTTCGGCGCGCTGGAGCGCGCCGTGGAGCACATCACCTTCCTGTGCGGCGGTGCCACCGGCCCGGACGTCATCGAAACCCTGGTGCGCGAGAGCCACGACAACGAGCCTTGGCTGCGGTCCCTCGGCGGCGAGGTGGCCGTGGACCCGCTCCAGGCCGCCCCCGCGAGCTATCCCGTCTACCCCACCGGCGCGGCCTCGCCCGAGCAGCCCGGCGCCGACGGCGTCGGCCCCCGGCTCCGGGTCAAGGGCGAGACCACCGCCAACGGCCGCGACCTGTGGGAGCTTCTGGACCGGAACGTGGACGAGCGCTGCATCCCGGTGCTGTTCGAGTGCCCGGCGGTGCGGCTGCTGCGGGACGGCGACGGCGCGGTCACCGGGCTGACTGCGCGCCGGGGCGGCGAGGAGATCGTCATCCAGGCGCGCAAGGCTGTGATCCTCGCCTGCGGCGGCTTTGAATGGAGCCCGGACATGCAACTCCAGTTCCTGGGACAGCGGTACTGGTCCCTGGGCGCCTCCAGCCACACCGGCGACGGCATCCAGCTGGCGGCGGATGTGGGCGCCTCCCTATGGCACATGAACGCCGTGGCCGCGGGATTCGGCTACCTCGTGGACGGCTTCGACGGCGCCGTCATCCACGCCATGCCCGGCCCCGGTTTCATCTACGTGGACCGGCAGGCACGCCGCTTCGTGGACGAGACCGCCATGGACGCCCACGCCGAGGGTTCGCTGGTGACCGAGCTGGACCTGGAGACCATGGAGCGGTCGCGCGTCCCCTGCTTCGTGATCTTCGACGAGGAGACCCGAGCGGCCGGCCCGGTGGCGAACACCGGCCGGGGCGCCGTGGCCGAGCACTACCGCTGGAGCGACGACAACGCCGCCGAGGTGGGGAAGGGCTGGATCAAGAGGGGCGACACCCCGGCTGCGCTGGCGGCCGATCTCGGCCTGGACGCGGCGGCGCTGGAACGGACCGTGGACGAATACAACCGGGCATGCGCCGAGGGCCGGGATGGAGCCTTCGGACGATCTCCCGACACGTTGCGACCGTTGGAGCGCCCTCCGTTCTACGGCGCCGCCCTGTGGCCGAGCCTGTTCAACACCCAGGGCGGCCCCCGGCGCAACGCCCGCGCCCAGGTGCTGAACGCCTGGGGCCGCCCCATCCCGGGCCTTTACAGCGCCGGCGAGCTGGGCTCCATGTGGTCCCAGAACTACCCCGGCGCCGGCAACCTCACCGAGGTGCTGGCCTTCGGCCGCGTCGCCGGCCGCTACGCCGCTACGGAAACCCCGCGGGCATGACGCGCGGTTCGGCAAAGGGGGCGTTGTGCCCGTTCTAACCATTCGGTCGCCCGAATCGACCGTGCCAGTCCTCAGAGTTGCTTCCAGAAGATGACCTTGTCGCCGCCGGGTTCCTCCGCTCCTTTTCGTTCAGGCGTTGTCGAGGGCAGCGTCGAGGCCCAGCGATTCGAGCATGGGACCGAAGTACGCGGCAAACGTGCTCGTCACGGAACCTTCGACGGTCAGACGCTGCTTGCCGCCGCAATGGATCACGAGTGCATCCGCCAAGGTACGTGACTCACGGCTGAAGCGGACCTCGCCTCTCGGCCAGGTTTCCGGCTCGCCGTCGTCCAGCGAGAGCGCTTCCTTGGGAACGTCCCCCACGACGACGCGGTCGGCACACAGGAGCACCCAGTGCGCCCGCGAGTTGCCGGACGACGCTTCGAACACGGCAACGGCCCGGTTGCGAGCGGCCGCGGCGGCGCCTCGCCCCGACGGCATTGCGGGTTCCAGGTCGCCGATCTGCTGCAGGATGACTGGCGGCGGCGCGGGTTCCCGCTGGCCGATCTGCCGCAGGATGGCCGGCGCCGACCCCGTCGGGACGGTTGACGGCTTCGCGTGCTCCAGGCGGCCGCGCAGCCGCGATTCCACGGCCGTCAGGTACCGCGACCAAAGCGTGTTGACCTGCCTGGTCTCCAGGAGCAGCACCGAAGCGTTGAGCAGCACCATGTGGTCGTGTTCCAGCGGCCAATCCGCCGCGGCCTTCGCCGCCAGCAGATCGACGAAGGACGCGAGCAGCGGCTCGGCCAGTGGGTCTCCGACCAGATCGCGCGAGGGCTCGATCAGGTGCTGTTCGCTTTCTCCCACGCGGCCCGCCCCGGACGCGCAGTCGTCGAACGCCATGGACAGCGCCTTCTCCAACAGCGCGCGATTCATGCCGGCGTCCCCGGTCTGCTTGCCCGCGGCCGCGGCCAGCGGGCTAGCCTTGATGGCCTGCCGCGCTTCGTCGATGTCGAGCCGGCACCAGTCGCGGGCAAGCATCGCAAGTTGCGCGAACCCCTCCTCGATGCGCATCTCCTCGCGGCTGCCGGCGTCGATCAGATCGACCTGCAGACCCATCGACAGCCGTTTCTCCAGTTCCTCGATGGCGGCGCTGGCCCGCGGCTCGTTCAAACCGCGCATGTCCCGCAGGACCCCGCCCAGACACGCCGCCACGGCCTGCCGTTGCGCGGGGCGCAGGGACGCAAGGTCGTCGGGCGGCGTCAGCCTGGCGTCCGGTTCGCCGTCGCCGGCCCGCGCGCGCAGCAGCGTCAGCTTGGCGAACTCGTCCGGGGTCGGCGCCCGCAGGATGCGGTCCATCAGGAGCTTGCGGTTGTGGTCCACGCCCGGGACCAGGTTGTGAATGCGCAGCGCCTCGACGAGCGCCAGCCAGTCAGCGCTCCGGTACGTGCGGCGCGGATCGTAGGCGCGCGCCACATGCAGGTAGACCAGCGCGACGGAACCCTCCAGCAACTCCTTCATCCAGCCCTCGGCGTAGCGCTTGAGGACGTGTTTGCCCACCTGCTTGGACACCTCCCAGCCGAGCGTCGACGCCGCAAACGTGACGGGGTTCACGCCCATGGCGATGCGCGCGGCCAGTGTCGCGCCCTGTATGTAATGCTGGTATGGCGTCAGCCTGCGGTAGAGGTTGCGCACCGTCTGCACCTGTTCCAGCCGCGTCACGATTTCCCTGACCGTCAGACCGGCCACGTTGACCACCGGCGCCTGCCCGGCCACTTGCAGGAGTTCGGCTATGGCGGAACGCGCGGCGAGGGCGACGTCGCCGACGCGCGCATCGAGTTCCGCCTTTTCGGCGTCCTTCCCGTACAGGCGCGCGACTTCCTGCACCACGCCGCGGAGTTCATCCAGAATGGCGCGCCCGTCGAGGCCGCCGATCTCTCCGTGCTCCTGCTTCACGTAGCGCCGGTCGCGGATGCCGTCCCAGACGCGGTCGCAGCGGGCCTGGATCAGTTTTCCGAGCCGCACGTCCAGTTCCGCCAGGGTCTCTTCGGTCTCGGCATCCGGTGACGGCTGGAGCGCCTGCCAGTTCTGCTCCACGGGCGAGACGCCCTCGGCGAGCCAGCGCCTCTCCGCTTCTCTCAGCTCGCGCCCGCGCCGTTCGTCGATATGCTGCTCGATCGCCGCGACGAGCCGCCGGTCCGCGACCGCGGAGCGCGTGAGACCCCCCGCGCAACCGAGCGCGCCGGCGCCGACCAGGCATAGCGCGAGACCGGCTTCCACCGACAGCAGGAGGAAGAGAGCGACCCCCGCGGCCAGCACCCCGCATCCCGCGAGGAGCCAGCCGACGGACGGATTCGTTCGTATCCAGCGCATTTTCTCAGGGCACCTTCCCGGTTACGACCACGAACAATTCCCCGTCTCAAAACAACTGCGTGCCGACAAAAGCGAGAACGCCCGGAACGACGAAGAACATCCCGAGGGTATAGGCGATCGCCAGCCCCTTGCGCTCGCTCCCTACGCGGGCGAGCCACTCCGCCCCCAGCATCGGCAGCGTCCGCAGCCAGGGTATCCCGTAGATCAACACGACACCCAGCAGGTTGTAGAGAAAGTGCGCCAGTGCGATTTGGAGAGCGGTCTCGAGGCTGCCGCTCGCGGTCACCGTCGCGGCCAGCAGCGCCGTGATGGTGGTGCCGATGTTGGCGCCGAGAGTGAACGGATACACTTCACCCAATCGAAACACGCCGCTGCCGGCCAGGGGCACCATCAGGCTGGTGGTCGTCGAGGAGGATTGCACCACTACGGTCACCACCGTCCCGGACACGATGCCCGAGATGGGTCCCCGCCCGACCGCCGTGTGCAGGAGCTGATTCGCCTTTCCGACCATCACCGTCCTGAGCGCGGCGCTCAGCCGGATGATCGCCACCAGGATGAGAGCGACGCCCAGGACGATCAACGCGACGCCGGCCCAAGGTCCCGGAAGGGGAGACACAAGAATTTCGATGAGATCGCTTACCGGTTCCACCACGGCTTCCACGAAGTCCAGCCCCCCCAAATCGTGGGAGCCGAACTGCTTCGCCAGACCTACGAGGGCGCCGCTCAGGCGTTCCAGAAGGCCGAACGCCATCTCCAGCGGCAAGAAGATAAGAATGCTCAGGAGATTGAACCCATCGTGCACGGTGGCCGCCGCGAACGCGCGCCGGAACTCGTCACGGTTGCCGACATGACCGAAGCTGACCAGGGTGTTGGTGATCGTCGTGCCGAGGTTGGCGCCCATCACCATGGGAATTGCGACCGAGACGGGCAACCCTCCCGCCACCATTCCGACGATGATCGACGTGACGGTGCTCGACGATTGTACGAGCGCCGTGACCAGGCCGCCCAGCAGGACGCCCATGAACGGGTTCGTGGCGAAGGCGAACAGCGCCTGGGCGCTTTCGGCGCCGCCGGTCGCTTGTTTGAAGCCGTGGTTGATCAGATCGACCGCCAGCAGCAGCAGGTAGATCATCACGGCGACGACGCACCAGGCGACAAGGGGAGTCCGCGCTTCGGATGATTCAGCACCCTCTTGGCTCTCTCGCTTGCCGTTCATGCAATTCCCCCGACCTTGTACTGTAGGTGTACCGTTGAAACGTTCTCCTCAAAGCGATGAATATGCTTGTCAAAACCAAAAAAAGAACTTAATGTAGTTTTCCGGCAAAAACCAGAAGAGAATTTAACATAGTTTTTCGATATCAATTTTCCAATATCAATATTGATTATATTCTTGTCTTCCATGAGTTCGCAATAGCCCTTGTCTATCGAGAGTGCCGGTGTCGTCGAATAAGAACTGGTAATTCAGAATGTCTGTTCAATTGTGGAGCCTGCTGGTCGATTTCTTCCACTTTCTGTGGATGTCGCTGCTTCTGTTGTCGCCCATGCTCCTGCTCGGGCTGTTCCTCTCGGGACTGTTTCACGTATTCATATCCCGCCAGGCGGTTTTCCGGTGGCTTCGTGACGACAGTCTGAAGTCGGTCAGCGTCAGCGCGGCCGTCGGCGTGCCCGTGCCGCTTTGCAGTTGCTCGGTGGTGCCGGTGGTCACCGAGATGCGGCGGAAGGGTGCCTCCCGCTCTTCCTGCATGTCTTTCCTGATCACCGCTCCCGAAACGGGAGCGGATTCGATTCTCGTCACCAACGCCTTCTTCGGATGGGTGGCGGCGATCGTCCGGCCCGTCATCAGCTTCATCACCGCGGTCGTGGCCGGCATTTTCTGCATCGGTCTCATCAGAGGCGACGGCGGTATTCTGAAGGAAGAGCACGACGGCAGCCACGATCACGACCATGACCACGATCACGGCCCGCACGAACATCTCATTCCAAGCGAAGACGACTGCTGCATCAGCCCTTCACAACTGAAGATTGCCATGGGCTACGGCCTCAGGACGCTCCTGGCGAAGGTTGCCAACCGGAGGATCACCTTCTGGGTCAAGCCTGAGTTCTATCGCGAGGAAATGGCGGCCGAGGAAGAGCCGCAGGACACTCCAGACGTCGAACTCCCCGCGGGATACAACCTGCCCAGCTTCAAGACCATCGTCAGGCACATCTTTCACCACGGTTTCGTGGAGATCGCCGACGACATCCTGTTCTCGCTGCTCTTCGGCGTCGCCGTGGGAGGACTGCTCTATCTGGCGATTCCCGACACCCTGATGGACAACGAATACGCCCAGTGGGCGGCCTACCCGATCATGGTCCTGATCGGCGTCCCGCTTTACATTTGCGCCTCCGCAAGCACGCCCATCGCCGCCGCGCTGGTGGCCAAGGGCTTCAGTCCGGGAGCGGCGCTGATCTTTCTCATGACGGGGCCGGCCACGAATTCGGGAACCATCGCGGTCATCATGCACCAGTTCGGCACGCGCTTCGCGTCCATCTACGTCACCGTGGTCATCGTGGTGACCGTCCTCGTGGCCATCCTCGTGGACGTCCTGTTGGCCGCCGCCGCCCTGACGCTGCCCTTGAACCTGAGCGCCTCGACTTCGCCGAACATCCTGTTCTTCCAGTACGTGAGCACCTTCGCCTTCATCTCCCTGGTCGTCTGGCGGTTCCGCGCCGGCGCCCTGCGAACCGGCTGGTCGGATTTGACGAAAAACGTCCGCAACATGTCCGAACCCTTGGTGCGGACGTGGACGCGACTGAGCCGGGGCCGCCCCGCGCTGGGCGCCATCTCCCCCAAGACGCCTCTGGGCATGATGGTCCTCGCCCTGATCGTCGCCGTCTACCTCGCCAACGGTTTCGCGGTCGTGCCCCCGGGCTCGGTCGGCTACGGCCGCCTTTTCGGCAAGGTCTACTGGAAGGATCTGCAGCCGGGGCTGCACTACCTCGCTCCCCCGCCCTTCGCCCGGATCGACAAATGGCCGGTCCGGGAAGTGAAGTCCATGATGGGCGGGGAATCACGCGAATTCGTGGCCGGCGACCTGAACCTCGTCTCCCTCACCGTCAACGTGCAATATCGAGTGAAAGACCCGTACACCTACCACTACCGGATCATCGACGCGCCGAGCCTCATCCGGGACGCTGTCCGGGACCATGTGCGTTCCTTCGTATCCGCCAGACCCCTGGAGCAGTTGCTCACCGTCCATCGCGGGACCCTCGAAGGGCACGTCGGCGGCTTGTTCACGGGGAAGGATCCAGCACAGGACGCGGGACCCTCGGTGTTCGAGAGTGTCGAGCTGGTCAAGGTGAGCCTGTCGGAGATCCGCCCCGTGGCCGAGACCACAAGCGCATTCCGCGAGGTGTCCACCGCGCAGGAGGACAAGGAGAGGATCATCGTCAACGCGCAGCGGCTCCTGGTGTCGATGATTCCCCAGGCGCACGGCAATGCCGACTACGAGGTGAAGCAGGCCGACGGCCGGGCGTATTCGCGGGTGGCGACATCGGGCGCGGAAGCCGATGCGATCCGGAGGGTGGCGAAGGCCATGCAGGTCTCGCCGGACGTGCTTCGGAACATGCTGTGGCGCGAGAAGCTGGAAATCGCGCTTTCCCGCAATCCGAAGATCATCGTTCCCAACCAGGACAGCCTCGGAAAGGTCGCGCTGTGGAAGAGGAAATCGCCGGCGGGTAGCGGACACATGCGTCCGGCGCACGGGAAGAACGGAGCGGCCGACGGCATGAACCATCGCAACGGGGCTGCCGGGGAGAAAAGACCCGAAGAATCCGCCAAGAGCCCGGCCAACCCTCCGAACCATGGCGAACAGAGCAGCGCCAAGGGAAAGCCGGAAGAACCCCGAAAACTCGCCGGCGCCCAAGGCAAAAGGACCGCGAGCCCTGAGCAGACGGAGAAATCGGGGGAGAAGCGGGGAGAAGCGAAATGACCTCGAGATCAAGGAAAATCGCCGCATCCATTGCCGCGATCATCCTGCTCGTCATAGCGTACGATTCCTTCTACATCGTCGACGAGACGCAGCAGGGCGTGTTGACCCACTTCGGGAAGATATCGCCTCCCGTCAGGCAACCCGGACTCCACCTGAAATGGCCCCGGCCCATATCCAGGATATACAAGGTGGACCGGCGCATTCACGCCATGACCGGGCTGACACAGGAACTGATCACGGAGGACCAGAAGAGCGTTCATGTCGACGGATATCTGCTGTGGCGCGTCCGGGACCCCATCCTCTACGTCGAGGCGATCCGGACCGGCCAGAACGCCATCCAGCGACTCAAGGACCTCTACATGTCGAGCAGCGGCATCGTCATCAGCAACGAGGCCCAGGACGCCTTCATCAGCCTGGGGTTGGAGCACGAGAATCTGACCGCGGCCGCCAACAAGATTCAGGAGCTCATCGCTCCGGTCGCGAAGAAGGACTACGGCATCGACGTGCTGCGGACGGGAATCGTCGAGTACACCTTGCCGGTGTCGAACCGGCCGAGCGTGATCCAACGGATGATCTCCGAACGCGCCCGCATCGCCGCGCGCTATCGCAGCGAGGGCGAGGAGATGGCGATCCGCATCGAGGCCCGGGCCATCAACGAGCACGAGAAGATCATCGCCGAAGCCCACGCCGAGGCCACCGCCATTCTCGGAAAGGCGGAAGCCGAGGCGATGGCGCTGCTCGGCAAGGCCTACGAGGAGGACCCGGAGTTCTACAAATTCCTCCGTGCGCTCGACAGCTATGACCGGATCATCGACGGGAACACGACCCTCATGCTGCCCGCGGACAACGAGCTGTTCAAGTATCTCGACAGCAAGGAAATACCTCGGTAGGGCGGATTCATCCGATGAGCGAAGCACACTCCCTGCCTCCGAGCACGCGGGCCATTTACGCCGCCTTCGACTTCCTCGAGGGGCGCTACAAGACGATCCTCTGGATCCTTGTCGCCATCGCCGTTTTCGGCTACCTGCTCACCGGCTTCTACGTCGTCAAGAAAGAGGAGCAGGGCGTACGCACCCGTTTCGGGAAAGTGGTCGATGCGCAGGTCGGTCCGGGGCTGGGCTACGCCGTTCCGCTCGTCGAGCGGATGCATATTCGAAAGGTCAAACGGATCCTCGGGCATGAGGTGTCGAGCACGAAAGGCAATCAGGCGAACTTCACCATCCTGACCGGAGACACCAACCTCATCGAGGCCGACGTCGCCATCCAGTACAAGATCGACAACCTGAGGGCGTACCTGTTCGCGTCCGCCGACCCCGTCTCGCTGCTCACCGCGTTCGTTCGCGAGGAACTGATCAATATCCTCGGGCAGAACTTCATCGACCTGATCTTCACCTCGAATCGCGACGTCATTCAACAACATCTGCTCGAAGACGTGGTCAAGCGCCTCGAAGCGCTGGATTTCGGTCTGGAGATCGTCTCGCTCAACATCGTCGACGTGCGCCCGATCCAGGAGACGCTCCAGGCGTTCCGGGACGTCAACGACGCCATCGCGGAGCGGGAAGAAGTCGCGAGCGTGGCGAATCGCAAGAGAGAGCAACTGCTTGCGCGCAGCAAGGGGCAGGCCGAAGCGCTGGTGACGGACGCCAGGGCGAGCGCCCGGACGCGGCTCGTCCAGGCGCGCAGCAGCGCGAAGGTCTTCACGGACCTGCTGGCCGAATACAGGAAAAACCCGAACCAGGTTGCCATCACACGCTACTGGCAACGGATGCGCACGATCTTCGCCGAGGCGAGCCTGTCGGTCGTCAACCCGGGCGAGGCGTCGAACATCGACATCAACATGATCGACGGCGCCGCGGGAGTCCCCCCGACGGCGGTCGCGGCGCACACCCCGCCTTCACCCGCCGCTCCCGGCGAGCGGCTGTCGAGATCGACCATGCCGCTGAACGTGCATGCCCTGGAGAGCGTCACGGCCGACAAGCCGTTGATCGAGGGCCGCTTCCACAGCCCGCGAGCCGAGCGTGACCACACGAGGGAGGCCAATCCCCGGTCGCTCATATTCGACACGCCCTCGATCTTTTCCCATCGTCACGGCGGTTCCCGCCGCCGCAGCGCCGCCCAGCAGGCGAATCTGAGGTCGATGGTGGAGAAGACGCTCAACGACGGCCCGGGCCGCGGGCAACACGGAGGGAACTGAAGCCATGACGGACCGGGCGTCCCGCGCGTTTCGATGGTTGTCGCTGCTGGTGTTCGGATGCTTGCTGGCTCCGGGCGTCTCGGCGGCCGCCCCCGGAGTCCATGCGAAAGCGGTCGTTTTCGGGCAAAGCGCCTGTTTCTCCGGGCCCAACAGGCAGTTGGGAATCCACTATCGCGCGGGCCTCCTCGCGGCGTTCGGGGAACGCAACGCCAAGGGAGGAGTCAACGGGAGGTCCCTGGAGCTGATCTCGCTCGATGACGGCTATGAGCCGGAGATGGCGGCGGCGAACGCGGAGAGATTCGCTTCCAAGGACGATGTGCTCGCGGTCATCGGCGGGGTGGGGACGCCGACGGCGAAGCGCATCGTGCCGGTGCTGCGAGCGGCCGGCATCCCCTTCGTGGGCCACATCACGGGCGCCGACTTCCTGGGGGACTTCAAGCGGAATCCGCACGTGGTCAATCTGAGGGCGAGCTACCTCCAGGAACTCCGCGCGATGGTGGACCACGTCGTTCGCAAACGCGGCAAGAAGCGCTTCGGCATCCTCTACCAGGACGACGCCTTCGGGCGCTCGGTCCTGAAGAACTACCAGACCGTGCTCAGGGAACACGGACTTCACATCCTCGCGAAATCGGCCTTTTCGCGCAATACGCATGCCGTCCACGCGGGCCTCTTCATCCTGGCGAAGGCCGATCTCGACGCCATTCTGATCGTCGGGCCTTACGCGGCCAACGCGGAGATCATCAACCTGGCGAACGGCCTGGGGCACGACTACATCATCGGCAACCTGTCCTTTGTCCTGTCTTCCGAGCTGCGTAAGAGAGTCGAGACGCCGAGCGACAGGATCCTGGTGACCGAGGTGATGCCGAACCCGACGGACACGAAGAGGCGGATCGTCCGCAGCTATCAGCGCGCCCTTCTAGCGGCGAGCGAACGGGAGGCGGGGTCGGCTCCACCCGTGTTCAACGAACTGTCCCTGGAGGGCTACATTCTCGGCCGCTTCGTCATCACGGTGCTGGAGCGCCTGGGCGACGAGTGGACGCGGGAGCGTTTCCTGCAGCAGGCTTTGGCCTCCGGCGTCGTGCTCATCGATGACTGGGCGGTCGAGTTCCAGCCCGGAACGAACGTCGGAGCGAAATTCGTCAGGCTGACCGACTTGGGGCAGCGAATCGACGGGGGGAGAGGGCAGCCTTGAAAAGGATCGACGAGTTTTCCACCGAAGAAGTCGGCGAGGAGTGGTTGCGCGAGCTGTACAAGGTCATTGCGCTGCGGCGCGGCACCATGTTCCGGCTCATCACCGAGTCGGGGCGCATGCTGCTCTACGGGAACGCGGGCGGCAGCGCCTTGATCATCGGGTTCATGAGCAATGCGGCAAGGACCGAAAGCGCGTTCTACCATTGGTCTCTCCTGCTGGCCCTGGTCGTGTTCGGAACCGGAATCCTCATGTCGGCGCTGACCCTGATCCTCGTGACCATGGTCTCCGTGAAAGAGGCGCAGGGGGCGGAAAACGGCCTGAAACAGTTCGTCGACGGCAACCTGGATCGCACGAATGTCCTCTTCTCGGTCGAAAGCGAGACCTTCCGCCTCGCGGACTACACCACGTTGGCCGGCACCATCAGCGCCGCGTGTTTCATGCTCGGCGGCCTGATCAGCCTCATCCTGCTGGTCGTGTTCTTCTAGTGCCCTGTCCCCTTCGTTAGTCCTCGCCGCCTCTCAAGTGGAGGAAACGCCCGATCGCGGGGTTGTGCCGGTGCGACGGACGTGAGAAGGAAACACCCATGGAACCCATTGAATTCGTGGACACGACGTTGCGAGACGGGCACCAGAGCCTGTGGGCGGAGTCCATGCGCACGGGCATGATGCTGGCGGTGGGCGAGCGCATGGACAGGGCGGGGTTCAGGGGCATGGAGCTGATGTCCAGCTCGCACATCAAGAAGTGTGTGCGCGAGCTGCACGAGGACCCTTGGGAGCGTATCCGGCTGGTGGCCGGGGTCATCCGCGAAACGCCGCTGCGGGTCATCATCGGCAGCCGCAACGGTTTCGAGCTGACGCCGGAAGTGATCCAACGCATCTTCCTGGAGCGCATGGCAGCCAACGGCGTCCGCCAGGGGCGCATCTCCGACGAGTGGAACGACGTCGCGGGGTGGCGCAAGACGGTGCGCATCGCCACCGAGGCGGGGCTCGAGCCCATCCTGAACATCATCTATTCGGTATCGCCCAAGCACACCGACGCCTACTTCGCCGAGCGGGCGCGGCAAGCGGCGACGGTGCCGGTGGCGCGGATCTGCTTCAAGGACCCTGGCGGCCTCCTGACGCCGGACCGTACCCGCGCGCTGGTGCCGCTCATCCGGGCGAACATCGGCGACATCCCGCTGGAGTTCCACACCCACTGCACCACCGGCCTCGGACCGCTATGCGCCCTGGAGGCCATCAAGCAGGGGGTGCGCATCATCAACACCGCGCTGCCGCCCCTGGCCAACGGCTCGTCCAACCCGTCGCTGTTCAACGTCGCCGCCAACGCCCGGAGCTTGGGCTACGAGACCGCGGTGGACGAGGATGTGCTGCGGCCGGTGTCCGCGTACTTCTACGAGACCGCTCGGCGGGAGGGGCTGCCCATCGGCGCGCCCGTGGAGTACGACTGCAGCCAGTACCTGCACCAAGTGCCGGGGGGCATGATCTCCAACCTGCGCCACCAGCTCGCCCGGGTGGGCCTCGGCGACCACATGGAACGGGCGCTGGAGGAGGTGGTGCGGGTGCGCGAGGAACTGGGCTATCCCATCATGGTGACGCCGCTGTCCCAGTTCGTGGGCAGCCAGGCGGCCATCAACATCATCGTGGGCGAGCGCTACAAGGAGATCACCGACCAGGTGATCCTTTACGCCCTGGGGCGCTGGGGCCGGGAAGGCAGCGACTCCATGGACCCCGACGTCAAGGACCGTATCCTCGCCTGTCCGCGCGCCAGGGAGCTGGCGGCGTGGGAGCCGCCGGAGCCCACCATCCAGGAACTGCGCGCCCGGTACGGCGGCCCCGGCGTGTCGGACGAGGAGCTGCTGCTGCGCTATTTCCTGACCCGGCAGGAGATCGACACCATGCGCGCCGCCGGCCCGCCCCGCGACTACCCCTTCGACGCCGAACCGTTGACCCGGCTGGTGGAGGGCTTCACCAAGCGCGGGGACTACGCGCACATACGCGTTCGCAACGAAGGGTTCGCCCTCGATCTGTCGCGCAGTACCCCCTGAAACGTCATTCCCGCGAAAGCATGCCCTCGCGGGAATGACGCATTGGGCACGTCCTAGCCCGAGGGTGCCAGGCAGGCCTTGAAGGACGCGGCCATGTTCCGCAGCAGGCTGAAGTACATATCGGGGCCGGGTTTGATCGTCGCGCCGGTGGGGTCGACGGTGCCGGCGCGTGCGTCGGTGCCTTCCGTGATGAGCCTCACGAAACGGAGATCGTAGCGAGGCTCGGCGAGCACGCATACCAGGCCCAGCTCGCGCACCTTGCGGCGCAGCTCACGGACGCGCCGGACGCCCGGCGCCCGGCCGGCGGTGACCACGGCCGAGCCCACGGCGGTCAGCCCGAAGCGCTTCTCGAAATACTGATAAGCGTCGTGGAACACGATGAAGGGCTTCCTGCGCACCGGCGCCAGCTCCGTGTCCAACTCCACCCGAAAGGCTTCCAGCCGGGTGATCAGCGCATCCGCGTTGGCGTCGTACTTCGCGGCGTTGGCCGGATCGGTCTCGGACAGGGCACGGGCGATCGCCAGCGTCATCCACCCGGCGTTTATCGGGTCCAGCCAAACGTGCATGTCGAACGCGTCGTCCTTTCCAAGCCCGCGGCCGCGGCCGTGACTGTGACCATGACCATGGGAATGCCCGTGACCGTCGTCTTCGAAAGCGCCACCCATGCGTAGCGGCCTGCGAACCAGCGCGGGCGCTTCGGCCAGCTCCACCACGCGGACCTTGCCGCCGAGCTTGCGGATGGGGCCCACCAGCGTCGTCTCGGTGCGTTCACCGATCATGAAGATGACGCGGGCCTTGCCGATGACACCGGCGTCGGAAGGGCGCATGCGGTAGGTGTGCGGCGACTCGGAACCGCGCATGAGCAGGTAAGGTTCACCCACCCCGGCCATCACCGCGCTCACCAGTGAGTGCACCGGCTTGAATGTCGCGACGACCCGATCCGCGGCGCGGGCCTGCGACGGCACGATGAACGAACAGGCAAGAAGAACCGCCGCAACCATGGTTCGATTCATGATCACCATGCTCGACCGCAATGGGGCTCGGTGTCTTCCTCGGTTCCTACGGTTGATCCAGGGAGACAGACGGCGGAGTCCGGAACTGACGGTGGATGAAGTGAGCCAGAAGGGTAATGAAAAAGAGCGCTACCGCCACCATCACGATGGAGCCGCCGGCAGCGAGGTCGAATTGATACGCCAGCACGAGCCCCACCACGCCTGAAAGCGCTCCGATCAAGGTCGCCAGCAACACCTGCCAGCGGAAGTTCAACGCCCACAGGGTCGCGATCGCGGCGGGCACCACCAGCAGGGCCTGGATCAGCAGCAGACCCACCAGCCTTACGCCGATCACCACGGTGAGGGCCAGCACCACCAGCAGCAGCACGTTCATCGCCAGGACCTTGTGGCCGTAGGCCGCCGCCACCTCTTCATCGAACGAGATCAGCATGTGCTCCTTGAACGTCAACAGCATGATCACCATGATCACCGCGCTCGCGCAGGCGAGGGCCACGAGCTCGACGGTGGAGATGGCCAGCACGTTGCCGAAGAGGTAGCTGAAGAGATCCTGCTGGTAGCCGCTCTTCATGCTGAAGAGCACGACGCCCAAGGCCATGGACCCGGAGAAGAACACGCCGATGACCGTGTCCTCGCTGATGTTGTCGCTCCGGCTCACGAGGGCGATTCCCAGCGCCACGGCGATGGCGAAGACGGCGCCGGTCAGGAGCGGATTCCATCCCGCCAGGATGCCGATGGCAACGCCCCCGATGGCCGAATGGGAGATCCCGACGCCGATGAAGGCCAGACGCCGCAGCACCACGAAAAAGCCCAGGATCCCGCATAGCACACCCACCAGGACCGCCGCGGCCAGCGCGCGTTGCATGAAGGCGAAATCGAACATCAGAGAGTTTCCGTATGACAGGCCGTCAGCCGAGGTGTCGGAGCGCCGCCGGCGTGTCACCCGTCATGTTGATGGCCCGGCGTTTCGTGATGGGCAAGCTCGCCGCCCAGGAAGTCGAACTCGCAGCGGTAGGCCTCGCGGATGGCGTGGCTGTGGATCACCTCCTCGGCGTTCCCGTGAATGTGCATGCGTTGGTTGATGCAGATCAGCTCATCGGACTGCCCGGCCATGGCCACGAGGTCATGGGACACCGCCACGATGGTCAAGGTCAAGTCCTGTATGAGTCTTCGGAGCAGCGCATAGAACTCGTGCTCGGCGGGAAGATCGAGGCCCACCGTGGGCTCGTCGAGCACCAGCAACCGCGTGCTGGCGCACAGTGCCTGGGCCAGCATGACCCGGCGCTGCTCGCCTCCGGACATCCGCCCCACGGGACGGTCCCTGCGGTCCTGCATGCCCACCAGCTCGAGGCTTCGGTCCACCCGCTCCCAGTCTTTCTTGCGCGGGAACCCGAATGCGCCGAGTTGCCGCAGCCTCCCCATCATCACCACGTCGCCGACCGTCGCCGGAAACTCGGGAGAGATGCTCTGGCGTTGCGGCACGTAACCGATGGCGTCGGAGCCCTTCCCGCCGGGTGGGGAGCCGAACACCTCCACCCGGCCGCTCACCACCGGCATGAGCCCCATGATCGTGCGCATCAGCGTCGTCTTGCCGGCTCCGTTGGGTCCGACGATGCCCACGAACCCGCCCGCGTGCACGTCGAAGTTGATGTCGTGCAGCACGCAACGGCCATCGAGCTCCACCGTCACGCCGCTCAGGCCGACTACCACGTTGTCGTGGTTCAATTGCGTTTTCCCTGCAGCGCCTGTCCGAAGGCGCGGGCATTGAACCGCATCAGATCCTCGTAGCTGTCGCGCGCCGGATCGCCCGGGTCGCCCACCGGATCCACCACCACCGTTCCGGCGCCGAACTCCGCGGCGATGGTCTGCGCCACTCGGGGATTCAGTTGCGGCTCCACCAGGATGGCCCCGACCCCCGCGGCGCGGGCGTCCCGCACCAAAGTGGCGACTTCCCTGGGAGTCGGCTCCTCGCCGCCGAACTCCTGCACCACCGCCACCTTCTCAAGGCCGTAGCGTTCGGCGAAGTAGGGCCACGCCGCGTGAAAGGCGATGTACTTGCGCGTCTTCGCCTTGCCGAGCTCCGTTCTGATCTCCTGGTCCAGTGCCGTCAACCGCTGGTGAAAGTCCTTCCGGCGCTTCTCGTAGTGATCCTTGCCGGCGGGATCCGCCGCCATCAGCCCCTGTACCAGCACCGGCACGAGCACGTCTCTCACGCGGATCGGGTCCAGCCAGAAATGCGGGTTGAACTCCTCCTCACCGTGGTGATCCTCTTCCTTTGCGGCTACCTTCTCCTCGCCGTGGTGATCCTCCTCCTTCTTGGCAGCCTTCTCCTCACCGTGGTGGTCCTCTTCCTTCTTGGCTACCTTCTCCTCGCCGTGATGGTCCTCTTCCTTCTTCGCAGCCTTCTCCTCACCGTGGTGATCTTCTTCCTTGGCAGCCTTCTCTTCACCGTGGTGATCGTCCTCTCCTTCCACGGGGTTCAGGTTCGGCGCCTCGATCAGGTGCATGGCCTCGATTCCCTTCGGGGCCGCTCCGAGCAGCCTGTCGGACCACCCGTCAAAGCCTCCCCCGATGGCGACGAAAACGCGCGCCCCGGCAAGCGTTCGCAGGTCGCTCGGCACGGGCTCGAACGTGTGGGGGCTGGCCCCGGGCGGCACCAGCGCATGTACCTCGACTCGCTCGCCACCCAACTCTTCGACGATATACGCCACCGGGATCACGCTGGTAACGACGTTCAACGGCTCCCCGCTCGCGGGGACCGCTACCGCGCCGATCCAACAGCCCGCAAGAATGGCAAGGAACAGCCTCACAGTTCTCCTCATGGCACAATCCTCCTGACCAAAAAGCAATTGAGAATATATTCTCATGGCTTTCTCTTTTGTCAAGCGCTACGCCAAGACATTTCGTTCTCACCGGACCACGCGCAGGTTGACCTTGCCGTCCGGGCCGGACTGGACCACGTAGGTGTCCATGCGCGGCAGGATCTCCTCGATGGTTTCCAGGTAGAGCCGTTCCTCGGTGAGCCCGGGGGTCTTGCGGTGCTCCCGCGCGAGGCGGAGGAAACGCTCGCCTTCGCCCTTGGCGATCTCCACGCGCCGGTGGCGCGCGGCCTCGGCCTGGGTCACGCGATGCTCCGACTCCCCCTCGGCTTCCGCGAGGATCTGGGCGCGGTCGGCGCGCGCCTCGTCCACCACCCGCTCCTTGTCCGCCAGCGCGCTCTGCACCTCCTGGAAGGCCTGCCGCACACCTCCCTGCTCCGGCGGCGCCAGCGCCTCGACGTTCACCGACTGGATCTCGATTCCAGAACCGTGATCATCGAGTATCGACTGCACCTGCCGCTGCACCGCGTCCAGGAGCTCGTTCCGGCGGGTGGTGAGGGCGGCGTCCACGCTCTCGCCGGCGAGGAACCGGGTCACGATCCGGCGCCCGGCCCGGCGCAGCAGCTCCCGCGGGTCCTCGTGCGACACCTCGAAGCGCGTCAGGCTGCCGATGCTGTACTGGATGCCCAGCCGGCCGACGATGACGTTGGTGTCACCCAGCAGCCAGAGGGACTCGGACGCGCCCGCCGCGCTGCCTGCCGCCGCCCCATGCTCCACCGGCATGAGGAAGTTCGTGGCCGTGCGCGCCACCACCACCTGCCCCAACGGCCACGGCGCGTTCCAGTGGATGCCCGGGAGCACGTCGCGGCCCACGGCCTTGCCGAGGAAGTAGGCCACCGCGCTCTCGTCCGATTCGACGTTGTAGATGCCGAGGGCGAGCCAGCCGGCGAGCACGCCGACACAGCCCAGGAGCACAGGGTACCGTCGCCCGCGTCCCGTCACCGGAACACCCTCCGCCGCGCGGGCGGCGGCGCGGGAGCCGAATCCCGCTCCAGCGGGTCCCGCACCGGACCATCGGCGATCCGACCACCGGGCGCCGGGTTTGCGGCAACGGGCTTCGCGGACACGGAGTTCGCGTCCGCCGGACTCGCGGGCGCGGGGTTCCGGGCCTCGGGAGGCGCGGCGGTATTGGCGGGCCCGGGTTTCCGCGCCACCGGGCTCGCGGCGGCGGCATCGGCGGGCGCGGCACCGCCGCCGCTCCGCCCGGGCGCCGCCGGCGCGCCGGGAATCCTGGAGGTCAGGATCTCCAGGAACGGCGAATCCGCCGGCAGGACCAGGGTGGTCTTCTCGTTCAGCACCTTCTTGTAGGCTTCCAGCGTGCGCAGGAACCGATAGAAGTCGGCGTGCCCCTGGTAGGCTTCGGCGTAGATGCGCGCCGCCTCGGCCTCGCCGCGCCCCCGCAGCATGGCCGCCTTGGCCTCGGCCTCGGCGATGATGCGCGCGCGTTCCTTCTCGGCGCGGGCGGCGATCTTCTGCGCCTCGGCCCGCCCCTCCGAGCGAAACCCCCGGGCGATGCGCGCGCGCTCGGCGCGCATGCGCGCGAACACACTGTCGAGGTTCTGTCGCGGGAAGATGAGGCGCGTCACGCCGAGGCTCACCACCTCGATGCCGAGGTCCTCCCGCGTCACCCCGGCCACCGCCCGCTCTACCGAACCTTCCAACTCCGCCAGGCTGGCACCGTTGCCGGAAGTTCCCAGGATCGTGCCGAAGGGCCGGCCGCCGAGCGCGCTGCCCAACTCGGACTGCACCAGCGCGGCGAGCCGGTTCTCCGCGAAGTCCCGGGTGCGCAGCGCCGCCAGGTAACGCACCGGGTCGGCGATCTTCCAGGAGATGTAGGTGGAGACCAGGACGTTCTTTTTGTCCGCGGTGAGCAGCTCCGTCTCCCGCGTGTTGGTGATCAGGATGCGCTTGTCCAGGAGGTTCGCCCGCTGGAACGGCACCGGCAGCTTGAGGTAGAGGCCCGCCTCGCTCAGCACCGACACGGGCTTCCCGAACTGGGTGATGACCGCGTGGCTCTTCTCGTCCACCACCACGAACGAGGTGGCGGCGCCGAAGAGGAGCAGCGCCAGGACGAGCACCGCGACGATGGGTTTGCCCATGGTGAACTCTCCGCTATCTCTGTCCGCTCCTGGGCTCGGGCGCGCCCAGGTTCAGGAAGTCCGAGGACGGCGCGCCGATCCAGAGGTCCACGTCGCCGCCGCCGTCCGCTTCGGGCATGTAGATGTATTTCCGCGGCAGCTCCAGCGACCGCTCGAGGGTTTCAAGGTAGAGGCGGGCCTCGGTAACCCCGGGGCTCGTCCGATGCACCGCCGCGGTATCCCGGAACGCCGCGGAGCGGCCCTCGGCCCGGCGCATCTCGCGCACGGCGCGGCCCTCGGCCCGTTGCGTGATGCGTTCGGCCTCGCCCGTGGCCGCGGTGGTGGACTGGGTCGCCGCCCCGGTGGCCACGTGGATGTCGCGCTGGCGGTCCTCCAGCGCGCTGGCCACGTCGCGGAACGCGTCGTGGACCCGGCCCGGCGCGTGCACGTCCAGGAGCCGCACGTCCAAAATCTCGCTGCCGATGCCCAGGGACGCGAGGCGCCGGGCCAGGCGGTCCCGCAGCTCCCGCTCCGTGCTGCGCCGGTCCACGGTGTAGATCCGGTCGATGGGCTTGCGGCTCAGGAGGCTCACCAACTCGCGCCGGGCCAGCCCCAGCACCACCGCGGGAGTCTCCTCGACGCCGAGCGCGTACACCGCGGGGTCGCGCACGCGGTACTGCACCACCGCCCGGATGTCGATGACGTTGCCGTCCGCCGTGAGGTAGAAGGCCTGTTCGTCGACAACCCGCCGGGCGCCGTTGACGCCGCCCCGGAAGCCCACCGTGACCTGGCGGATCAGCCCCACGTCCACCGCGGTGCCCCGGCCGAAGGGCGCCGGCAGATGGAAATACAGGCCGGGCTCGAGATCCGCCGCCACCACCCGGCCGAAGCGTTGGATGATGCCGCGCTGGCCGGGGTCGACGATGAGCGTGAACGCGGGGACCGACGCCACCGCCGCGATGGCCACGGCGGCCGCGAGGACGGGGCCGCGCAACAGGTTGCCGGGGCGGAAGGCCTTGAGCGCACGGCCGGTCTGGAGAAGCTGTTCCGCGGCGTCGCGCCAGACCGTGCGATAGCCCTTGCGCACGAAGCTTCGCAGCAACAGCAGGACCAGGCCCACGGCCGACAGCGCCTTGAGCACGAAGACCGCGTCGACGTCCTGCCCCAGGTCGCCGAAGCCCGCCACCTGAATGGAGTCGGCCAAGGTCGCGTCCACCAGGAGGCCGGCCATCAGGCTCACGAGGATGATGGCCCCAAGGTAGACGCCGAGAAGGCGGCGGCCCAGGAGCTGGCCCACCACGGTCATGGTGGCGAGGTTGGTGGCCGGACCCACAAGCAGGAACACGAGCGCCGCTCCCGGAGAGAGCCCCTTGACCATGAGCGCGGCGGCAACGGGAGTGGAGGCGCTGGCGCACAGGTACAACGGCAGCCCGAGCACGATCATGGCCAGCATCGGCATGATCCCCGAACCCCAACCGAGCACCTCGTCAAAGAAGTTGTCGGGCAGAAGCCCCGCGAGAACCCCGGTCAGCAGCATGCCGACGAGGAGCGACAGCGCGATGTCGTCCAGCACCGAGGTGAAGCCGTACTCCAGGGAGTGGAAGAAACGATGCGCCGGTGACGAGGCCGCCGCGCCCGGCGCGTGGGTCTCGTCGCATGAGTCCCGGCCGGCGGCCGGCGCGGACGCGTCGTCGCAAGCGGGGTCCGCGCACGCATCGTCGGAAAGCGCCGCCGCCGAAGAACCCGGCGCCGTCTCATCCTCGCGCACGCCGATGGAAGCGATGCCGGCCACGAGCGCCGTCACCACCGCCACCACCGGACGGACCACGGCCATGACCGGACCCATGAGCCCGTAGGTCAGCGCCACCGAGTCGACGCCGGTCTCGGGAGTCGAGATCAGGAACGACACCAGCGGCGCGCGGCCGGCTCCCTGCTTCTGCAGCGAGGCCGCCGCCGGCAGGACCCCGCACGAGCATAGCGGAATCGGCGCGCCGAACAGCGCCGCCAGCCCCACCGAGCGCGCGTCGTTCCGGCCCAGGTGGCGCGCGATGAGGTCCGCCGGCAGGTAGACGTGCAGGAGGCCCGCCACGAAGAACCCGGCGAGGAGATACACCGAGGCCTCGTAAAAGACCCCCACGGTCTCCCAGACGATGCTGTTCAACAGCGATTCCACGACTCGGTCCAGCTCCGGCAGGTGTTCCCTCCACGATCGCACGCCGCCCGAGGCGGGTCAACGACGCCGACCAGGAGGTAGTGAGTCAAACCGATCCACCACCTCCCGTGGAGGATGCGCTTCGAAGGGATCGGGGAGGCAGGAAGTCAGGCGGCGGGCTCCTTGGCCAGCGCCCGCAGGTCCTTGAGCAGCACGTCCGGATCCGGCGCGGAGCCGAAGTAGGCGAAGCGCATGTACCCCTTGGCGTCCGCCACCACCGTCAGCGTGGTGTGCTCGATGAGTCCCTTGGCGATGCGCTCCACGCTCACGCCGAAGCCCTGCCACACCGGCGCCAGCTCGCGGGCGTCGCCCGTGAGCCACGACCAGTTGGGCGCGTCCGCCTTGTGGCGCCGGCTGTAGGCCTTGAGCACCTTGGGCGTGTCCACCTCGGGGTCGGTGGTGATGGACAGGAAACGGATGTCCCGGGCCTCCACCGGCTTCATGTGGTCGCGCAGGATCTTGAGGCTCGCGGTCAGCAGCGGGCAGATGTCCGGGCACGACGTGTACATGAAGTTGATCACCACCGGCTTGCCCCGGAGGTT
Organism: Candidatus Binatia bacterium; assembly: GCA_022823055.1. Classification (GTDB taxonomy): domain Bacteria; phylum Desulfobacterota; class Binatia; order UBA9968; family JAJDTQ01; genus JAJDTQ01. The sequence goes on along the minus strand of JAJDXX010000050.1, from coordinate 7,681 downwards.
CCCGAACCGCACGCGCTCGCCGTTCTGGTCGGTTAGCGTGAAGTCCTCGATGAGGACGTCGAACTCGCGCCGTTCCGCGAACTCGACCTTGAGGACGGACTTGTGGGCGGACGCATCCGTGGCCGGCGCCAGCACGACCGACAAGGCCAGCGCCGCGGCCGTCAACGTCCTGCAGAGAATAGCCTTCATGCGCTCCATCCCTTCATGGGACCGGCCTCCAGGGGCGCCGACGCGCCGCATACGTCATTCCCGCGGAACAGGCCGTGTCAAGACGTTGCCCGAACAAGAATTGGCGCCAACGCCCCGAGTCGTCATTCCCGCGAAAGCGGGAATCCATGGGTGGGGGTGTGGCGGCCTCATTGCCCGGCCCCACCCCGCCTGGATTCCCGCTTCCGCGGGAATGACTCATTGGGGTGTAGCGGGATTCCATAACTACCAGAAATCATTGAACCAGATTTTATTTTCATATCAATGACGATTCCGGGGGTTGGCGCCTCTCTCAGATGGTGTTTTGACACAGCCTGTTTCGCGGGGAATGACGATTCGGGGGTTATTGCCCTCCTAAACTCCCCACTTCTTGGCGACGTCCTGCTTGTACTTTGGCTCGAACGCGTTCACCGGCGGGAAGCGGTCGATCCACTGGTACGGGCGGCAGGCGTCGATGAGCACGCGGTCGGTGACGTACCCCTTGGTGTCCCGGTCCATGGGGGAGATGACCGGCTCGCACACCGAGGCCCACACGTTCTTCACGATGTCGATGCCCTCGCGGGGGTCGCAGCGGGTGGAGATGGCCCAGATGACCTCGCCGGGGTTGGTGATGTCCACGTCGTCGTCCACCACTACCACCATCTTGCCGCCGTAGGCGCCGGCGCGGGCGCCGGCGGCCACCAGCAGCGCCTGCTTGGCGTGGCCGGTGTAGCGCTGCTTGATGGAAATGACCGTGAACGGGCCGGGCTGGCCGCCGTAGACGAAACCCCAGACCCCCTTCACGTCCGGGATGCCGGCCTTTTCCAACTGCTCCCACAGCGTGATGGCGCCTAGGGGAATGGGCAGGTAGCTGTTGGGCGGCCGCACCGGCGGGGCGCCCAGGATGATGGGGTCGTTCCGGTAGTACACCCGCTTGACGGTCATGAGCGGCACGTCGCCCTCGGTGGCCTCGGTGTAATAGCCCGGCCACTCGCCGAAGGGACCCTCCTTGGGGAGCTGCTCCGGCGGCAGCGGCGGGATCTCCCCTTCCAGCACCACCTCGCCGTTGGCCGGGATGGGCAGGCCGGTGACGGCGCCGCGCACCACCGGGATGGGGCTGCCCTGCATCCAGCCGGCGAACTCGTACTCGTTCACCGACGGCGGCAACGGCATCTGCGACGACAGCATGACGCTGGGCTCCTGTCCCAGGGTGATGGCCACGGGCAGGGCCTCGCCGCGGGCGTGGGCGCGCTCCATGGCGAGGCGCCCGTGCTTGCCCTTGTTCATCTTGACCGAGACCTTGTTCTTCTCCTGGATCATCACCCGGTAGGTGCCGATGTTGATGCCGCCGGACTCCGGGTCCTTGGTGATGATGCCGCACCCGGTGCCGATGTAGCGCCCGCCGTCGAGGTCGTGCCACATGGGCGTGGGGAACCGGGTCAGGTCCACCTCGTCCTCTTCCATCTGGTTGTCGAACACCGGCCCGCCTTCCACCTGCTCGTAGGGCAGCGGCTGGAACTCCAGCGCGCGCTTGCGCCAGGCGTGAAGGAAGTCCACTCCCTTCACGTCCGTGGGCAGACCCATGGCCACCGCCGAGCGCGGGCAGGTGCGGAACAGGTTGGAGATGATGCGGAAACCCTTGGGAAACCCCGCGAAGCCGTCGAACAGCAGCGCCTGCGACTCGATGTCGCCCATGTGCTCGGTCAGCGCCCCCACGTCCGTGTCGAGGTCCGCCCCCTCGATGTGCTTGATCTCGCCCATCTCGTCGAGCCGCTCAAGGTAGCTCCGCATGTCGGTTACCGGCTGCATCCCGTTCTCCCTTCTCGTCCGTTCGCGCCTGCTTCAGGGGACCCGTGTCATGCCCGTTCCAAGCCCGGGGAGTTCCTTCCCGGAACCACCTCGGAACGGGCCTTCTCCTTTGAGCCGTACCACAGTCTCGGGGACATTTCGAGTCCGCGTTTGCCGGCGGCCGGAGAGTCTGAAAGGAACGTGGGAAGGAGAAGCCAAGGAGGCCGGAGACGGAGGAATGTCATGAACGGACTGTTGTGGGGGTTGTGCGGCGCCACGCTGATCGGCGTTTCCGATTGCGTGGCGCGGGTGACGGCGAGCCGTATTTCCCTGTCCGTGCTCATCGCCCTCATCATGGTCCCCCCGTTCGCCGTCATGACGACCTGGTTCGCGGCGAGCGGCGGCTGGCCCGCGTGGAACACCTGGGGCTGGGGCGCCTCGGCCGTGTCCGGTTTCCTGAACGTCGCGGTGCTGGCGCTGCTCTTCCGTGCGCTGGTGCGAGGGCCGGTGACGGTGGCATCCCCCGCCACGTCGAGCTTCACGGTGATGCTCGTGGGGCTCAACGTCCTGGCCGGTCATCCGTATCACTGGCTGCAAGGGGTCGCGGCGCTCACGGTTTTCACGGGCGTCGCCATGCTGGCCCGGCCCGACCGGCCGGGGAAGGAGCGCTACGACCGGCATTGGTTGCGCGTCACCGCGCTCCTGGGGCTCGGCGCCGCCGTCACGGTGGCGGTGCGCATGTTCCTCGCGCAGGAGGCCGGCACCGCGCTCGGCCCGGTCCCGGCGGTGTACCTGAACCGCGCCTTCGCCCTGGCCGGCGCGCTGGGCTTCATGGCTCTCGAACGGCGACGCAGCCCGCTGGCCTGGCCGCGCGGGACGACCTGGTCGCTCGTGCTCGTGCAGGCGTTCCTGGAAACGGGTGCCCTGGGCCTGTTCCTGACCGGTTCCGCCGGCGGCGGGAGGGTCGGCGCGGCCATCGGGTTCTCCTGCTTCGCCGCCGTCACCGCGGTGGCCGCGCGCATCTGGCTGGGGGACCGGATCGGCGTCCGGCGGATGCTCTGGATGGCGGTAGTCGCCGCGGGCGTGGCCATGGCCTCGCTGGTGTAGCCCAGTCCGTCACCTCGCTGGCGGCGTCCGGGTCCACTCGGAGGCGTTACGGAATCCCGCTACACCCCAATGAGTCATGCCCGCGAAACAGGCTGTGTCAAAACCCCGCTCGGATGAGAATAGGTAGCAACCCCCCATACCGTCATTCCCGCGGAAGCGGGAATCCAGGCGGGGGCGAGGCGGGGAATACGCCCGTTTGGCCCCTCTCCACCCCTGGATTCCCGCTTCCGCGGGAATGACGATTCGGGGCGGCCGTGCCATTCCCTATTCGTGCGGGGTTTTGACACAACCTGGAAAGCGGGAATGACGGAAAGAAGGAGCTCGCGTCCACGCTCCGGTCACTGCACGTAGATCTTCTTGGCCGCCTCCAGACCGAGGACCACCTCGTCCTCCCCTACCCGCAGGCTGATGGTCCCGAGGGATGGGGCGACGTCGAGAACATCGATATTCGCACCGGGACGGACGTTGTGGTCGTACAGAAACGAGAGCAGCCGCTCGTCGCGCTCCCCGGTCTCGGTGATGCAGCGGAAGATGACCGAGTTGCCCGCTTCCGCGGTGTTCAGGGGGATCCACTGACGGCGCGGGGAGGCCTCTCCCTTCACGGGGATGGGGTTGCCGTGGGGGCAGGTGGAAGGATTGTCGAGGATCGCGGCCAGGCGCTCTTCCACCACCGGCGAAATGGCGTGCTCCAGGTGGTGCGCCTCCTGGTGCGCCGTGACCCAGTCGAGCCCCAACAGGTCCGTCAGCAGCCGTTCGGTGAGGAAGTGCCGTCGCAGGATGGCCTCGGCCACGTCCCGGCCCTTGGAGGTCAGGTAGATGTTCTTGCGCCGCTCCACGCGCACGAACTCTTCCTTCTCGAGCCGCCGCAGGGCGCTGAACATGGTCGAAGGCGTCACGCCGATGTCTTCCGCCACCCGCGCGGCGATGACCTGGTCGTTCTCCTCCGCAAGGCTGTAGATGGCCTTGAGGTAGTCTTCGGTCGCTTCCGAACGCTTTTCGGCCACGATGGTTCCACCCTGTCGATGACGAACCCGGCGGCGTGCTCAGGCGGCGCCTCCGCCGCCCCCGGTATTGTAGATCTGTTGCGCCAGATAGTTCTCCTGGCCGACCTCCTCCATCAGGCGGAGTTGCGCTTCGATCCAGTCCGCGTGATTTTCCTCATCCGCGAGAATCTGCTCCAGCAGCTCGCGACTCACGTGGTCGGCGTGTTCCTGGCAGGTCGCGATGCTCTCCTGCAGCACCTTGATGGCCTCCTCTTCCAGGCCGTGATCGTTCTCGAACTGCTCCTTGACGGTCTTCCCCACCATGATCTTGTCGTAACCGGCAACGTTGGGAACCCCGTCCAGGGTCAGGATGCGGTTGATGATCCTATCCGCGTGCTGCATCTCCTCGATGGATTCCTTGAAGATGACGTCGTCCAGGACCTGGTAGCCCCAGTTCCGGCACATGCGCGAATGCATGAAGTACTGGTTGATCCCGGTTAGTTCTTTCCGCAGGACATCGTTGAGCGCCTTGAGGACCCTGGGGTCGCCTTTCATGTGCTTTCCTCCTCTGTCAAAGGGGTTCACCGGTCACTTTAGCGGGAAACGGATCTCTACGGAATGCCCACGCGGTCGAAGATCCGGATGGCGGTCGGGCGGTTCTTGGCGACCTTGATCATGTCGATGCTGTCGGCCTTGAACTTGCCCCAGGACTCCACCAGGCCGGACCAAGGCACGCCGGGCTTCACCGGATACTCGAAGTTCTGCTCCGCGTACATCTTCTGCGCCAGGTCGTCGCTGAGGAATTCCAGCAGCTTGACGGCGTTCTCCTTGCGCGCCGCGTGCCTGGTGACGCCGGCGCCGCTGATGTTCATGTGGGCGCCGCGGCCGTCCTGGTTGGGGAAGAATAGAAACACGGACTCCGCCCACGCGATCTGCTTCTCGTTGGTGAGCATCTTGCCCATGTAGTAGGTGTTGCCGAGGGTCAGGTCGCATTCGCCCGCGAAGACGGCCTTGACCTGCGCGCGGTCGTTGCCTTGAGGCTTGCGCGCCAGGTTGGCCTTGAGTCCCCGCGCCCATTCCTCGGCCTTGGCCTCGCCGTGGTGCGCCACAAGGGACGCGAGCAGGGCCACGTTGTAGGAGTGCTGCGACGAACGGATGCAGATGCGGCCCTTCCATTTGGGATCGACCAGGGCCTCGTAGGTCGAAAGGTCGCCCGGCTTCACCCTCTCCCTGGAGGCGTAGACCACGCGAGCCCGTCTCGTGAGCGCGTACCACAGGCCCGACGGGTCCCGGTCGTGCGACGGAATGTTGGCCGCGAGCTTCTTGCTTGTGACGGGCTGCAGCACCCCGGCTTCCACGGCGTCGTTGATCCGCCCGATGTCCACGGTCAGGATCATGTCGGCGGGGCTGTTCCTGCCCTCGCGCTTGAGGCGTTCGATCATTCCCTTGGGCGCGAACACCACGTTGGCCTTGATGCCGGTCTGTTGGGTGAAGGCGTTCAGCATCGGCTTGATGAGGAACGGCTGCCGGTAGGAGTAGATGTTGACCTCGCCGTCCGCGACGGCGGTCCCCGCGACACTGATGGAGAGGCCAACGATCGCCGCCAAGGACACCAGCATCCTGTTCGCCAACTGTCTTCCTGCCATTGATTAGGTCTCCCTTCACAAGTTATTTCTGGCCTCCATACTCAGTTTATATCTTTAATGCAAGAGAAAAAGTTAGCATACTCTAATTTTTGTTCCTAATACGTCGGCCTGCCCCCCCAATGACTCATTGGGGGGGCGGGCATGCGGCCTTGTATTCCCGGCGGCGACCTTCTAATTTCCAGAAACGGAGACGGATGCCCTCATGTACCTCGACCGGCGACTGCTGACCCACACCCGCGGCGTGCGCGTGCGCATCGGCGCCGCCGTCGTGCTCGGCCTGTGCGCCGTGGCCGCGGGCATCTCGCGGCTGGCGTTCTCCGGTCTGGTCATCGCCGGCGTCCTCACCGGGCAGCCGTTCTCGTCGTTGATCCCCTACCTGGGGGCGGTGGCCGGCTTCATCGCGCTGCGCGCGGTGTTCCAGTACCTGCGCGACGTGGTGAGCCAGGAGACCGCGGCGCGGGTCAAGAACACGCTCCACGGCAAGCTCTACGAGCATGCCCTCGACCTGGGTCCCGGCCACTTCAACCAGGAGCGCACCGGCGACGTGCTGCTGTCGCTGGGAGAGGGAGTGGAGCGCCTCCAGGTCTTCTACGGCCAGTTCCTGCCGCAGATGGTGGTGGCGTCGGTGGCGCCGGTGCTGATCTTCTTCCTCATGGCTTCCTTCGACGTGGTCATCGGGATCATCTTCGTGGTCTTCGCGCTGATCACGCTGGTGACCACGCCGCTGTTCATGGTCTACAACGAGGAGACCAGCCGGCGCCGGCGCACCTCCTACGGCGCCTTCAGCGCCGATTTCCTGGACAGCATCCAGGGCATCGCCACCCTCAAGATCTTCGGCCGGAGCCGCGCCCAGGGCGCGCGCCTGGCGGAGCGGGCGCGCCATCTCTACCGCACCACCATGGGGGTGCTGGCGGTGAACATGGTGTCGGTGGGCATCACCACCTTCGGTATCCTCGGCGGCACCGCCTGCGCCCTGGGCTGGGGCGCCCTCAAGGTGAGCGCGGGCGAGCTGGAGCTGCGCTCGCTCATCGTCATCCTGCTCATGGGCGCGGAGATCTTCCGCCCCATGCGCGAGCTGATGATCCTCTACCACCAGGGCATCGACGCCATGGCCTCGGCCGAAGGCATCTTCAAGCTGCTGGAGGCGCCGGTGACCGTGCGCGAACCCGAGCCCGCCGAGGCCGCCACCGAAACGGCGTTCACGCCCGAGGTGCGCTTCGAGGACGTGAACTTCGCGTATCGGGAAGGCGCCCGGCCCGCGCTCCGGGGCGTCTCCTTCGAGCTCCACCCCGGCGAGAAGCTCGGCGTGGTGGGCCCCAGCGGCGCCGGGAAGTCCACCCTGGTGAACCTGATGCTGCGCTTCGGCGACCCGCAGGAGGGGCGCGTGCTCCTGGGCGGTCGCGACATCCGCGCCATCCCGCTGGACGTGCTGCGCCGGCACATCGCGGTGGTGGCCCAGGACATGTACCTGTTCTACGGCACCATCGCCGACAACCTGCGCATGGCCCGGCCGGAGGCGACGCCGGAGGAGATCGAGGCGGCGGCGCGCGCGGCCAACGTCCACGACTTCATCAGCGGGCTGCCCCAAGGATACGAAACCGTGGTAGGCGAACGCGGCGCGCGCCTGTCAGGCGGCGAGCGCCAGCGCATCGCGATCGCCCGGGCGATCCTCAAGGACGCGCCCATCCTGGTGCTCGACGAGGCCCTCTCCAGCGTGGACGCCCAGAGCGAGGCGGTGATCAACGAGGCGCTGCGCAAGCTCATGGAGGGGCGCACCACGCTGATCATCGCGCACCGCCTGTCGAGCGTCATCCACGCCGACCGCATCCTGGTGCTGGAGCGCGGGCAGGTGGCCGAGACCGGCGGCCACGCCGAGCTTTTGGCGGGGGGCGGCACCTACGCCCGCCTCATGGCGGCCCAGGCCCACGCGGGCGCCGCCGAGGGGCTGGAGGAGCGCGAGGCGCCCGCCGA
>JAJDXX010000161.1 GCA_022823055.1 Candidatus Binatia bacterium | reverse complement strand
CCGCGGAAGCGGGAATCCAGGGGTGGTGCGGCGGAGAATGGCCATTTGGCCCCTCCCAACCCATGGATTCCCGCTTCCGCGGGAATGACGATTTTGGGGGTTGGTGCCATTGCGTGTCTGAGCAGAGTTTTGACACAGCCTGGGAAGCGGGAATCCAGGGGCAGGGGCAGGGACGGCACGCACGCCGGTATCAGTGCGAGTCCGCCAGTCGCTCGATCACCGCATCCGCGAAGGCCTCGGTGCCGAGGTCCCCGCCCAGGTCACGGGTCTTGCAGTCCTCGTCGAGGGCCAGGTCGTAGGCGGCCTTGATGCGCTCGGCGACTTGGCGGCAGCCTTCGTCCTCGCGCGTGTCCGCCAGGTGGTTGAGCATCATCACCGCGGACATCAGCATCGCCAGCGGATTGGCCACGCCGGTTCCCGCGATGTCCGGGGCGGAGCCGTGCACCGCCTCGAATACCGCCCGGTCGTCGCCGAAATTGGCCCCGGGCACCACGCCGAGTCCGCCCACGAGACCCGCGCACAGGTCGCTGATGACGTCGCCGTAGAGGTTCTCCAGCAACAGCACGTCGAAGCGGCCCGGGTCCTGCACCAGCTTCATGCAGCCCGCGTCGATGATGTTCTCCTCGTACTCGATGTTCGGGTACTCGTGCTGGTGGATGCGGCGGGCGCACTGCAGGAACAGGCCGTCCGTGACCTTCATGATGTTGGCCTTGTGGAAGACCGTGATCTTGCGTCGCTGGCGCCGGGTGGCGAAGCGGAACGCCCAGTGGGCGATGCGCAGGCTGGCGCTCTTGGTGGCCACCTTCATGCTCATCACCACGTCATCGGTGACCCGGTTCTCGACGCCGCTGTAGAGACCCTCGGTGTTCTCGCGCACGATGATGAGGTCCACGTCGTCGAACCGGGTCTTGGCGCCCGCCAGCGAGCGCACCGGGCGCACGGCGGCGTACAGGTTCAGGCGTTGTCGCAGTTGGACATTGACCGAGGTGAAACCCTCGCCCACCGGAGTGGTGCACGGTCCCTTGAGAGCGACCCCATGGTGCTCGATGGCCTCGACGGTGGACTCCGGAAGCACGTCCGAACCGTGTTCCAGGGCCGCCACGCCGGCCTTGCATTCGACCCACTCGACGGGAGCGCCGGCCGCATCCAGGACGCGCCGCACCGCCGCCGTGATTTCGGGACCGATACCATCCCCGGGGATGAGTACCGCAGAATGTGTCTTCATGGTTGCAAACGTTAACTTGGTCGCAGGGTTGTCGTCCGTCCGATACAACGTCCAAAGTTTGTCAATATGGCAGAAATCATGACTCAAGTACCCTTGGAGGCAGCTTCCTTGACATCCACCGCTCCACTTGAAGGGTCAAGAGTTAGTGCGACGAGGCCATGGATGACGGGATTGCTCAGAGCGCGTTGGGTGAATACCGGAATATTGGTACCACCGGCCCTCCGGGCGGATGGTGTCATCAATCCGTCAAGACCTGAGGTCGTCGCCTCCGCACCCACTCTGTTGCAGAGGCTGTAGTCATTGTCGTGGGTCAGGTCGGGCCAATCTACAAGAGCTGGCCGGATGTCCTTGACAGAGCCGTCGAATCGACATGAGAATCGAGAATAGTAAGCGACGCGAGGTTTGGCCGGTCCTGCCACGTTGTGTATGAACCAGTACTTCACCTCCGCCTCAGCCGTCACCGGCTCCAGAGAACTGTAAAATACGGGGAAAGACCCATCGGAGAATCGCGTTCGATATCCGGCCTTCCGGAGTTGAGTTTTCGGTCTGAAAGGATCGTCGAGCAGGTCTTGGGGCGTATCGGAAATACCGCTGGAGGACAGGAGCTGAAGCATCTCTCGGACGCTCTCGTCATCGAAGCCCGCTACACGGAGAAACTCCGTGGCCTGCCACTGGCCTGCCATTCGGAAAACATCTGCCCGTAGCGTTTTTTCTGCGATCGAATCCAGCAGTGTCATCTACCCGTTGACAGTTCAACGAATTCTCTGACCAGAAGGAGATTCTCCATGGAGCCTTCCAGCAGGAGATCCATGGGGGCTTTCCCCTTCAAGATGTCGCGGGGCTCTCTCAGCCACTCGTTCTCAACGGACTTGTTTCTGAAAAGGTTCGACAACAAGACCCTAATGCGAAAAAGGTAGGCAATCCGATCCCTTACATCTCTGCCTTGGAGGGGCGCATAGCCATCCAGGATAGCATTGACAACGGCAGATTCAGAGGATTCGAATCCCAAGAGGACACAGGCTGAGTCTGTTTCCAAATCCCATGCGGCCAGAAGCTGGTTCACGAACTTCACCGGCCCGGTAAGTCTGGCACGGTACGGAGACCTTGCCGAGCCTGTGTCAGGAGTGACAGATGGCCTGGGCGTAACGGCGGTAAACTGATCCACGCTCGTGGGCGGCCGCGGTTGTTCCGACTGACGGAAGCGTTGCGGATGCCGGGGTTCCGTACGGACGTGCCCCCACCAGATGTCCGAGTTTGCCAATTCGTCACGTGGCCCCACTTTGGGCGTTCCGCGATTGAGCAGCTCTTCTGCGGCCAATGGAGCCTTAGGTGGACGTTGGCCCAGACCTTCAAGAGTGGTCAATCCCAAGCTCATCCCGTTAAGCCCTCCAACTCCAGTTCCGCGCTGTCGAAAAAGGCCCTTAGCAGCCGTTTGAGGTGGTCGACGCGGTTCCCAAGGCCCCGCACCGCCCCGTCTTCCTGATAAATCGCTTGGCAGTTAAGGATCAAGGACGATGGCTTCATTCGGTCTCGAAATGCATGAAAGAGTGCATCCCATCTTTCTTGTGGGTTGCTGACCTCGACGTTCAGGCCAGGATACTGAACGGCACTGCCGAATTCATCAAGATCCAACTGAATACTTGGCGCCGACAACTGCGCTAGGTGGTCTCCAATGTCTTTGTCCTCTCCGTCCAGCTCCAGGAAAAGAGTCGGCTTGATTGCCACCATGCCGATACGCACGGCTGGCAACGACTTGTTCAACACCTCTTCACCCAGCAATACACAACGTTGACAGGTTAAAAGTTCATTTTCCGTCCTCAAGTTGTTGAAAACGAGAGACATCTTGTCTGCCGAGATGTCTATGCTGCCGTTTCCGTTAAAAAGGGAGGCGCGGACGTGAACATCCGAAAGCACGTTACCTCCCGTCACATCCATGTCACGCGAATTGATTCGAAACTGAGGAAGGAACGTCTCGTAGATGGCGCTGAGTACGCTGGTGTTGTTCGTCGGTAAATCAAATGCCGGGGAGGCGAACTCCGCGTCATATGTCACATTCATCCATTCAAGGCTGGTGGTTGCCATCACACGCCGACCCCGTTGTTCATCGAATACCTGAGGCTTCTTGCCCCATCGTCTTGGGCACCAAGTCCGGCCGGAATCCTCGGTCGTGAAGATACTGCACCGGGTCACGAGATTCAAGTTCCGGTCTGTTTCCAATGGCAACTCGGCTTCGAGCGGAGGCGAGGAAATGGGTCTGAAGCCCCACCGGCTGCAGGGCGTCCGCGTGAAGGGTTTTGCATTTTCAGCCCCTTTCTGGCAACGGACTCTTGCGAGGCACGACGATGTTCGACGGATTCGCCACACACGATATCGACTGCGGGAACGCCACGATCCATTGCCGCGCCGGCGGTCAGGGCGACCCCCTGTTGCTGTTGCATGGTTTCCCGCAAACCCATGTTCAATGGCACCGTCTGGCGCCGTTGCTGATGGACGCGTTCACGTTGGTCATCCCCGATCTCCGCGGCTACGGAGCGAGTCGGGGACCCGAGCCCGATCCCGAGCACATCCACTACTCCAAGCGTGAGATGGCCAGGGACATGGTGCACCTCATGGCGGAGCTTGGTCATGACCGGTTCGGCGTCGTCGCGCACGACCGTGGTGCCAGGGTCGGCTACCGGCTGGCGCTCGATTCTCCCGAGCGGGTCAGCCATTTCGTGAGCCTGGACACCGTTCCGACGCTGGACTCCTGGGAGGCCACGGACATGGCGGTCTCCATTCGGAGATACCATTGGTCCTTCCTGGCTCAACCCGCGCCCTTGCCGGAACGCATGATCGGCGCGGACCCGGATTTCTTCATCATGCACCTGCTGGATCGGTGGGCGGGACGGCCTGGTGTGCTGGACCCGTCGGCGGTCGAAGCGTACAAGGCGGCGTTCCGAATACCCAGCGTGCGGCAGGCCATGGTGGAAGACTACCGGGCGGGCGCGACGATCGACTTTGAGCACGACCGGCAAGACCGGCAGGCGGGAAGGAAGCTCGGATGCCCGGTCCTGGTGGTACGCGGGTCGCCGCGCAGGCCCAAACCGCTTTCCCCGGTTTGGGAGAGATGGGCCGATGACGTGTCCGAGGCCGCCTTGGACTGCGGCCACTTCATCGCCGAGGAAGCGCCGGAGGCTTGTGCCGAAGCCGTTCGCCGTTTCCTGTCGGCCGGATAGGCCGGTCGGTCCGGTTGCATTTCGAGGGTACGAGCCATGAGCGCACAGGTAGAGACCCGGCGCGACGTTCCGTACGGGGGCGGCCCCGACGGCAATCTGGGCAACGACGTGTATCTGCCCGCCGGTCCGGGGCCGCATCCGGCGCTGCTGTGCTTTCATGGCGGCGCCTGGGCCCACGGCAGCCACCGCCAGTACCAGGAGTGGGGGCCGTGGCTGGCGGCCCGCGGCTATGCCTTGGTGGCGGTGGATTACCGGCTGTCGAAGAACATCTCGCCGTCGTGGCCCGGCGTGCACGAGGACATCCGGCGGGCCCTGCGCTGGCTGATCGGCGAGGCCACCGGGCTGCGCGTGGACCCCACGCGGTTGGGGTTCGTAGGTGACTCCGCGGGCGGGCACATGGCGGCGCTGCTTTCTCTGGAGGACTGGGTCACGCCGCATTTGCGGGCCGTGGTGGGGGTCTACGGCATCTACGACTTGCCGGACTGGTGGGAGGTGACCCAAAAGCGCAAGGACGACCCGGTGGGCAGGCTCATGGGTCGCACGCCCGCCGAGGCTCCGGAAGACTACCGCCGGTTCTCACCCCTCCAAGGAGTCGAGGCCCAAGGGGTGCCGCACGGGGTCCCCTATCTCATCATCCACGGCGAGCAGGACCCCATCGTCCACCACAACCAGTCCGAGCGCTTCATCGCGGCGTTGCGCGCCGCCGGCGCCGAGGTCGAGACCTTGTTCGTCCCGGACGCCGGCCACTCCTGGTTCACCTACCTTCCCGGCGAGCCCGACCGCCGCCGCGTCGATCAGGAGCCCAACGTCACGGTGGCGCCGGTTCTGCTAGGGTTCCTGGAGCGCAACCTGGCATCTCGCGGTCAGAGCCGCTGAACTCGTCGTCGGGAGACGAGTTATTGCGGAGGGTCTCGAACCCGCCGTGTCCGTGCTGCTACCGATCGGAGTCGATGTGCGGTTTCACTGATACTGCGCGGCGCGCCGCTGCCTGAGAAACTCCCCGGCAGCGATGGGCGGATACCGCGTGGGCCGCTCGGCGTCGCAGCAGGAGTCGAGGCACCGGACGGTCGCCGCGCTGTTGGGGTTGTAGAAGAATACGTTGGAGTACCGGGAGCGTTCCGCGTTGGCGCTCGGCAAGGCCACCCGATGCTGCACCGAACGGTAGATGCCGTTGCTCCACCGCGACAACAGGTCCGCCACGTTGACCGTGACGGTGCCGGGCACCACCGGGACGGTCATCCACCGGCCGTCCACCAGCGCCTCCAGGCCTTCCACCTCGTCTTGGAAGACCAGGGTGACGGTGCCGTAGTCCGTGTGGCTCCCGGCGCGCAATTGCCCGTCTCCGGGCGGGTGCGTCAGTGGCGGGTAGTGGAAGAAACGCGCGGTGCTGGCATGAGGCGCGTGCTTGTCCTCGAAGAAGTCCTCGGGCGCGCCCAGGGAGAGCGCCATGGCGCGAACCAGTGCCGCGCAGGCGCGGGCGGCGGCCTCGTGGAGTTCCAGCACCGTCTCGCGGAAACCGGCCACCGGAATGTGCCAGCGGTCCAGGAGCGCCAGGCTGGCCTGGTTCAGGCTGAAGGATTCCTTGAGGTCCCCCGGCTGTTGCGTATCGAGGTGTTCCACCGCAACGCCGACGTAGCCCGAGATGACGTCCAGGTCGGACCGGCCGATGGCTTCCTTGACCTCCGCGGGCAAGGCGAAGAATTCCTTGGCCTTGGCGGAGACGAGCTGGATGAGCCCGGTGGGCAGCGGTAGGTTGGCGACGTTGAGAAAGCCATACTCGCCGCAGGCCGCGCGGATCTCTTCCGTGACCCGGCGGCGCGCCGCCGCGTCACCGCCGAGGAACGGGCCGAAGTCGACTTGTGGAATGCCGGATGACACGGGTTGTCCGCCAAGCAGATTAACTCAACAATATCGACCAGTTGCGACGATGACTCCAAGGTCCGACCCGTTGTACGCTGCCGGAGCGCCCGCGGGTCAAGCGTCCACGGGATCCGTCAACCGGGTGGCGCCGGCCTCGGTGACGAGCTGCTCCAACCGGTCGTACGGCTCCGCGCCGACGATGGCCAAGCCCTCCGAGAGGTAGGTCGGCACCGCGCGCACGCCCAGGGAATGGCAGCGCTGCCAGTCGTCGTTGACCTCCTGCTCGAAGGGACGGTCGGACAAGACCCGGCGTGCTTCCTCCACCGGCAGTCCCGCCTCTTCCGCCAGTCCGAGCAGGACATCCGGCTCCCCGATGTTCACCGCATCGACGAAGTAGGCGCGGAACACCGCGTCGTTGAAGGCGTCTTCCCGGCCCTCGCGCTTGGCCCATTTCGCCAGTTCCTGGGCCAGCCGGCTGTTGTAGCTGAACTTCCGTTCAGTGAACGGCAGGCCCTCGCGCGCGAGCATGGCATCCACCCGGCTGGGTCCGCTCATGTTGCGCGGCTTGCCCTCGGTCGGGGTTTCGGGATGCAACGGAAACTGGGTGTAGACGACGTCGAGATCGAAATTGTGCCTGAGTTTCTCAATACGCCCGGTACTGAGATAGCACCACGGTCAGACGAAGTCGGAGAACACCTCCAGGGTCACTCGATCGGCCATCGGCATCTCCTCTCCCGCGCTCCGCGGGGTTTCCATGCGCACCCGAAAAGAGGCGCCATGTTATCAGATCGGGACTTGCCGCGCGACCGGATACCGCGCGTTGTTCGAGAGACCCCGCACCCGTTCCCACAAGCGGTCGGTCCGCGTCGAGCCGTGGTCAAGTCGAGGCCGCCGGCCTCACCTCGTTGTCGATCTCCGCGCCGTGGTCCCGCTCGACCAGTGCGATGTCGTACTGGCTCTGGAGTGCGAGCCAGAAACCGGGGCGATTGCCGAAGTAGCGCCCCAGCCGCACCGCCGTTTCCGCGGTAATCGCGCGCCGTCCGTTCAGGATGTCGGTGACACGGCCGGAGGGAACACCTAGGGCCAGAGCCAACCGGTTGGCGCTCAGTCCGCGGGCCTCGATCTCACGTTTCAGCAGTCTTCCGGGATGGACGACAGGAGGCATGGCATCATCCTATCACAAGAGCGCCTCGCTGGCGTTGCATTGATCGCGGGGCGATGCGCGGACAGAATCGGACCGTGGGCTCGCACGAGCGTGGGGGCTGTTTCGCGAGAGGCTGGTTTTGTCCGACGGCCTTCGGTACTATGGAGCCGCGTCGGCGGCGTCGAAGAATGGGCCGGGCCGCCGGCAATCACGAGCGGACGGACATGAGCGAGATACGATTCATCGACACCACCCTCAGGGACGGGCATTTGAGCCTGTGGGCGTTGCGCATGCGCATCGGCCACATGCTGGGCGCCGCCCGGCAGATGGACCGCTGCGGCTTCGAGTCCATGGAGTTCTTCGGCTTCGCCAGCATCATCAAGCAGGTGCGCGAGCTCAAGGAGAACCCCTGGGACTGGGTGCGGCTGGGGGTCAAGGAGTTTTCCAGGACCCGGCTGCGCTACCACGGCGGCCTCGGTTCCGGGTTCGAGCCCATACCCGCGTGCGTGATCCGGCTCGTGCTGGAGCGCGTCATCGCTCACGGCATCACCCTCACGCGGTCTTCCAACCCGTGGAACGACTACACCGTGCTCGCCAGGGAGATAGAGACCTTGGGGGAGATGGGCATGGAGGTGGTAGCCAACGTCATCTACTCGGTCTCTCCCAAGCACACCAACGAGTACTACGAGCGCAAGGTCCGGGAGCTTGCGGCGCTGCGGCCCTACCGGATCTGCTTCAAGGACGTCGGCGGGCTGCTCACGCCGGACCGCACCCGCGAGATGCTCCAGTTGGTCATGGCCAACGTCGACGACATCCCGCTCGAATTCCACGCCCACTGCAACAACGGCCTTGCGCCGCTGAACTACGTCGAAGCCCTGAAGCTGGGGGTCAAGACGCTGCACACGTCCATACCGCCCCTCGCCAACGGCTCCGCCCAACCCTCCATCTTCAACGTCGCGGCCAATGCCCAGGCCATGGGGTTGACGCCGATGGTGGACCTGGAAGCCGTCAAGCCCGTGGAGGAACACTTCACCCAGGTGGCCCGCCAGGAGAATTTTCCTGTCGGCGCGCCGCGGGAGTACGACCACGCGCAGTACCGCCACCAGGTGCCCGGTGGCATGATCTCCAACCTGCGTTACCAGCTAGCGACGGTGGGCATGGGCGACCGGATCGAAGAGACACTGGAGGAAGCCGGGCGCGTGCGCGAGGAGTACGGCTACCCCATCATGGTGACGCCCCTGGCCCAGTTCGTGGGCACCCAGGCGGCGGTCAACGTCATGGTGGGGGAGCGCTACAAGGAGGTCACCGACCAGAGCATTCAGTACGCGCTGGGGTATTGGGGAGAAGAGGGCGCACGCCTCATGGACCCGGACGTCAAGGACAGGATCTTGAGCCGCCCGCGGGCGGAGGAGTGGAGGTCCTGGGTCCGGCCCGAGCCCACGCTGGACGAGGTGCGACAAAAGTTCGGCGGCCCCGGCGTCTCCGACGAGGAAATGGTGCTCCGGGTCATCGCCGGCTCGGACTCTGTCAAGGCCATGTTGGATGCCGGCGCTCCCAGGGAATTCCTCGACGCCGGCCGCCCGGTCTCCGTGTTGCTCAAGCAGCTCGCCGGCGCCAGGGAGTTGCGGCAAGTCCACGTCCGGCAGGGCGGCCTGTCCATGCACCTGGAGCAGCGGGAGGCCTGAGCGCCTGCGCGTCGCCGGCGTCCGCGATGACCTGAAGAGGAGCACCCGTGAAATTCAACGACCGCACCCTGTTCACCCTCGGCGTCTTCGTCGTCGTGCTCGGCTTCCTCATCCTCGCCCTGGACTACCAGCCGCGCGCCCGCTTGGTGCCTCTCATCATCGCCGTCCCCACGCTGTTGCTGACTCTGTTCCAGTTCCTGATCGACGCCATCCCGGCCGTCGGCCGCCGCTTCAGCTTCTTCCAGGAATACGACCTCTTCGGCATCGAGACCGGCCGCGCCGCCGAACCCATCGAGGAAACCCGTCCCACCCGCAACGTTTTCCGCCGCGAGCTCAGCTTCGCCGCCTGGCTCCTGCTCCTCGTGGCGCTGATCTACTTCATCGGCTACCTCGCCGCCATCCCCCTCTTCATGATCCTGTTCATGCGCCTGCGCTCCTCCGAGCGCTGGCTCATCACCCTCTCCATCACCGCCGTCACGTGGGCGTTCGTCTACGTCGTCTTCATCGTGATAATGGGCGCGCCCCTGCACGAGGGGGTGGTGTGGAAGGCGATGGGACTGTGAAATGAGACGCGGCAAGGAGGACCGTCCGGTCTCCCTTGCCGCGTTGGTGTGTGTTCCGACCGGTTGGCCGAAGTCGCTACGCCGAGATCAGCTTCCAGGTGCCGTCGGGCTGGCGGCAGGCGGTGCCGTAGGCTTCTTCGGTGCGGCCGCCGATGGTGATGGTCTGGGTGAACTCGCGGCAGTAGGAGCCGTCGTTGCGCTGGAAGGTCTTGCGCGGCGTGATGGTGCCCTGGTTGCCGGAATCGGGGTTCTTCCAGGTGGTGGTCCGTCCGACGGGCGCCGTCTCCAGTGAACTCTGTGTCGCCCGCTCCAAGGCGAGCCGATCCGCGCGGTCGAGCGACTTGCCGATCTCGTTGCCGATGGCCGCGCCGAGGAGTGTACCGATTCCGGTCGCGACGAGTTTTCCCCGTCCTTTGCCCATCTGCGCTCCGGCGATGCCGCCGGCCACCGCGCCCAGCAGCGTGCCCGCGCCTTCCTTCTCGCCGGCTCCGCTCAGGCAGCCTGACAGGGATAGGGCCAACAAACCAACCAGTGCGAGTCTCAGTGCGTACATGTCGTCTCCTTCCGGTTCACCTTTGGCCGCGTCCCCGTTTCTTCGAAGGACGGCGATACGGCCGTAGCTTTCATTGTTGCGCAACTGTCAGCAGAGTCAAGCTACGAGAACAGATCCAACTGGTCATCGCGCTTCCGCGCACGGATAATGGAAGTCCGAGAGCGTTTTTGTTCCAGGAGCCTTTCCTCGATGTCGGCGAGGTAGGGTGAGGGGGACATCTCGCGGACCTTGCCGCGCCAGCGCCGTTTGCGGGCGCGGCACAGGTAAAGGCGGGTCTGCGCTCGGGTGACGCCGACATAGAACAGGCGGCGTTCTTCGGCGGGGTCTTCCGGCTCGGGCGTGCCCCAGGTCAGCGGGAGCAGGCCGTGCTCGCAGCCGACGATGAAGACGACAGGGAATTCCAGGCCCTTGGCGGCGTGGAGGGTGAGCAGCGAGATGCGGTCGGCGCGGGGGTCCCAGGTGTCGACCTGGGTGCCGAGGGCCAGCTCGGAAAGGAACCGGTCCAGGTCTTCGCCGCAGGCGTCCGCCAGGGGCCGCAGCAACTCCAGGGCCTCCATTGTGCCGGAGGCAGGGCCGGCGGCGCGGTGGGCGAGTTCGAGCTGCTCCCGCACGCCGCGCACACCGGGAGCGGGAATGTTCTCCACGGCTTCCACGAGGGCGGCGACACCAGGATGGTCGGACAGCGGGTTGTGGGAGCGTTGCTGGAAGGGCATGCCGGAGCGTGCCAGGGCTTCGGTCAGCGCCTCGGCCTGGGCCTCGGTGCGGTACAGCACGGCGAAGTCGGAGAACGAGAAATCGTTCCCATGGGCCTCGGTGGAACGGCCGCTGTCGAGGGAGAAAAAGCTGTGCCCGCCCAGGGCCTCCTCCAGCGACTGCACGACGAACTCCGCCTCTGCCTTCTCGCTCGGCGCTTCGTGGAGGGTGACGAGGTTGGGCGCGTCGTCGAGCGCGGGGATGGACGGCCCGGCCGATGAAGCGGAGCTCATCACTTGGGACGACAGCGTCACGATGTTGCGATCGGAGCGGTAGTTCCGGTCGAGACGCACCACCCGGGCGCCCGGGAAGTCCTCGGGAAACCGCGTGAAGAAGCGCACGTCCGCTCCGCGGAAGCCGTAGATGGCCTGGTCGGGGTCGCCGATGGCGCAGATGTTGCCGTCGGGCGGCACCAGTTGCCTGATGAGGCGTACCTGTTGCTCGTCCACGTCCTGGTACTCGTCGATGCACACCCAGGGATACTGCTGCCGGACCCGTGCGCGGGCTTCGGAATCGTTTTCCAGGGCGTCGGCGGCGCGGATGACGAGGTCGTCGAAGTCGCACCAGTTCCGTGTTTCCAGGGCCTGCCGGTAAGCGTCACGGGCCTTCGCGAGCTTGTCGCCGGCTGCGGGAGCGCCGGTCCGCTTGGCGTGGGAGATGGCCGACAGGTAGGCGCGCGCTTGGCGCTCGGAGATTGCCAGTGCCTCCTGCATCAACCGAAGGCGTTCGCCTTCCGGCGCCACCCGGAAACCGCGTTGCAACCCGGCGGCGTTCCAGTGCTCGCGGAGCAGGGCGAGGCCGAGGGAGTGAAAGGTGTGCAGCGGGATGTCGGCCCATGTGTCCGGCAGGAGCGCCCGCAGCCTGTTGCGCATCTCGTCGACCGCCCGGCGCGTGAACGTCACGGCCAGACAGCCGCCCGGAGCGACATCACGGCTCTCGATCAGGTGGGCGAGCCGATGGGTCAGGGTGCGGGTCTTTCCCGATCCCGGGCCGGCGACGATGAGCAGGGGACCGTCGATGATCTCGGCGGCCCCGCGCTGCTCGGCGTCCAGGCCGGCCAGCAGGTCCCGGCTCCCGGGGGAGAAGTTCACCGGGAGCGCAAGTTGCCCCGACGAGACGTCGTCCCAAGGTGGGTTCGCCGTGGAGGGCGCGTGTCCAGCGTCGGCAGGGTGTCGTTCCCCGCCTTCCGCCGGTGACGCCGTTTCGTGTCCGGGATGTGGCGGATTCTGGCTCCGAGACCGACTGCCGGAATCCCCTTGCCGTGGGTCCACCTCCTCGCGATTCGTCCGGCGTGACTCCCTGAGGCTCTGGTCTCCCGCCGGGCCTGGCACGGCCGGCGGCGCCGGATCGCGGATCACTCCGGCGTTTATGTCCTC
This sequence comes from Candidatus Binatia bacterium, assembly GCA_022823055.1. Taxonomy (GTDB): domain Bacteria; phylum Desulfobacterota; class Binatia; order UBA9968; family JAJDTQ01; genus JAJDTQ01. The sequence continues at coordinate 40,329 of JAJDXX010000161.1, read as the reverse complement.
CGCTTCGAAAAGCGCCGCTCCGCGGCTGCGCCGCGCCAGTTCGCCGTCCCGGAACAGACGGATGGTCCCGTAAACGCCGTCGTAGCCGGCTTCGCGGATCACCTCCCGCCGGCGCAGGCGCGCCACGGCCTCGGCCACCAGCGCCGGCGCCACCGGGTTGATGTCTTCCAGCGGCACGCTGTTCAGTAGTTGAAGCTCCGGTCCCAGCCGCGCCAGCAGGCTCTCGTAGTCCATGGCCACGCGCTTGCTCTTGGGACCGACCCGGTTGATCTCGCCGAGGATTTCCGGGAGCGGGATCAGCCCTTGGGTGTCTCCGGCGGTGTCGGGGGGTTGTGCGCCGGGAGCCCGGTCGGCCAGGTCCTCGACCCGGTGCATGACCCCCACGGTCAGGGGCTTGCCGCACGACGGGCAGCGCCCCTGGTGCCGGCGGGTCTCGTCGGGTTCCAGGCGCACGTTGCAGTTCCTGTGCCCGTCCAGGTGGTACTTGCCCTCCTCCGGAAAGAACTCCAGGGTGCCGCCGTACCCCTCGCCCGTCTCCAGCGCCCGGCGCAGGGCGAAGTAGTCCATCGCCGTGTCGAACACGCATACCTCGCGCCCGAGCTTCTCGGGCGAGTGGGCGTCGGAGTTGGACACCAACCGGAAGCGGTCCAGAGAGGATACCCGCCAGTTCATGGGCGGGTCGGACGAGAGCCCCGTCTCGACGGCGAAGATGTGCGGCGCCAGGTCGCCGTAGCAGTCGTCGACGGCGTCGAAGCCGGACTTGGAGCCCAGTGCCGCGAACCACGGCGTCCACACGTGGGCGGGCACGAGGTAGGAGCCGGGCCCGGACTCCAGGGTCATCTCCAGCAGGTGGCGCGAGTCCAGTCCCAGGATCGGGCGGCCGTCGGAGTGGAGGTTGCCGATGCGGGTGAGGGCGGCTACCAGCCGGTCCACGGCGTCGAATTCCGGCGCGTAGACCAGGTGGTGTATCTTCCGGGTCTTGTCGCCCTTCTTGTAGATGGTGGAGATCTCCACCGACAGCATGAAGCGCACCGGGGCGAGGCTGCCGGCGCAGGCCGGCGGAAGTTCCGCCTCCACGGCCTTCTCCAGGTCGGGACGCAGGCGGAAGAGTCCGGGCTCCGCTGGCACGAGCTGCTCCTTCAGTTCGGCGCGCCATGCCGGATGGGTGAAGTCGCCGGTGCCGACGACGCCGATGCCCTTCTTGCGCGCCCAGATGGCCAGGTGCTTGAGGTCGCAGTTGCGACTGGTGGCGCGGGAGAAGCGCGAGTGGACGTGCAGGTCGGCGTAGAAGAGCATGGGCTCGGACGTTCTCGACGGGCCGCTATGGCGCGTCCGGCAGTTGACGCCGTTGCCATGCGCGCTTGAGCGGCGCCAGCAGCGGCAGGGCCAGGGCTGCCAGGATGAGCAGGGTCAGCACCAGCGAGATCGGGCGGGTGACGAAGATCAGGAAGCCCGTGTCCGAGATGAGCAGCGTCTGGAACAGCGACACCTCGGCTATCTCCCCGAGCACGTAGGCGAGAATGAAGGTGATGAAGGAGTAGTTGTACTTCTTCATGCCGTAGCCGATGAAGCCGAACATGAGTACGGCGAACGCGTCCAGGAGATTGTTGCGCAGCACGAAGGCGCCGACGAAGCTGATGACCAGGACGATGGGGATAATGAGCGTGACCCGGATCCGCGTGATCTTGACGAGCTGGTTGGCGAAGAGGAGCCCCAGGATGGAGGTCCACACGTTGGCGGCGATCAGCGCCAGCACCAGGGTGAAGACCGTGGCCTGGTGCGTGGTCAGCAACTCCTTGCCGGGGTTCAGGCCGAGCAGCAGCAGTCCCACCAGCAGGATGGCGTGGGGCGCGCTCCCGGGGATGCCGAAGGCCACGGTGGGCAGCAGCGCGCCGCCGTCCTTGGCGTCGTTGGCGGCTTCGGGTGCGAGCACGCCCTCGGGCGCCCCACGGCCGAAGTTGGCGCGGTTCGGCGAGGTGGCCTGGCCCTGGGCGTACGACAGGAAGGCCGCCACGTTGGCGCCCACCCCGGGGATGATCCCGACCACGCAGCCGATGGTGGCGCTCCGGATCAGCAGGAAGAAGTTGGACAGCACGAAGCGGATGCCCTCGAGGACGTCGCTCGCCGTGGCGCGCTCCACGTCGCCCTGCTGCACCAGCTCCTCTCCCTTGACCGCCAGGAAGAACATCTCGGAGACGGCGAAGATGCCGATGGCGATGACTCCGGTGTGGACCCCGTCCCACAGGTAGAGCAGGTCGAAGGTGAAGCGCATGTCGCCGGTGATGGGAGAGTACCCGATGAAGGCCACCAAAAATCCCAGCCCCGCGGAGATGAGCCCCTTCACCGGCTCGCTCTGGGTCAGCGACGCGATCAGGCTGATGCCCAGCAGCGCCATGAGGAAGAACTCCGGCGGGCCGAAGGAGAACACCACCGAGCGCACCACCGGCAGCAGCATCAGGAAAATCACGTAGCCGAACACCGACCCCAGGGCGGACGCCGTCGCGGAGATGGCGAGAGCGTAGCCGGCGCGTCCCTGGCGGGCCAGCGGGTGCCCGTCGAAGACCGTGGCGATGTTGGCGACGGTGCCGGGGACGTTGAGCAGGATGGCGGAGATGGAGCCGCCGAAGGTGATGCCGCCGATGGAAGCGGCGAAGACCATCATGGCCAGTTGCGTCTCCATCGCCATGATGATGGGCAGCGACAGCGTCAGGATGACGATGCCGCCGAGGCCGGGAAGGGCGCCGAAGAGCATGCTCACGGTGACGCCTATGAGCACCACCAGGACGTTGGGGAACCCGAAGACGTTGAGCAGCGCTTCGCCGATGGCCTCAATCACGGAGCATCTCTTTCAGCGCGTCGGCCGCGCCGTGCATGGGACGTGGCTTGGCGTGGTGCGCCACGCCGGCGGCCGGGCCGCCAGGGCCGGCCCGGATGCGCGAACAAGGCAATCCGTCGATCATCCGGGCCGGACGGTGGGGCAGGAGGCTTCAAGCCTGTTTCGAGACTACTTCTTCTGCTGCGCCTTGTAGAGGGCGATCAGGTTCGCGTAGTCCTTGATCAGGTTGTTCACGAGCATTGTCGTTTCTTCCCCGGTGGCGGGTGCGTGGATGACCTGGGCCTTGCTCTCCAGCTCCGCCTTGGACTCGGAGATGACTTGGTGCACGGCGTTGCGCAGCACGTCCGCGACGGCTTGGGGCACGTTGGGCGGGGCGGCTACGAGGATGTAGAGAATGCCGCCGGCCATGAGGTCCTTGCGGCCCAGGGCCTCGGCCGAAGGCACGTCCGGGAAGAACGGATCCTTGTCCTTCTCCGAGGAGAGTTGCACCAGGCCGCGGACCTCGCCGGACTTGATGAAGGTGATCACGCCGCCCGTGGTCTTGATGGTCGTGTCCACGTCGCCACGGGCCACCGCCACCACCAGCGAACGTCCGCTCTTGTATCCCGTGACGTCCTTCACCTGGATGCCGGTCTTGTCGATGATGTTGGCCAGGACGAAGGAGCCGGCGGACGCCGCGCCCGCCGAGGAGAACTTCAACGGCCGCTTCTTTCCTTCCGCGATGAGGTCGTCGAGCGACTTGATGGGAGAGTCACCCTTCACGAAAAGGAAACGGGGAGCGGTGGTGATCTTGGCCAGGTAGGTGAACTTGGAGAGGTCGAAGCCCACGTCCCGTGTCGCTGATTGCGCCAGCCCGCCCGCCGGCAGCATGCTGCCGATGACGCTTCCGTCCGCCGGCGAGCCGAAGAGCCTCTTCGTCCCAACGGTGCCGCCTGCTCCCGGCAGGCTCACCACCTTGACTTCCTTGACGCCGTTGCCCGCGAGCTTCGCCTGCAGTTTCGGCGCCAGCAGCAGCGCCGACGTCCCGGTGCCGCCCCCCAGTCCGAAGGGCACGATCCACGTGATCTTGCTGGGCAGCGTCTGGGCGCCCGCGCTGGTGCCGATCAACAGGCACAGAAGCATCGCCGCCATGCTCGCCCCGGCCAATGCAAAAGACTTCCGCAAACTCGTTCTTCTCCGCATGGTTCACCTCCGTGGCAAATATGCCAAATGCCCAAGAATGACGGGTGGGGTCAGGCTGGCTCGGCCGGCCTGAACTTGGAGTGGGATTTTCTCATTGCCTGTGCGGCGTCGAAACGTTCTCTGAGGTATGCGGTTTGCTCCCGGACCGTTTCCGCCGCCGCCGCCTCGTCCTTAACTCGCAAGGCGGCCAGGATTTCCTCGTGCTGCCGGGCGATCACCTTACGCTCACGCACCCGATAGACCACCATGTTCTCGATCGGCTGCAACGCCTCGATCACGGTGAACATGACGAACTTCAACACGGAGTTGTGGGTGGCGTCGGCGAGCGCTCGATGAAAGCGCACATCCGAGGCGCAGAAGTCCTCGTCCGAGATCGATTCCCGCTGCTGGTAGTCGACCTCGCGGGCCATGGTGTCGAGTTCCGCCTGCCCGCACCGGGACACGGCTTGGCGGACGCACAACAACTCCAATTCCTGGCGCGCTTCCAGGATCTCCGGGATCTTGAATTCACCCAGGCTCACCAGGAGCGCGGTGGCGGTGGTCAGGTTGGAGCTGACCTCCTCACGGCTCGGCCGGTTGATGAACGACCCTCCGGTCGCGCCGCGCCGCGATCGGATCAAGCTCTGCGCTGCCAGCCGTTTCAATGCCTCGCGTATGGTAGGCCGCGATACCTGGAACTGGCGGGCGAGTTCTTCTTCGGTGGGAAGCCGGTCGTCGGCCTTGAGTCTCCCATCGGTGATGGATTCCCTGATGCGCTCGGCAATCTGCTTGGCGAGGCCGCCCGTCATCAACGGTTTGTAGATTACTTTCGCCTTGACCAACGCCCATCTCCCTTCCGTTGCCAATGTAAATTTGTTTGACAAATAAAGGCCGCTACCCTAGTTTGTTACATTAGATTGATCGTCAAATTCAACGGAAGAGCATCGACGACCGTATAATTTCGAGTCCGAGTCGCTCAAGGGTTCGTCCGAATTTAACGGGAGGTGTCAAGATGTCCAAATTCAAACTCGCGACCATTGTAACCGCTCTGGCCGTAGCTGCCTCGATCCTTGCGCTGGGGCAACCGGCGGCCGCCGCCGATCGAACCGTCAAGATCGCGGGCTGGGGCGCGAAGTCCGGGCCGTTGCGCTCGTTCGGCGTCAACTCCGAGGCCGTGCTCAAGGCCGCGGTGAAGAGCATCAACGATTCGGGTGGCGTGAAGCTGGGCGACGGCACCATGGCGAAGATGGAGTTCACCTACTATGACTCCGCCTGCAACGCCGACCAGGCGATCTCCGTCGTGCGCAAGGTCGAATCGCAAACCGAGGCGTTGATCGGCATCGGCCCGACATGTTCGGGCGCCGCGGCGGCCATGTACGGCATCTTCCAGAAGAAGGTGGACGATGCGGCCGACACGGGCCTTCAGTTTCCCATCCTCACCGACACGGCGATCCGTCCCGGCCTTGCGAAAAAGTCCCAGTGGACGTTCCGCAACGTGCCCAACGAGATCACCATGTACGACGAGATGTTCAAGTGGCTGCGCGGCCGGTACCCGGACGTCAAGACGATCTACGGCGGGACCGAGACCGACCAGGCCCACTCCCGGATCACTTTCGCCGCCGTCATCGTCCCCATGGCCAAGAAGCACGGTTTCGAATGGGTCGGCGGCGGCATCAAGGAGGTGACCGGCAAGGTCGCGGGGGGCATGAAGCAGGTGCTCGAGGTATCGAAGTCGTCCAACTGGCTGCTCGCCGATACCAGCTTCTCGGTCCAGGCCCGCGCCTTCAAAAGGTCGGGCGCGGACATGATGATCGTCTCCTCGCACCCCTTCACCACCTGCGGCATGTTGAAGGAGATGAGGCGTCAACGGATCAAGCCGAAGGTGCTCGTGGGACTCACCAGCTCTTCCAGCGCGGAGACCCTCAAGGGCTGTGGCGCCGCCGCGGAAGGCATGTACATCCCCACCGGCTTTGCTCCGATCACGGAGGCCGCCGCCAAGGTCGCGGCAGCGGCTGAAGCCAACGGCGGGGCGGCTGACCTGCACAGCGCGGCCGCCTGGGAGAACGCCCACATCATCAAGCAGGTCGTCGAAGCGACCGGCGTCATGGCCAAGCCGGATACTCTCAAGGCCGATCGGCGCAAGGTCCGCGACGGCCTCGAGGCCCTGGCCAAGGTCGATGGGCTCATGGGCGAGATCGGGCGGGTGCAGGACGAAGGCGAGTCCATCAAGCCCTACGTGTTCGTGCAGGGCCAATCCAACGCGTGGAAAGTCGTCCACGATCCCCGCTGACGGTCTCCGGCGGGGATCGGATGCATGAATCCGGCGGTAGCGGGTGAAGGGGTCCGAGCGAACTCCTTCACCACGCTGCCGCACTGGCTTTGCACGCGGAGTTGCGATAACGTGACCGGCCGGCCCGCCCGCCCGGTCACGCACCCTCGTGTCCAGTGGCCCCGCGCCGGCCGCGGACGAGTGACACCAGGCCATGAGTGACTTCTGGTTCGAGTTCGTCGAGATCACCCAGACCATCGGCGACGGCCTGTTCTTCGGCGCGACCTATGCGCTGATCGGGATCGGCTTCACGTTGATCTTCGGCGCCATGGGCAAGCTCAACATGACCTACGCCGCGGCGTCCCTGGCCGGGGCCTACGCGGGCTTGGCCGCATTCGCCTTCGTCGATGCCCCGGCCCCGGTGGTCTTCCTGATCTCGGCGCTCGCCTCGGGAGTCCTGGGTTTCGTCGCGTACCTGACCTGCTTCAGGTTCATACCCATCAACAACCACCTGGCCGCCTTGATGGCCTCCATCGGGGGGCTGTTCTTCATCGACGAGATGGTCGTGCATGCCACCGACGGCTCGCCGCTCACTTTCCCGGCCCTTTTCGACGACGTGATGTTCGATGTCGGCCCCTACGGGGTCCGCGGCGACCTGCTGTTCGTGCTGGCGATGTGCGTCGCCGGCACGCTGGCGCTGCTCTACGTGCTCTACCGCACCCGCCTGGGCCTGGCGACGCGGGCGGTGTCCCAGCAGGACGTCGCGGCGCAGCTTTGCGGCATCGACGTGCACCGGACCAATGCCACCACCTTCGTGCTCGCGGGCCTGCTCGGCGGCATTGCCGGCGCGATGACGGCATCCGCGGTGGGAGTGCTGTCGCCGCTCATCACCGTGCCGCTCACCGTCAAGGGCCTCATCGTCACCGTCATCGGCGGGTTGGGATCCATTCCCGGCGCCATCGCGGCGGGCCTGCTCGTGGGCGGGTTCGAGAACTTCTTTCTCTACTTCCGGGGCGTCAACGAGCGCGACATGTACGTGCTGCTGCTGCTGTTCATCTTCCTGGTCTTCAGACCCCAGGGGATCTTCGGGTCGGGCGCCGACCGGGACTAGCCGCCGATGTCCTACTACCTCGGCCTCGCCCAGCTCATCGGGATCCACACGCTCCTCGGGCTGTCCGCCTACGTCCTGATGCTGACCGGCCAGCTTTCCCTCGGACAAGCCGGCTTCTTCGCCATCGGCGCCTACTGCGCCGGGATCCTCACCGTCATCTTCGAGCTGCACATCGTGCCGGCCCTGCTCATCGCGGCGTTGTTGGCGGCGTTCTTCGCGTTCCTCGTGGGCTTTCCGGCCTTGCGGGTCAAGGGATTGATGCTGGTGGTGGCCACCATCGCGTTCGGCGAGTTCGTGCGCCTGTTCTTCTTCAACCTGAGCTGGCGCGTGCCGCGCGACGGCATCCACGTGGGACCGGACAGCACCAACGGCTTCCGAGAGATCCGTTATTTCGTGGCCAACGGATGGTCGGCGTGGGAGATCACCCTGTTCGTCTGGACCTTCGTCCTGCTGGTCATGGCGGCGCTGTGGTGGACGGACCGTTCCCGCGCCGGCGCGGTGTTGCGGGCGGTGGGCGAAGACGAGCTGGCGGCACAGAGCGTGGGCCTCAGCCTCACCACGGTCAAGGTGACGGCCATGACCGCCGGCGGTTTCATCGCCGGAGTCGGCGGCGCCCTGTACGCCCACACCGCTACCTACGTGGACCATCTGACCTTCACCGTGCTGCTCGCGACCTTCGCCATCTCCTATCCGATCCTCGGCGGCCTCTCCAGCGTGTTCGGCACCCTGGTGGCGGTGATCTTCATCCAGGGCGTCCTGGTGGAAGGGCTCCGGTTCATGGGGGACTGGCGCAGCATCGTGTTCGGGTTGCTGATCGTCGTCGCCATGAACCTGAAACCCTCGGGCCTGTTCGACGCCCGCACCGCCCGACTCCTGAGACGCGCCGTCGGCCTTCGCGGCGGGGAGAAGTCCCGTGCTTGAGCTTAGCGGGCTGTCCAAGCACTTCGGGGGCGTCAAGGCCGTGGACGAGCTGGACCTCACCGTCAACGAGGGCGAGATCGTGGGACTGATCGGCCCCAACGGATCGGGAAAAAGCACCACCATCAACCTGATCTGCGGCGTCTTCGGCGAAACGGCCGGGACGGTCCGGTTCCGCGGAGAGCTGATGAACGGAAAGCCGCCGCATCAGCGCCTGCGGGCCGGCCTCGCCCGAACCTTCCAGAACATCCGCCTGTTTCCCAACCTGACCGTGTGGCAGAACCTGTGGGTGGCCCAGAACTCGCCGCAGGACGTCTCGGCGCGGGGTTTCCTGCCGCGCTGGTTCGGCGCGACCCGCCGGACGCGCCGGGAGATCGCCGATCTGCTTGACCTCGCGGACCTGGGGCACAAGGACGACGAGCTGGCGTCCAATCTCGCGTTCGGGGAGCAGCGGCGGCTGGAGTTCGCCCGCGCCGCGGCGACCCGGCCGAGGTTGCTGTTGCTGGACGAGCCGGCCGCCGGCATGAACCAGCAGGAAATCGCCGATCTGAGCCGGCGCATCCACCGCGTGCGCGATTCAGGAGTGACGATCCTGCTCGTCGAGCACGTGATGGAGCTCGTCATGGGCGTCACCGAACAGATCGCGGTCCTCAACTTCGGCCGCAAGATCGCGTTCGGCACGCCGGGGGAGGTGCAGCGCGACAAGGCCGTGCAGGAGGCCTACCTCGGCGCCTCCGACCCCGGCGACGGGAGCGCCTGAGCCCATGTTGAGCATCCGTGACCTCGTCACCTCCTACGGCAACATCGAAGCGTTGCGGGGCATCAGTCTCGACGCGGCCGAGGGGGAGGTCACGTGCCTGCTCGGCCCCAACGGTGCGGGCAAGACCACCACCCTGTTCACCATCGCGGGAATCCTCACCGCCAAGTCCGGCGCCGTGGTCCTGAACGGCGAGGACATGACCCGGTTGCGGGCCGCCGAGGTGGTGTCCAGAGGCATTGCGCTGGTGCCCGAAAACCGCTTGGTGTTTCCGCGCATGGACGTCGAGGACAACCTCCGCGCCGGCGCCTACTCCAGGCGCGCCTCCGCGGCGGAGATCGCCGCCGACGTCGCGGACATGTACCGGCGTTTTCCCCGCCTGGAGGAACGCAAGGATCAGCTTGCCGGCACCCTGTCCGGAGGCGAGCAGCAGATGCTGGCCATCGCCAGGGGCCTGATGGCCCGTCCCCGGATCCTGCTCATGGACGAGCCCTCGATCGGGCTGGCGCCGATGATCGTCGCGGAGATCTTCGACATCATCCGCGAGCTGAACAGGGAAGGCGTCACGATCCTTCTGGTGGAGCAGAACGCCCGCATGGCGCTCGACGTGGCTCACAAGTTTTACCTCATCGAAGGCGGCAGGATCACCTTTTCCGGGTCACCCGGCGAGATCGAGCAGGACGAGGTCATTCAGCGGGCTTACCTGGGTTCGCGGCAGGGGTGACGGCCCGGTCGAGGGGACGCGGTTTGATCGACTTCATCCAGAACACCGTGGACGGGGTGATGTTCGGCTCGTCCTACGCGTTGCTGGCCATCGGGTTCACCATCGTGTTCGGCGTGATGCGCCGGCTCAACCTCGCCTTCGGCGCCAGCATCATGCTCGGCGCCTACATGGGAACGTGGCTCCATGTGCACTACCAGGTCCACGTGCTGGTGGTCGCCGTGACGACGGTGGCCTGCACCGTCCTGGTAGGCATCTACGTCGAACGCTTGTGTTTCCACGCCGTCCGCCGCGACGCCGCGCTGGCGTCCATGGTGTCGAGCTTCGTGATCTGGATGCAACTGGAAGAAGCCGCGATTCATCTGCTGCCCGAGCGCACCTACGCCTTCCCGGGTCTGTTTGCGGCCGGTTCCTACGAGGCCGGCCCCTTTCTCTTCCGGACGGAGCAGACCGCGATGCTGCTGCTGGCGGCGGTCATGGTGGGCGCCTTGCATCTCCTGCTGCATCGCACCCGTTTCGGTCTGGCGTTGAGGGCGACCTCCGAAAACCCGCTGGCCGCCGCGTACATGGGCATCCACCGGACATGGACCGTCCTGTGCGCTTTCGTACTGATGTCTCTGGCGGGCGGAGTCGCCGGCTTCGCCATCCTGGCGACGGACCAGCAGATCACCCCCTTCTTCGGGCTGTGGGCGACCTTCAAGGGCCTTATCGCGATGATGCTGGGCGGCATGGGCTCCTTGCCGGGCGCCATCCTGGGCGGCCTGCTGCTCGGCGTCGTCGAGGCTCATGCGCTGTGGTACCTGGGCGCCGAGTACAGGGACCTCAGCGCGTTCCTGCTGCTTTTCGCCATGCTGGTGTCGCGCCCGGGCGGGCTCCTGGGCCAACGGATTCTGAGCCGCGAGGAGCTGGCTTTCCGGCGGGTTTGAGACATGGACGACTACGTCATCACGGTGCTGTCCAACATCGGCATGATCTCGTTCATCGGGCTCTCGGCCTACCTGCTGCTGGTGACCGGCGAGATCTCCTTCGGCCAGCAGGCCTACTTCGGCCTGGGCGCCTATGCCGCCGGCGCGGTCACGGCCATGTTCCTGCTGCCCATCTGGGTGGGGATCCTGGTCGGCGCCTGCGTCGCGGGTGGGATCGCGATGGTCGTGGGCGCCCTGACCCTGCGGCTCAGCGGCCTGTACTTCTCCATCTCGACCCTGGCGTTCGCCGAGATGGTACGGCTGATCCTGTTGATCGTCCACGTCCAGGTGGAGGTGGAGGGGGAAATGGTGGGGCCCGCCGGCGCGGAGGGATTCCACGGCATCCGCTGGATGTTCGAGCGCGACCTCAGCCTGGCCCACTTCATGCTCCTGATCTACGGCCTGCTGGCGCTGGTGCTGATCGTACTGCTGCTCGTCGAGCGGTCCCGTCTGGGTTCCGTCTTCAGAATGCTCGGCTCGGACGACCTGCTGGCGGAGATGCAGGGCCTCGACACCGTGCGCTACCGGATCCTGGCGGCGGGCGTGGCTGGTGTCATCTCCGGTATCGGCGGCGCGCTCTACGCCCACTTCACCACCTACGTGGAGCCTCAGTTCTTCAACGTGATGCTCGGCGTGCACGCCCTCGCCTACGGTCTGATCGGCGGCCTCGGCACGGCGTTCGGTCCGTTCATCGGCGTGGCCATCGACATCGGTTTTCTGGAATCGGTGCGGTTCATCCAGGGCTATCGAATGATCGTGTTCGGCGGCCTGGCGGCGGTGCTGCTGATCTTCATGCCGCGAGGCATCCTCGACGAGGAGCGGGTGCACCGGTTGAAGACGCTGTTCCGGAGACGAAACCATGCTGGCGCTCAGCGGCGTTGAAAAACGTTTCGGCGCACTGGCCGCGCTCGACGGGATCGACCTCGCGGTGGAGATCGGAGACGTTCTCGGCATTGTCGGCCCCAACGGCTCGGGCAAGACCACGCTCCTGAACATCGTCACCGGCGTGTACCCGCCCACCGCGGGGCGCGTTGCCTTCCAGGACACGGACATCACCGGGTGGGCCGGGCACCGTATCGCGCGCCTGGGGATCGCGCGTACCTTCCAGAACATCCGGCTGTTTCCCACCATGACCGTCTTCGACAACGTGTGGGCGGCGCAGCACGGCCGGGTTTCCGGCGGCCTGTTCGGCCTGCTGCGCAGCCGGCCGGCAGCCGGGTGCGGGGACGCGCGAAGAGTCGACGAGGTGCTGGAGCAGGTGGGGCTCCTGGGAGACCGGGAAGTATTGGCGAAGCACCTGCCGCTGCCGGCGCGGCGTCGCCTGGAGATCGCGCGCACCCTCGCTGTCGACGCAAGGCTGCTGCTGCTGGACGAGCCCGCGGGAGGCATGACGCCGGCCGAGACTGCCGACATGGCGCGGCTCATCCATGAAGTCGTCGCGCCGGGCCGGACCTGTGTGGTGATCGAGCACAAGATGGCCTTGATCGCGGGCGTATGCAGTCGTCTCTGCGTGCTGGATTTCGGCCGCAAGATCGCGGAAGGGCCCCCGGACCGGGTGCTTGCCGACCCCCGGGTCCGGCAAGCGTATCTGGGAGGCGAGGGTGAGCCTGATGCTTGAAGTGCGGCGGCTTCACGTTTCCTACGGCGGCCTTCGTGCCGTCCATGGAGTTTCGCTGGAAGTGCGGACCGGCGAGATCGTTTGCATCATCGGCCCGAATGGCGCCGGCAAGACCTCGATTCTCAATGCCGTCTCGGGCATCGTGGCGCCGGAAGCGGGCGACGTGCTGTTCGAGGGGCAGCCGATTGGGGGCCTGCCCGCGCACGCGGTTGTCGCTCGCGGCATCGTCCAGGTTCCGGAAGGACGGTTGATCTTCGGCACGCTGAGCGTGGAGGAGAATCTCCGAGTCGCCGCTCACCGCCGCGGCCCGTTCGTGCTCCGGCGCCGCGACCGTCCGGGCCTGCGGCGTCTGTTCCCCGCCCTCGCGGACAAGCTGGACGGGCCGGCCGCCGGCCTGAGCGGCGGCGAGGCGCAGATGCTGGCCCTCGCCCGCGGTCTCGAGGCCGAGCCTCGGCTGCTGCTGCTGGACGAACCTTCCCTCGGCCTGTCACCGAAAATGGCGGAGGAGGTTTTCGCACTCATTCGGCGATTGCGCGATCAGGGCCTGACCATGCTTCTCGTGGAACAGAACGTCCGGCAGACCCTGGCGCTCGCCGACCGGGGCTACGTGCTCGAAAGCGGGCGGATCACACTTCAGGGGACGGCTTCCGACTTGCTGTCGGACCACCGGCTCGTATCGAACTATCTGGGCGTGTCCGCGGGGGCGTCTCTCGATCCCGCTTCGGGAAGGTGAGAAATCGCCACACGGCCAAAGAAGGAGAACTTCGGATGAAGGATCTACTATTTTTGGTGGTTGTCGCCGCCGCGCTGGGCCTGCTTCCGATGCCGGCAGCCGCGGCCGAGCGAAAGGCGGCCGAGGTGGAGTGCAAACCCACCGATGAGAAGCTCGTCTACGACTGCATGATCACCGTGAAGGCCAAGGCCAGCGGCGCCCCGATCGCCGACGCCGAGTTCACCGTGGGCGCCGACATGCCGTCCATGCCCGGCGCCCACAACGTCCGCCCCGTGCCCGCGGAACCGCATGGGATGGCCGGCATGTATCGGGCTCGCATCGAGCTGGAGATGACGGGCGAGTGGGCGCTCAAGCTCGATTTCATCAAGCCGAGTCGGGACCGCTTGATCAAGAAGCTTCATTTCGGCGGGATGGCCGGAAAAGAAGGGTCCGAGTCCGGGATGTCCCAAGGGAAACACCAGAGCATGAGCCACGGAGTTCACAAGGGAAAAGGGAATTAGCGGTCAGACCGGCGGTTGGACCGGTCAACCCTGTTCTTGTGGAAGTCATTGTCCAATGACCCTTTTGGGGTCTTTCGGGGCGCCGCCGCTCGGCGCCGGTACAGGAGGCAGCGATGTCAGAGGTGAAGCCGGGCCTTGAAGGCGTGGTGGCCGGGGAGACGGCCATCTGCTCGGTCCGTCCGGAAGGCGAGTTGATATACCGGGGCTATGACGTGCACGACCTGGCCGAGCAGGCGGCATTCGAGGAGGTGGCTTACCTGGTGCTGCACGGCAGGCTTCCGAGCCGAGCCGAGTTCGACGCGTTCGATGAGGAGCTGCGCTCGCAGCGGGCGCTGCCGCCGGGCGTGGTGGAGAGCCTGAAGGGGCTGCCGTCGGATGCGGTGCCCATGGACGCGCTGCGCACCGCGGTGTCGGCGCTGGCGCTCTACGACCCCGATGCGGGAGACGACTCCCGCGACGCCAACCTGAGGAAGGCCACGCGCCTGCTGGCGCGCATGGCCACGGTGGTGGCGGCGCTGCACCGGCTTTCCCAGGGGCTGGAGGTGGTCGAACCGGACCCCAAGCTCCACCACGCGGCCAACTTCCTCTACATGCTGCGCGGGGAACGACCGGAGGAGTTCGAGGCCCGGGTTCTGGAGGTGACGCTGATCCTGTACATGGAGCACGAGTTCAACGCCTCCACGTTCACCGCGCGGGTGATCGCCTCGACGCTGTCGGACCTGTACGGCGCGGTGGTGGGCGCCATCGCGGCGCTCAAGGGGCCGCTGCACGGCGGCGCCAACGAGAAGGCCATGGACGTGATCCTGGAGATCGGCGAGCCGGAGCGGGCGGAGGCGTGGGTGGAGGAGAGCCTGCGCCGGAAGGAGCGCGTGATGGGGTTCGGCCACCGCATCTACAAGACGGCGGACTCACGCGTGGAGGTGGCCAAGAAGTGGGGGGTGCTGCTCGGCAGGCAACTCGACGACACGCGGTTGAGCGACATCTGTATCACCGTCGAGGAGGTGATGCGGCGGGAGAAGAACCTGTGTCCCAACGTGGACTTCTACGCCGCGCCCATCTACCACATGATGAAGATCCCCATCAGCCTGAACACGCCGATCTTCGCCATGAGCCGGGTGGTGGGCTGGTCGGCGCACATCATCGAGCAGATGGACAACAACCGCCTCTACCGGCCCAACTCGCGCTACGTGGGCGCCACGGACCTTGAGTTCCAGCCCCTGGAGCGGCGCGGCTGATCGGGATCGCCGTACGCTACGCCAGCCCGGAGCCGTCGAGCTGGATGTCCCAGAGCGGTCGCTCGTCGTTCCGTGTGGGGCAGGATGCGGATGCCCTCGTGGAAGATTTTCGCGGGCGATGACTCATCAGATGGTCTCGGCCACGTAGTAGTCGCCGAGGCTGGGCTGTGTCTGCCAGGGGTCGATGGTCTGGCGGAACTTCACGTGGGGCGGGGTGCCGCGCCAGCGCTCGTGGTGCTCGCGTGTCTCCCAGTGGAGCAGGACCATGACCCTGGAAGGATCGTCGTCGCTGCACATGATGAACCCGCCGTGGCATCCGGCCTCCTTGCTGGACTGGATCGCTTCCTTGTAGGCTTCGACGTAGTCACTCCGTTTGTCGGGATCCACCGTCTGAATCCTTACTTCGTAGATCATGGTGTCGCCTCCTTCGATGCGTGTTGCCGCGCGGCCGGCCCGCGCGGGTTCCGGGCGGTTCAGGGCGCGTTGACTTTCCGGCGCCGTGCAATGATATAAGGACGCGAGCTTTTTGTCTTGGGGAAAGGAGCCGTTTCCATGCGTATCGTCGATCTCAGCATGACCGTGGAGGAATGCGACTCGGCTCCGTTCGCGCCCGACGAGACCTACTTCAGGATCAAGCCCATCATCGACTGGGAGGACAAGGGGTTCGTCTCCAACCTCGTGGAGTTGACCGTTCACGCGGGCACCCACATCGATTCGCCGCACCATTTCTTCCGCGACAAGCCGTCGGTGGAACAGCTCCCGCTGGAGCCGCTGATCGGCACGGCGGTGGTGCTGGACCTGTCTTTCCGGTGCCAGCCCGGAGCGCGCATCACGCCGGAGGACATGGAGCGGGCGGAGGCGGCGCTGGCCGAGCAGGGGGTACAGATCGAGCCCGGCGGCATCCTGCTGCTGCGCACCGACTGGCCCAAGGGGCACCGTACCACCGATCCCTCCTGGTGGAACGACTCGCCGTTTCTCTCCCGCGAGGCGGCCCAGTGGGTCGTGGACAAGCAGCCCGCGGTCATCGGCTACGACTTCGCCCAGGAAGAGAAGGGCGCCGACTACCAGCACGCCGACGAGATCCTTACCAGCGGCATGACCGTGCACCGCACGATCCTGCCCAAGGTCACCTGCCAGATCGAGAACCTCATCAACCTTGACCAGATCGGCCCCACCGCCAAGATCATCGCGCTCCCGGCCAAGTGGAAGACCGAGTCCGCTCCGGCCAGGGTTGTGGCGCTACTGGACTGATGGCGGAGACGCGCACCCGCATTGTTTCCAGGAAGCGGCGCGCGCCCCGCCAGCCCGCGAAGGCGAAGCACGGGCGCCGGGATCGTGCTCCCTCCGGCGGTTCATCCAGGTTCCCCGGTTCGCGATGAAGGCCGTCCGGGTGCACGAGCTGGGCGGTCCGGAGGTGCTCCGCCACGAGGAGGTGGAGGCTCCGGAGCCCGGGCCGGGCGAGACGCTGGTGAAGGTCGCGGCCTGCGGCGTGAATTACCTGGACATCTACTACCGCTCCGGTTTCCATTGGGGCGGCCACCACGGCCGCAGGCTCCCTTACATCCCCGGTGCCGAAGGCGCCGGCACGGTGATCGGTGTCGGTCGGGACGTCTCCGAAGTCCAGGTCGGCGACCGGGTCGCTTATGGCATCTCCAACGGATACGGCTCCTATGCGGAGCTGGCCGCGGTACCGCAGCGTCACCTGGTGCGGGTCCCGGAGGCGGTGGATCTCCGATCCGCGGCCGCCGCCATGCTCCAGGGCATGACCGCGCACTACCTTAGCCGCGACACCTACCCGGTGGGTCCCGCGGACACGGTGCTCATCCACGCCGCCGCCGGCGGCACCGGAATGCTGCTTGTGCAGATGGCCAAGATGCGCGGCGCACGGGTGTTCGGCACCGTGTCGACGCCCGAGAAGGCGCGCATCGCCGCGGAAGCCGGCGCCGATGCGGTCATCGACTATACCAGGGAAGACTTCGCCGCCGAGTCTCGCCGGCTGACCGATGGACGCGGCGTTAACGTCGTCTACGATTCGGTGGGGAAGAGCACCTTCGAGAAGAGCCTCGATGCCCTGGCGCCGCGCGGCTGCATGGTGATCTACGGCCAGTCCGGCGGCGCCGTGCCGCCCTTCGACACCGCCGTGCTCAATGCCAAGGGTTCCCTCTCCCTCAACCGTCCAAGCCTCACCCACCATACCATCGATCGCGCCGAGATCCTCGCCCGGGGCGGAGACGTGCTCCGATGGATCGAGTCCGGGAGACTCGCCGTACGCATCGGCCACACCCTTCCGCTGACCCAAGCCGCCGAGGCCCATCGCCTGCTGGCGTCCCGAAAGACCACCGGCAAGATCTTGCTGATTCCGTAAGCCCGACCCGGCCGCCGGGGAAAGAATGCTTTGGGCTAAAGAACGGTGCGGGCGTGTCGATTTGTGACTGTGAGGGCAGTGTCTGTCCGCCGGGCTCGGATACTGTCCCGTGTCGAGGTTGCCTTTTTGAATAATCGAACTACAATACCTGAAGTCGGCGGGGACGGAGCCATGACCGTGATTGTTCTAGAAGTCTACGAGGCGTTGATTGAAGCCGGAGCTTCCAAGGAGAAGGCGAAGTCGGCGGCAGCCGCGATCCCGCACGCCGACCACCTCGCTACCAAGGAAGACATTTTCGGACTAGAGCAAGACATCGCCAGGTTGGAGTCGTCCACCAAACAAGAAATCGCCGGATTGGAGGCGTCTACCAAGGAAGATATCGCCAGGCTGGAGGCGTCTAACAGGGAAGGCATCGTCAGGCTGGAGTCATCTACCAAGGAAGACATCGCCAAGCTGGAGTTGTCCACAAAGGAGGACCACGCCAAGTTGGAGTTGTCCACCAAAAAGGACCACGCCAGGCTGGAGTTGTCCGCCAGAGAGGATCACGCCAGGTTGGAGAAGGCCTTGCGCGATGACATCGCCAAGCTCGACAAGAGTGTCGCCGTGCTCAAGCTGGCAGTCTTCACTTTCGAACCCGCCATCATCGCGTTGCTGGTGAAGCTGCTCTTCTTCCCATAGGCTGCATTGGCGAAGTGCGGTGCCGCATCTCACGGCGGGCGCTCCATGCGTTGCGCCTAAGAGTGCAGGTCCTGTGAGAACCATTCGGTGGGCAGGTCCCTGCCGAGGCCGCGTTCCCTGGCCAACTCGTAGATCCGCGCTCCGGCGGCGGCAAACTGAAGCCCGAGCCCGACGTAGTTGAGCATGCAGGTCACTTCCGCCTCGCTCTCCCGGCCTGCAACTTTCCCTGCCATGACCTCCGCCAACTCGGGTCTCCGGCTCCAATCGGCTTCGGTGCCGCTCAGCTCCTCTCGGCGGTAGTCACCCTCGCCGGCCTCCGGAATTCGTTCCTCCTCGCCCGGCAGCGTCACCAGCCGGGCCGCTTCCCGGCTGGAAACCACCAGCCGGTCGCAGCGCAGCAGCGCGTCCACGGTCATCTCGCTGGAGCGGACGGTGGCGATGTGCATTCCCTTGCGGACCCACTCAGCCGGGAAGAAGGGTTCCAGGGCGTTGGTGGTGAGGAGCGCGATGTCGGCTGCATCAGCGGCGTCGTCGGGAAGGTCTACCGCGCGCACCTCGGCCTCCACCCGGCCGTCCATTTCACGGGCGAAGGCCCGGCGGCGCTCCTCCGTGGGACTGTAGACCCGGACCTCCCGGATGGGCATGGCCGAGCACATGGCCAGCAGGCCGGACCGTGCCTGCCACCCGGAGCCGTAGAGCCCCAGCACCGACGATTCCGGGCGCGCCATGTACTTGGCCGACAGGGCGTTGGTGACGCCCACGCGGATGGCCTGGACGAGGCCGTCGGGGAAGATGGCCAGCAACTCGCCGGTGGCGGTGCTGAACAGGAACACCAGGCCCACGTACTTGTTGCCCATGGCCAGGGGCACCTTGACCCGGCGCCGCTCGCCGTCCACCTCCGGCCAGGTGACGATATCCGAGGTCAGCCGCGCCGCGGTCACGCCGAAACGCGGCATGGAGCCGCCGGCGGACTTGAGGCCGTGGTAGCTCCCCTCCAGCGGCCCCGGCACCAGCAGATCCTGGCGCGGCAGGTTCGCCGCGGCGCCGTTGCCCAAGTCGATGAACGCGGGCTCCAGCACCCTGAAGCATTCCTCAAGGGTAAAGCAGCTCTCGATCTCCTCGTTGGTGAGGATCAGCGTCATGGTCGGTCTGCCGGCGCCCCGCGATGGATCAGGCCCGGTGGTCGGAAACCTGGTCTCGGCTCGGACCCTGCACGTCGCTAGGGATGCGCGTACTTGGTCCTCAACTCCGCGTAGCGCCGGCCCGACTCCCGGCACGCCTCCGCGAAGTCCTCGGGCATGAGGTCGTAGGGGGGGCGGATGGGGCCGGGCTTGCAGTAGCCGGAAGCGCCCATGAGGACCTTCTCCATCTGGATGTTGTAGGAGGCGAACACTTCCTGTGAGCTGGTGATGGCGTGATGGGGCTCGGCGGCCCAGGCGATGTCGCCGGCCACGGCCTTGGCCCGTTCGTCGTCACCGGCGGCCAGAGCGTTCATCAGCGCCAGCGCGGGCTGCGGCCCCACCGAGGGAGTCCAGCAGGTGTTGGCGGTCTTCGGCGAAATCTGTGCGAACTCGTACGCCAGTCCGATGGGCGGAACGAAGTTTACTCGCCCCTCGGTGGCGGCCACCACGTCCCGAAGGATGCCGCGGTTGGAGAACTTGGCCGACATCACCGTCGGCGCCACGTTCACCACCCGGCGCCAGAAGTCCGTGTCGAAGGCGAACCGGAAGGCGCGGGCGTTGGCGTACACCATGATCGGGAAATCCGGGAACGTGTCCGCCACCTTGGCGTAGAACTGCACCGCCATGTCCAGGGTCGCCGGCTGCCACATGGGGATGCCCAGGAGCGTGCCGGTGGCGCCGCGCTCCTTGACGAAGCGGATGCGCTGCGCGATCTCGTGGCCGCCGAGGGCGGTTGTTCCGACGAAGGTGGGCACGCGGCCACGCACGGTCTCCAGCAGGCAGGTCACGTAAGCCTCGTAGTCGCTCCGGGACACGGTGGCGCATTCCCCCATGGTCCCCAGCACCATGATGCCGGCGACGCCGTCCCGCACCAGGCTCTCCGCAAGCCGGGCGGTCTCGTCCAGGTCCACGGTGTCCACGGCTTCCAGGCTGTCGGCGCCTTCCTTGGCCGGCGTCGGCATGATCGCCAGCACTCCTTGCACGTCCTTGGCTTCCAGCATTTTGTCCTCCTTGCGTCGGGGCCCGCGTGGCCGCCGGGTGGTTCCGTCAGACCCGCATCAGGTCCTGGGCCACGACGATCTCGCCCGAGTAGTGTGCGCCGACCTCCGCCTTGAGCCTGTCCTCTTCCTTCTCGGACCAGAGGTGAGTGAGCACCAGCTTCCTGGCGTTGGCTTCGGCGGCGATCTTTCCCACCTGATGCGGCTTGGTATGGCGCACGCGGTTGGCCCATTCCGGATGAATGAACTCCGGATGACGGCCGGCGGGGGCGCCGTTCTGCTCCATCTCCGGAGAGAAGAGCACCTCGTGGATGAGCAGGTCGCAGTCCCTCGCCAACTCCACCAGGGCCGGGCACGGCCGCGTGTCGCCGGAGAAGACGATGGAGCGGTCCCGCGTGTCCACGCGAAAGCCCAGACTCCCCGGTATGTGCACTACGCGCACGGCGTCAAGCTTCCAGTCCGGCGTCTCCCATACCTGTCCCTCGTCGATCTCGCGGGTCGAAACCTCGAACTTCGAGTTGGTGCCGGTGGCCTTGCGTCCCTGGATATCGATCTTGAAGGCCTCCAGGAGCCCTTCCACGAAAGCCGTGGTGCCCGCCGGGCCGAACACCTCCACGCCCGTGCTGCGCCCCACCATCCAGCTCCCGAGCAGGAGATCCGGAAGGCCGATGATGTGGTCGTAGTGGAGGTGCGAAAGGAACACCTGCTCCACCTGCGCCGGGTCGATGCCCGCGCGGACGAGTTGTGTCAGCGCGCCGCGGCCGCAGTCGAGCAGGATGGGTTTGCCGTCGATGACGATGGCGATGCAGGATCCCTGCCGGTTGGGGTTGGGCTCCGGGACTCCGGTGCCGACCATGATGACCTCGGTCATGTCGAATCCTCCTGGTGGGGTGCGCGAGTGGCAGACGATCAGTCTATCCTGCCGTTTCGCCAGGGTTCAAGCGCGGTTCGACGCCATTGGCATCCACGGTCCGCACGCGGCGAATACGCGCCGGCTGCGTGGCGAACAATTGTCAGGGCGAAGACGGTACGGAACAGCGATACTTTACCGCGGGAAGTGTTACTGATTGTTTTTTCAAAACTAGCCATGTTACCCAATTCATTCATGGAACCTTCGGCCAAGAAGAATGGAAGTGACGATCGTGGCGGTCTTCAGATGGCGCCCGACGTCATGCTCGATCTTGCGCGCAAGGCGGCGGAGATCCTGGTGGACCGCATCGACGGCCTGCCCGCGGACAACGCCTGGGACGGCGACTTTCAGCAGGCGCTCGACGCCAAGCTGAAGGAGGATCCGCCCGAGAACGGCCGGCCGGCCGGGGAGGTGATCGATTGGGTCGCGCGCGAAGTGCTTCCGTTCGCGACGCGCCTGGACCACCCGCGTTGCTTCGCGTTCATCCCGTCGGCGCCCACCTGGCCGGGGATCCTGGCGGACTTCATGGCCGCCGGGTACAACTTCAACCAATGTACCTGGCTGGTGGCGAGCGGTCCCAGCGCCATCGAGTTGGTTGTCCTCGACTGGTTGAAGCGCTGGCTCGGCTATCCGGAGAGCGCCGGAGGGATTCTGACGAGCGGCGGCTCGGCGGCCAGCGTGGATGCCTTCGTCGCCGCCCGGGAAGCCGCGGGCAACCCCGAGCGCGCCACCGTGTACATGAGCGACCAGAGCCATAGCGCACACATCCGGGCCGCCAGGATCATCGGCGTCCGGCCGGAGTGCACACGGCTGCTTCCCACCGATGAACGCTTCCGCCTGGACATGGACGTGCTCGCTCGCGCCGTGGCCGACGACCGCGCCGCGGGTTTCAACCCCATCGCAGTGTGCGCCAATGCCGGAGCCAGCAGCACCGGGGCCATCGACCCACTGGAGGCCATGGCCGACTACTGCGAGGCGGAAGGCATCTGGCTGCACGCCGACGCGGCTTACGGCGGCTTCGCGGTGGTCACCGAGAAGGGCAAGGATCTCTTGCGGGGCATCGAGCGCGCCGACTCGGTGAATTTGGATGGGCACAAGTGGTTCTTTCAGCCGTATGAGGTGGGAGGCCTTCTGGTGAAGGACGCCTCGACGCTGGAGACGGCGTTCGAGGTGCATCACGACGTGCTTCAGGACACCATATGGGGCGCGAACCACCCCAACTTCTCGGACCGCGGCCTGCAGCTCAGCCGCTCCGCCCGAGCGTTGAAGATCTGGATGTCGGTGCAGACCTTCGGCATGGCCGCGTTCCGCGAGGCGGTGTCCAGGGGGATGGAGCTGGCGGCCCGGGCCGACGAGTATGTCCGGGAGAGCCCCTTGCTCGAGACGCTCAACCCCGCATCGCTGGGAATCGTGTGCTTCCGGGTGACCCCTGGCGACCGTGATGTGGATGAGGAGGTTCTGGAGCGGGTTAACCGGAACGTCCTCGCCCGCGTCTTCTGGGAGGACCGCGCGCTCATTTCATCGACGACGCTGGCGAAGAAGTTCTCGCTCAGGCTTTGCATCATCAACCACAACACCACCTGGGACGATGTGCGCGAAACCCTGCAGGCCATCGAACGGTTCGGCGCCGAGGCGTTGCAGGACAAGTGAGAAGAGAAAGGCGTCCTCACCGGGTCTCCCGTCCGGCACCCGGACGAGAGCGTTGCAGGGGCGGGTTTCAGCCCCGCCCGCGTTCCGGGTGACCGGGTCACCTCCGCTCACCCCGCAACCCCCCTGTAGCAACCAGAACCCCGGCCAGGCCGGCCCCGGCCACGTCCGTCCAGATGCCGTAGCTCACCCCTCCGGCGGGGAAGAACAACAGCAGACCGGCGGCCATGAACAGCACGCGATGGGGCGTGCCCAACGGCCGGGCGAAAAAGCCCATGAAGCCGGCCGAGACGAGCCAGACGCCGATGACGGCCGTAGCTGCCGTGTAGATGATCTCCAGCGCCGAGCCCTCCATGAGAAGCTCCGGCGCCAGCACGAACAGGAACGGGACGACGTAGGCGGTCCAGCCGAAGTGGACCGCGGCGAATCCCGTGCGCAGGAAATCGGACTCCGCCACGGTGGCCGCGGTGAAGGCCGCCACCGCCACCGGCGGGGTGATCAGGGACAGCATGCCGAAGTAGAGCGCGAACAGGTGCGCCGCCATGGGCGGGATGCCCACTTCCACCATGGAGGGGGTCACGAGGGTCGCCAGCAGCAGGTAGACCCCGAGGGTGGGCATGCCCATGCCGAGGACGATGGAGATCAGCGCCGCCAGCAGCAGGATCATGGCGGTGTTTCCCCCGGCCAGGAAGATGATGGCCTGGGTCAGCGCGAAGCCCAGGCCGGTGATGTTGAGGATGCCGATGATGACCCCGGCCATGCAGCTTATCATCAACACCTGCACACACAGCGCGCCGGTCTTGGCGAGGACCGTGAAGATGACCCACAAGCGCATCTTCTCGCCCTGGTAGCCGATGAACAGTCCCACGGGGACGAGGCTGCCGGCGGCCCACAGGGCCGAAGTCTCGGGCCTCATGTTGAGGTAGAACAGGCACAGGATCACCACGGCGAACGGCACCACGTAGGGCCAGCCGGCCCGGAACACCGGCCAGCGGGGCGGGATGGCGTCTTCGTCGACGCGCGCGATGCGCTCCCGCGCGGCGAAGAGGTCCGCCTGGATGAACAGCGCCACGTAGTAGAGGAGCGCCGGGATCAGCGCCGCCAGCACCACTTCCTGGTAGGAGATCTGCAGGAACTCGGCCATGACGAAGGCGGCGGCGCCCATCATGGGCGGCATCAACTGGCCGCCGGTGGAGGCCACGGCCTCGATGGCGCCCGCGGTATGCGCGGGGTAGCCTCCCTTCTTCATCAGCGGGATGGTGATGACCCCAGTGGAGACCACGTTGGAGGTGGCGCTGCCGGAGATGGAGCCGAAGAGGGACGAGGCGGTGACCGCGATCTTTGCGGAGCCGCCGCGGTACCGGCCCATGAGGGCGGTGGAAATGTCGGTGAAGAACCGCGAGCCGCCGGACAGGTCCAGCAGGTTGCCGAAGTAGATGAAGGCGATGACGATGGTGGTGGCCACGGTGAGGGGAAGGCCCACCAGAGAGTTGGAGTCGAGGCTCAGGTAGATCACGAGGCGGTCGAAGTCCACGTCGCGCCCCTGGAACTGGCCGGGGATCAGGTGGCTTACGAGGCCCAGGGCGAAGAACGAGAGCAGGAAGATGAACAGCACCGGGCCGGCGGAGCGGCGCACCCCCTCCGCCACCAGCACCAGGATCACCATGCCTCCGAACAGAGCATCGCGCGGGCGCGAGTAGAGTTCCTCGAAGATCCGCTCGTAGTGCCAGCTCAGATAGAAGCACACGAGCACGCCGGCTGCCGCCGCCACGGCGTCGTACCAGGGCACGCGCAGGCGCGGTCCGCCCGGCCCGGCGCCCTTGAGGATGTAGAGGGTTCCAAGTGCGAGGCCGAGCAGCGCCAGCAGCCGCTGCTCGGCGAAGACGACGATGCCGACGGCCCGGTAGAGGTCGGCGGCCTCGGCCAAAGCCGCGGCCGTCAGCAGCGCGGCGAGCAGGCGCCCGGCTATCCGCACCGTCCAGGACGCGGTCGGCGCCTGGACGGTGGCTCCGTCACCTTCGCTCATGACCAGGGTTCAGTACGGCGTCCGCGGCTCCGCTAGAGCCCCTTCTCCTTGTAGAAGCGCGCGGCCCCGGGATGGTATGGGACGCCCAGGTCCACGCGCATCTTGCCGGGATTGAACTGCTTGAACATGCCGTGGGAGCCGATCAGCTTCTGCTTGTTGGCGTGGAGCGCCTTCACCACCTTGTACACCACGTCGTCGGGCGTCTTGGTGCTGGCGTTGACTACAAAGGACGCCACGTATACATGGGTCGGGCCCATGACGCCGGGATAGAGCTTGGCGGGCTGGAGGGTCGCGATGCCGCCCGCCGGCACGACACCGCGCAATGCCGCCAGGGCCTCGGGCGTGTTGTCCATGGACAAGACCCGGATGCCGCCCACCGCGGCGTGGGCCTGCCGGGTGATCCCCGACGTCACCGAGAAGAACGCGGCGTCGTTCTTGCCTTCCATGAAGTCCCGCACCCCGCGAACGCCGTTGGGCACGGGCACGCCGGCGACGTCCTTGAAGCTCAGTCCCACGGTGGCCAGAACCGACTGCGCGTTGTAGCCGACGATCTTCTGCTTCGTGAACTTTGTCGGAACCCGCTTGCCCTTGAGGTCGCTGAGCGTCTTGATGTCCGAGTCGTTGCGCACGTAGAAGGCGGAATAGAGCGGGAACAGCACGGCCACGAGCCGGATGTTGTCCTGCTTCTTGCCCTCGAAGGTGCCCTTGCCCAGGTAGGCGAACGAGCTGGCGGCGATGTTGGAGATGGTGAAGTCCAGTTCGCCGTTGTTGGCCAGCGGCAGGGTCACCACCGGTCCGCCCTGCGGTACCACCCGCATGTTGACGCCGCCGGCCTCGATGGCCACCTTGGCGACTCCGGCCCCGGTAGCGTATGCCAGGGAGCCCTGGGGGTTGGTGCCGATGCTGACGGTCTGCGCGTAAGCGCCCTGGGCCGCGAACACCAAGGCTAACATCCCGATTACCAGCTTCGCCATTTTCTCCTCCTCTCTCGTGACGCCCTGAATTGATGCCGTTCATGCTGCGAAGACATCCCGGGCGGAACGTCGCTGACAGCGAAGTTCAACGAAAACCGGGACCATCATTGAAACAGTGCCCTTTGTCAACCCGGCGAGGCAACGTTTCCGGTCCCGCGGCTTGGCTTGTGAGCGCGGTTTCGTCTGTGATAGACGGGGGTTCCGACACTGCCCTGGACCCGTACCGCAAAGGAGGGTGAATATGGACGAGTCACGCCCGGCCGACAACTGGCGCATCGGCAAGGACAACACCGCGCTGATCGTGGTGGACATGCAGAACATGTGGGTGGACCCTCGCGGCACCCGCTACCTGCCGTCGTCGGAGGACATCGTCCCGAAGATCCAGGACCTGCTGAAGGTGTGCCGCTCGTCGGACGTGCCGGTCGTCTACCTCTACACCACCAAGCGCAAGGACCTGGCGGACGTGGGCGTGTTCGCCGACCTGAAGCCCGTGACCCACCACACGGACGATCCCTGGACCAACATCGAGGGAGCGCCCGGCGCGGAGTTCCTGGAGAGCGTGAAGCCCGAGGCAGACGAGATCACCATCAAGAAGTTCCGCTACAGCGGCTTCTACGGCACCAACCTGGAGAATATGCTGCGGCGCCTGGGGCGGGACACCATCGCCATCACCGGGGTCGCCACCAACGTGTGCTGCGACAGCACCGCCCGGGACGGCGCCATGCGCGACTTCAAGGTGCTGTTCCTGTCGGACTGCAACGCCTGCTTCTCGGACGAGGAACAGGCGGCCACGCTGCAGAACTTCGACAAGCACTTCGGCGTGGTGATGGAGTCGGCGACCTTCCTGGATAGGTTGCAGCAGGCCTGACGCGCGGGAGGGACAGCAGGTGCCCGAAGCTCTCAGACTCTACGCCGGGACTCAGGCCGGCATGGTGATCCTGCGGGGGGTGGGGGACATCTGGACTTCCATGCGCGGATCGCGCGAGTACCAGAGTTTCTTCCCGGACCAGGTGGTGGACTCGGTCTGGGGCTGCCGCACGACCCCCGAGGTGGTCTACGCGGGCGTGACCCAGGACGGCCTCTACCGCACGCGCGACCAAGGGCGTCACTGGCGGCGCGTGCTCGAGGGCGACATCCGCTGGGTCACCGTGGACCCCGTCGAGGACCGGGTGGTCTACGCCGGCACCGAGCCGGTGATGCTCTTCCGCAGCGAGGACGGCGGCGACTCCTGGGAGGAGCTCGAGGGCCTGCGGGCGCTACCGCCGGAGGTGCAGCACCACTGGTGGTTCCCGTACCCGCCGCACCACGGCCACGTGCGCCACGTCTACATCGACCCCGACAACACTGACACGATTTACCTGGCACTGGAGCACGGCGGCATCGTGCGCAGCTTCGACCGGGGCGGGACCTGGGAGGACGTGAGCGAGGGCATCGAGTACCCGGACGTGCACATGATCGTCCGCTCGCCTGAAGATCCCGCCGCCTTCTTCACCGCCACCTCGCGTGGTTTCTTTCGCGGCGACCCTCCCGAAGCCGGCTGGCAGCGCGCCGAGTACGGCATGGAGAGCGACTACTTCCACGACGTGGTCATGCTGCCCGGCGACCCGCCGGCGCTGTTCCTGGCAGGGGGACACGGCTCGCCCCAGTACTGGGACCGCCCCACCGGCGCCGACGGCCGCATCTACCGGAGCGAGGACTCCGGGCGCACTTGGCGCCAGGTAGGCGCCGGCCTGCCGGTGACGCACCCGGGCATGTGCTGGCAACTGGCCCGCGATCCCTACGACGGCGACGCGGTCATCGCGGCCTTCGGTGACGTGGCCCGCGGCCACACCGCCGGCCCGCCGGGGGAGGGTGACATCTACCGGACCCGCGACCGGGGCGACACCTGGGAGCGCATCGGCCAGCAGAAACGCGGCACCCAGTTCCTCGGCCTGCCCGCCATCCGCGTGCTCTGGGCCGCGGCGGAGGCCTGACCCCGGCATGAGCACCATCGGCGAAAACGCATCACGAGTGGACGGACCGGCAAAGGTCACCGGCGCCGCCCAGTACACCGGCGACCTGGAGTTTCCCGGGCTCGTCCACGTCAAGGCGCTGCGGAGCGTCCATCCGCACGCCCGGTTGGTCTCCGTGGACGCGAGGGCGGCGGAAGCACTTCCGGGCGTGGCGGCGGTGCTCACCCGCGCGGACCTCTCGCCGCAAAACTCCCATTTCGGACCCGTGGTCAAGGACCAGCCCATCGTGGCGGTGGACCGGGTGCGCTACGCCGGCGAGGTGGTGGCCGCGGTGGCCGCCGAGGAGCCGGACGTCGCCGAGGAAGCCCTGGACCTCATCCAGGTGGAATACGAGCCTCTGGAACCGGTGCTGGACCCGATCGAGGCCATGTCTCCCGGCGCGCCGGTGCTCCATGAGTCCCGCGTGCAGTCCGAGAGCCGTCTCGACAAGGGTCACTACCGCTACGAGGACCGGGGCAACGTGCTCACTTCCTACAGCGTCGGGCGCGGCGACGTCGATGAAGGCTTCGTCGCCTCGGACTTGGTCTTCGAGGATACCTACACCACCCCCAAGATCCAGCACGGCCACCTGGAGCCCCACGTGGTCGCCGCCTCCTGGGACGCGACAGGCAAGCTCACGGTCCATTCGGCCACGCAAAACCCCTCGTCCATCCGGGTCCAGCTCGCCGAGCTGTTCGAACTGCCCCAGTCCATGGTGCGGGTGGTGGTGCCCTACGTCGGCGGCGGCTACGGCGGCAAGGTGCACCTGCGGCTCGAGCCCCTGGCCGCGGCGCTGGCGCGGAAGGCGCGCCGGCCGGTCCAGTGGAAGCTTACGCGCGAAGAAGTGTTCCTCACCGGCCACTGTCACGCCGCGGTGGTGCGCATCAAGACCGGCGTGAAGCGCGACGGCACCATCCTGGCCCGGCAGGTGGAAGCGGTCTACGATACCGGCGCCTACGCCTTGACCGGTCCCTCCACCTCGCGCAACGGCGGTGAGGTCTCCGGCGGACCCTACCGCATCCCGCACCAGCGCCTGACCTCGTACTGCGTCTACACCAATACGCCGCCCACCGGACCGTACCGGGGCTTCGGCGTGCCCCAGGTGTGCTGGGCCTACGAGGCGCAGATGGACGACATGGCGCGGCGGCTGGAGATGGACCCGCTGGAGATGCGGCTCAGGAACTTGGTGCACGACGGCGACGTCTTCGTCACCGGCGACACCCTGGAGGCGGTGGGCCTGGAAGACTGTCTCAGGGCGGCGGCCGAGGCGGTGGAGTGGAGGGGCGGAGCGGAGCAGGCGCCCCGGGCGGCAGGGCCGTTGGTGCGCGGCAAGGGTGTGGCGGTCATGATCAAGACCACCATGACTCCGTCCCACTCCTCCGCCGGCCTGCGGCTCAACGCCGACGGTTCGGCGACGCTGCTGTCCGGAAGCGTGGACATCGGCCAGGGAGTGCAGACGACCCTGGCTCAGATGGTGAGCGAGGTGCTGGGAATCCCGCGGGAGCGGGTCTCCGTGACCCTGCCCGACACCGACGTGACCCCCTTCGACCAGTCCACCAGCTCCAGCCGCACGGTCTTCAGCATGGGCAACGCCGCCGTTGCCGCCGCCCGCCAGGTGGCCGATCAGCTCCTGGAGATCGGCGCGGGCGAGCTGGAGGCCGATCCGGCGGACCTGGAGTTGCGCGACGGCCATGTGCAGGTGGCGGGGGTGCCCGAACGCCGCCTCGCCTTCGGCGACCTCTTCCGCGCCCGTTTCGGCGGCGCCGTGGGCAGCCTGTTCGGCAACGCCGGCTTCCAGAGCCGCGGCGGCGTCGACCCCGCCACCGGCAAGGGCAAGGCGTCGGCCTTCTTCTTCCTGTCCGCCTGCGCCGCCGAGGTAGAGGTGGACACCGAGACGGGCAAGGTGCGGGTGGTGCGCCTGGTCACCGCGGTGGACGCCGGCAAGGCCATCAACCCGCGCCAGTGCCACTTGCAGAACCAGGGCTCCATGCTCATGTCCCTGGGCTCGTCCCTGTTCGAGGAGATGGTCTTCGACAACGGCCAGCCCATCAACTGCACCTTCCTGAGCTACCTCCCCCCGTCCATGCAGGACCACCCCGAGACCTTCACCTCGCTCCTGGTCGAGCACCCTCACCCCGACGGCCCTTTCGGCGCCAAGGGCATGGGCGAAGCCGCCCTCGGCCCGGTGGAGCCCGCCATCGGCAACGCCGTGGCCAACGCGTTGGGGGGCTCCAGGTTGAAGGACCTGCCACTCAGGCCCGAGCGGGTGGTGGAGGTTGTGCGGGGCGGGGCGACGGATTGGGGTCGGTCACTTCAAGGACTTCCTTAACCCGCCTCCTTCAGGTACTCGTCGAACCACGCCACGGACAGGTCCATCAGGTGGCTCAGGTGCGGCTCCTTGTAGATGTCGTGATGGTTGACCTCCGGAATCACCACGTAGTCCCTGGGCTCGGGTGAGTTCTCGTAGAGGTTCATCTGTTCCTCGAGGGGGGTGAGGGTGTCGAGTTCCGCGGAGACGTAGAGGGCGGGGCAGCCGATCTCGTGGGCGACGGTCTCGGGCTTGTACTCGATGATGGCGTCGGCGCATTCCAGGGGCATTTCCACCTCGCCCCGCTCCGGGTTTGCCGCCACGGTCTCCTTCCAGAACTCCCAGCCTTCCGGAGTCGTCTCCATGATGTGGTAGGGGTGGACGCGCCGCGACTGGCCGCTCAGCACCCGCTGGTTGCGGTCGTCGTCGAGTTCCTTCACGAACTCCTGCCACTCCCATTCGCGGCGCAGGCAACGAAGCCAGCGTTCGCCGTCGCCGACCCCGACAACGCTGACGACGCACCGGACCCGTTCATCGACGGCGGCGGCATAGGCCGCGTGGGCGCCGCCGAAGCTTGTGCCCCAGATGGCGAGGCGGTTAGGGTCCACCTCCGGGCGCACGCCCAGGCAGGTGAGGCCGTTGCGGATGTCCTCGATCTGTTCCAGCGGGATCAGACGATGGCGCGGACCCTCGCTCTCGCCGAAGCCGCGGTAGTCGAATCGGAGCGTCACGTACCCTTCGGCGGCCAGGCGTTCGGCCACCGCGGGCATCAGCGCCTCCTTGAGGCCGGCGTAGCCCTGGCACAGGATGACGCCGGGATGGCGTTGCGACCGGTCGCGGGCGTCGGGGATGGTGATGACCGCGGACAGGCCGTAGCCGGGGCCGCTGAAATACCGGATCTTCTCTTCCATGATACCTCCTGAGCTGAGAGCGGCGTGTTCCGGGCCGCCGTGCGACCCTCACGGGTCACCGGCGTCCGAGGCGAGTCAGCCAACGGGTGGCGCCGACGTAAATGTGCTGTGTGCCCATGTTCACTACCACGATTCGGGCCAGATGAAAGGCGATCACCGCCGGCACACCGATCCCCAGCGCCTGCGCGGTGATGGCCATCTCCGCCAGTCCGCCCGGCGAGGTGGAAATGATCATGGTGGCGATGGGGAGCCGGAAGCCCCAGGACAGCGCCGCCGCCAGCACCACCGAGGCCGCCAGCACGAAGAACGAGTTGAGCAGGGCGAACGGGATGAACAGCTTGTAGCGCATGAAGAAGGCGCGTTCGTAGCGCGCCCCGAGCACCAGGCCGAACATGAGCTGGGCGAAGTTGGTCATCCACTCGGGCACCGCCGAGAGCTGGACGCCGTTCATGGTGAACGCGGCGCCGAAGAAGATGGGCATGAGCAGGTATCCGTTGTGCATGTGCAGGCGCTCGGAGCCCTCGCCCAGGACGAAGCCCGCCAGCAGCCAGGGCATCAGCACGCCCACGTCCAGCGGCACCGTCGGGCGGTAATCGCCGGTCTCCAGCGGGATGCCGCCGTAGGTGAGCACGAAGGGGATCACCAGCACCAGGATGGAGACCCGCAGGCTGTGGGCCACGGCCACCGGGGCGATCTGCGCGCCATAGCGGTGCGCCAGGTTGGCCATGGCCATGGCGCCGCCGGGGATGGAGGCGAAGAAGGTGGAGCGGGTCTCCACTCCCGATACCCGGCTCAGGATCACCGCCCCCAGGGCGGCGATGAGAAAGGTGGCCAGGGTGGCCAGCACGATGGGCAGCCAGTTGGCCGCCAGCGCCACCACCACCGGCGGGGTGAAGTAGAGCGATATGGCTGAGCCCAGCAGCACCTGGCCCATCTGGCGCGCGTACGGCGGCGAGTCCATGGCGACGCCCAGCAGGTTGAAAGCGGCCACCACCACCATGGGGCCGATCATCCAGGGGATGGGGAGGTCGAGGGAGTCGCACAGGTATCCCGCGGGAATGCCCACCGCCAGGGCGGTAAGGATGGCGGGAATCCGCGCGCGGAGATCGGCGACGCTCCGGCGCAACTCCGCCATTGCACGGGAGCCCAGGCTCGTGGGGGCCGGGCTCATGGTCGGCGGCAGGGGCACGACGACGCGGCGCGCGTCATACGATGTTTCTTTCCCGGAGGGAGCGGATCTCTTCGAGGCTGTAGCCTAGCTCTGTCAGGGTCTCATCGTTGTGCTCGCCCAGCATCGGCGGGCGGAGGTTCAGGGTGATGGGAGTGTCCAGCAGGTTGAGGCCGTTGCGCACCAGCTTGAACGGGCCGAACTCGGGATGGTCCACGTCCCACAGGGCTTCCAGGTGCCGGACCTGCGGATCCTCGAAGACCTCGGCGAAGTTGTTGATGGGCGCACACGGGACGTCCCGGGCGCGCAGCTCCCGGAGCCAGTGCTCGCGCGGCGCCGACTGCACCACCGCGCCGAAGGTCTCGGAGATGAAGTCGTAGTTCTTGGCCCGCGCCGGGCGGTCCTTGGTGCGCTCATCGGTCTGGAAGTCCGGCCGCCCCATGACCTCGGTGACGCCGATCCAGAATTTCGGCGGATGGGACAGGTGGATGACAAAGGGCTTGCCGTCGCCCGCCACCAGCGCGTAGACGCCGGCGGTCTTGATGCGGCTGCGCATGCTCGGCACCTCGCCGCTGAAAAGGTACTGGGTCATGCTCAGTCCCAGGAAGCAGATGGTGGACTCCAGCAGCGAGGTCTCCACCTTCTGGCCCACGCCGGTGCGTTCGCGCGCGGCCAGCGCCGCGAGCACGCCGTAGCACCCGAAGATGCCGCCGAGGTGGTCGGAGAACGCCGCTCCGGGGCCGTGGGGCTGTTCCACGTCGGTGAGGACGCTCAAGAGACCGGAAAGGGACTGCCCGATGGTGTCGTAGCCGGGCCGCTCCCGGTACGGGCCGTCCTGGCCGAAGGCGGAGATGGAGCAGTAGATGATGCGCGGGTTCATCTCCCGCACCACGTCGTAGCCGATGCCCAGCCGGTCCACCACGCCGGGGCGCAGGTTCTCGACGATGGCGTCCGCGTCCCTGGCCAGCTTGAGGAACACCTCCCGGCCCTCGGGCGCCTTCATGTCCAGGGTGACGCTCTTCTTGTTGCGGTTGAGCGCGCAGAAGCTCGGGCTGTAGTCCTTGGGCTCCTTGTCCCAGGTGCGGAACGGGTCCCCCTTGCCGGGAGTCTCGATCTTGTACACGTCGGCGCCCAGGTCGGCCAGCAGGAGCGACGCGTAAGGGCCGGCGATGTAGTTGGTGACGTCGAGGATCTTGATGCCTTCGAGTGCTGCGGGCATGGACGGCGACCTTTCCTGCCGGGGAGCGGGGCACCGCCCGCGCTGCCCGGAGTGTGTTTCATTGGAGACGGGACCCCCCCGAAGGGTCACTAGCGTGTGCGGTTGTACTCGTAGTCCTCGCGCTCGGTGGCGCCGGCGCGAAGCTCGGGCTTGAGCGGCGGCCGCGTGGTGTTCACCTGCGCGTGCACGTCCAGGGCCGCCTGGTCCACCCAACGCTCGATGATCACCATCTTGTCCGGGTTCACCACGCTGCGGAACACCTCGAACTGCTCGCACCCCGGCTCCTTCATGACTTCCTCGCAGCGGCTCCGGTACGCGTCGGCCAGCTCCGCGCCCTTCCCCTCGACGGCATTGATGGTGACGATGAGTCTAAGAGACATTGGCTCCTCCTCGTTGGTGTGAATGGGT
Source organism: Candidatus Binatia bacterium (assembly GCA_022823055.1). Taxonomy (GTDB): domain Bacteria; phylum Desulfobacterota; class Binatia; order UBA9968; family JAJDTQ01; genus JAJDTQ01. The sequence continues at coordinate 6,721 of JAJDXX010000161.1, read as the reverse complement.
TTTAACGCGGTTCCGGCATCTCCGCCAGCAGCCGCCCATAGCCGGGAATGGGCTGGCGCACGCCCAGGCGCATCTGCGTCTCCCAGCAGCGCGCCGGCGGCGCGTACACCACGGGCACGCACAGGTCCGCCTCCAGCGGCTCGATGATGTCCAGGGCTTTCCACGCCGACCCCAGCATGTAGAGGCATTCGCCGCCCGGATGCCGGGCGAACATCTCCATAAGCTGCCGGTGGAGCTCGGCGGCCGGCACGTTGGGGACGTCGGCGAACGGCACGTCGATGCCGTCCATGCCCAGCATCTCGAAGCCGGCGTCGGTGAGGTACCGGCGGAACAGGTCGTTCAGATGCGCGGGAAAATAGCTGGCGCCCACGATGCGCCGTACCCCCAGGGTGCGGAACGCACACACGTGGTTCATTCCCGAGGTGAGCATCGGTACGCCGTAGCGCTCCTCCCAGGAACGGATGGTGGCGCTCTCTCCCTCGTATCCCAGGAGCATGAACGGCGGCGCGCCGATGACCCGGATCAGGTCCGGCTCGAGAGCGGCCAGTTCCGCCGCCTTGGCCTCGTAGCCGGGCATGGCCGCCCGGAACTCGTCCTGAGTCCCCTGCGTGAACTCCATGCTCCGATGCGCGAAGCGGATGCTGGGCGGCAGCTTCGGATCCAGCTCCTGGTCCCCGAGCACGCCGGTCCGGTTGGTGGGCCAGACCGAGCCGACGAGGTATTGCGCTTCTGAAGATGCACTCTCGTTCGCCATGACCGCTCTCCGCTAATGTCGAAAATTCAAAACGAGGTCAAGGAGTTACGAGCTCCAAGGTTTGACCCCGACGTGCTGTCGTCCGTCCGTGCGTAACGACAGCAAACGGCAGCTATTTCGCGGTGACGTGGACCCCGCCGAAGGGTTCGGGGCGGTTGCCGTAGAGAAGCAGACGGCCCGTGCCCACGTTGGTGATCTGGTAGTAGTCCTTGGCCGGGAAGAAGACCACTTCACCCTGCTCGATGATGCGTTCGCCCCCGTTGATGTCCTTGACGCTGGCCTTTCCTTCCACCACCAGAAAGGTCTCCGGCTCCGCGTGAAAGTGCATGTCCGTGTGGTCGCCGGGCTTGAAATGAAGCATCCAGGTGCAGGACTTCTCCGTTCCGAAGAGCCGCGTAAACCGTTGCCCTGTCTCCGCCTTGTCCGCAAGACTCGCGAATTCCATGGGCGACCTCCTGTCTCTCAAACTGTGCCGTCGGGCACCCAACGCAATACCACAAAGCGCCCGCCGTAGACAGATGCGCGGCGATGCCGCCCGCCCGGCCCGGACCACCGCCTTGACCCACGGCCCCGGCGGCCCCGCCGCGTCATCCCGCCCCCTCCGCCATTCTGCCACTACGGTTGCCCTGCCGCCCGGCCCCGTGATACGGGCGTTAGGCAAATCCTTGTGAGGAGACAGGAGAAATCCCATGCGCGGCGTGATGTTCAACGGCAACCGAGAGTGCGAGATACGGGAGTTTCCAGACCCCCATGCGGGACCCGGCCAGGCGGTGGTGAAGATCCGCGCCTCGGGCATGTGCGGCACCGACCTGCACCGTTACCGCGGTACCGTGGCCATCGACGCCATCACCGGCCACGAGCCCTGCGGCGTCATCGCGGAGCTGGGCGCCGGCGCCCCGGCCGGTCTGAAGGTGGGCGACCGGGTAGTGGTGCACCACTACGAGGGCTGCGGCATCTGCGAGATCTGCTCCATGGGATTCGAGCAGGCCTGTCCCCACGGCCACGTGACCTTCGGCGGCGTGGACGCCCACGGCGCCAACGCGGACTACATCCTGGTGCCCTCGCGCCTGCTGATCCATCTCCCCGAGGAGCTGTCCTTCGAGGCCGGCGCGGCCATCTCCTGCGGCACCGGCACGGCCTGGAACGGCCTCAAGAAGATCAACATCGCCGGCGGCGACGTGGTGTCCATCTTCGGCCAAGGGCCGGTGGGTCTGAGCGGGACGATGTGTGCGAAGTACATGGGGGCCAAGGTCATCGCCGTCGACGTGGTGCCGGAGCGGCTTGAACTGGCGCGCGGTTACGGCGCGGACCATGTCATCAACGCCGCCGACACCGACCCCGTGGAAGCCATCAAGGAGTTGACCGGCGGCCTGGGGGCGACGGCGGCGCTGGAGACCTCCGGCAACCCGGAATGCCGCAGCCAGATCCTCAAGGCCATGCGCACCTTCGGGCGTTGCTGCTACGTGGGCATGGGCCCCCCGTCCACCATCAACTTTCGCGACGACGTCATCTTCAAGGTGGCCACCATCATCGGCTCGTGGACCTTCAACAAGTCCGAGCTGATCGAGATCTGCCGCTTCATGGTGGAAGAGAACGTCCCGGTGGACGACCTCGTCACCCACCGCTTCGCCCTCGACGACGCAGTGGAAGCGTTCCGCGTCTTCGACAGCGCCACCACCGGCAAGTGCGTGTTCGTGCTGGATTGAGGGCCGCGGAGAACGTCAACCGAGAAGCCTGAAGCGAGGGCGGATGCCCTCGTTTCGGCGAAGCGGATCCGTGATCACGGCCGTCCGCCCTTCAGGCAGACGGCCTCTTCCGGCTGAGATATATATTTGATATATACCGCAGCATGTTCATTGAGCGCGTCGTCACCGCTCTCCGGCAAGCCAGGGTCCGCTTCGCCATCGCCGGCGGGCATGCGGTCGCACTGCACGGCGCGGTGCGGGGCACTCTTGACCTGGACTTGGTGCTCGCGTTGTCCCGTGAGAATTTCACGGCCGCGGAATCGGCGCTGAAGCGCATGGGATTGCAGCCCCGACTGCCGCTGAAGGCGGAGGAAGTGTTCGATTTCCGGGAAGAGTACATCCGCAACCGGAATCTCATTGCCTGGAGCTTCGTCAATTCGGCGAACCCCACCGAGATGGTGGACATCATCATCACCGAGGATCTGTCGGGGATGCAGGTGGACATGCTGCCGATGGGAGGGTTCCGGTTGCCCGTGGTGGCGGTTCACGACTTGATTCGGATGAAGGAGAAGAGCGGCCGGCCACAGGATCTCGAGGACATCAAGGCGTTGAGGAGCATCGCCTCATGAGACCCGTGCAGTACTTCTCGAAGGAGTACCTGGAGCAGTGCAAGGGGATGAAGCCCGAGGACATCCTGCGGTTTCTCGATGAGTTTCGCAGGCTCCATTCGCCCGCGGCGCGCAGGGGAAGCCGGCTGATCAGCCTCAAGGTGCCGGAGAACCTGCTGGAGGCGTTCAAGGCCAAGGCGAACCTGCACGAGGTGCCCTATCAGACACAGATCAAACGGCTGATGATGGAGTGGGTCACCGGCCAGTCCGCGGAAGCGAACGCGCCGATGCGGGAAGGCTCGCGCCGCCAGGGTACGACAAGGAAGTCGTAGCGCGGTCTGAATGCCCCGATCGACGGGAAGCGCCGTCAACCGTCAGGAGGACGTCATGCCCATATGGCAAGAGCTGAGCTGGCCGCGGATCAAGGAATGCGCGGAGAAGGGGTGCGTGGTTATCGTCCCGGTGGGGGTCATCGAGCAGCATGGGCATCACCTGCCGCTGGACACCGACGCGTTCATTTCGCAGGAGATCGCCAGGGCAGCCGCGCGGCGGGATACGGAAATCCTGGTGGGGCCGACGGTGCCTTTCGGCTTCACGCCGAGCAACAAGAACTTTTCCGGCAGCATCAGTCTGACGGCGGGCACCTGGATGGCGCTGATCCGCGAGATCGTGCGCTCGGTGCACCGGCACGGCTTCACGCGCATCGCGCTGCTGAACGGCCACGGCGGCCAGGTGGCGCTGTCGCGCTCGACGGTGGCGGCGCTCCAGGACGAGGAGGGGATCCGCGTCGTGGTGCTGAACTGGTTCGGCTTGGTGGACAAGGACATGGGCCGGTTGTTCCCGGACGAGAAGATGCCCGGCGCCCGCGTCGGCCACGCTGGGGCGGTGGAAACCTCCATGAACCTGCACCTACGCGAGGAGCTGTGCGCACAGGGCAGCCTGGTGACGCATCTTGGGCCTCAGGCACCGCCATTCGTCAGCAAAGTCGGAGGCTACGTCCAGACGCCGCGCGAGGACCTGTCGCCGTCGGGCGTCATGGGCGACCCGACCCTCGCCAGCAAGGAGAAGGGCGGCGAACTGTTCGAGTTGGCCGTAGAGCGGTTGTGTGCGTTCGCGCGGGAGTACCGGGAAACCGAATAGGAGAGTGGAGGAACCCGAACAGGAAACCGCTCCCGGGACCGTCGTCCCAAGCCCGTCATCAGGCCAGGCGTAGCGCCGCGTCAGCGGCGCGACGTCGAAGGACGCCGACCGATTCGTCAGCTCTATCCCATCACGGCCCGGGCAGCCTCCGCGATCCGACTCGCGGTGGGCGTCACGTAATCTTCCAGCGGCACCGCGAACGGGATCGGCACGTGCGGAATGGCGACCCGCTTGATGGGCGCCTTCAGGCTGTCGAAGGCCAGGTCCGCCATCAGCGCGGCGATATTGGCGGCGACGCCGCAGTTGTCGTGGCTTTCGTCGGTGACCACCAGGCGGCCGGTCTTGCGCACCGACGCCAGCAGGGTGTCGGTGTCCAGCGGTTCCAGCGTCCGCGGGTCCACCACCTCCGCAGAGATGCCGTCCTTGGCCAGCGCCTCGGCCGCCGCCATCGCCCGGGGCACCTGCACCCCGGAAGCCACGATGGTGACGTCGCTGCCTTCCCGCGCCACAGTGGCCTTGCCGAACTCGGTGTCGTGCGCGCCGTCGGGTACCGAGCCGCGCTCGCCCAGCAGCCGCTCGTGGGCCATGAAGATGGTGGGGTCCTGGCTCTTCAGCAGCGCGTTCCGTAGCAGCCCCTTCGCGTCCGCCGGGGTGGCGGGCATGGCCACCTGCAGGCCCGGCGTGTTCCAGTACCAGGGCTGCGGGCTGCCGGAGTGCTGCACCCCGCCGCCGCCGCGGATGCCGTAGCGCATGAAGTAGGTGACCGGCGCGTTGGTCCGGCCGCCGGAGTTGGAGTAGGCGATGGCGGCCTCGTTGTTGATCTGCGGGATCGCCTCGTACGAGAAGGTCGCGGTGCCGATGTCCACCAGCGGCCGCAACCCGGCCATGGCCGCGCCCGCGGCGATGCCGCAATAGCCCAGTTCCGCGATGGGCGGGGACTTGATGCGGTTGCCGTGCCGCTCGCGCACCGAGCGGAAACGCTGCGCGCCCGGCCCCGAGCTCACCAGCCCGCCGCCGATGAGAACCACCCGCCGATCCTGCTCCATGGCCTCGGCCAACGCCTCGACCAAGGCCTCTCCCAGCGTCATCTCGCGCGCCATGGCTATTCACCCCTTCCCGCGTACGCGTACCGGACCGCCGCCTCCGGCGGAGGCAGCGGGCTTGTCAGCGCGAACTGTGCTGCGGCATCCGCGTCGCGCCGTACCTCCTCGTCGACCCGCACGACGGTATCCCGGTCGCATCCTTCGCTATCCGCCAGCTCCCGCGCATAGGCCAGGATGCAGTCGCCTTCGGCGTACCAGGAGCGCACGTTTTCGGGCACCGGGCTCGGGTCCCAGGCCCAGTGGATGTCCGTGACCCCGCCCACCAGCGTGGGATGGGCGCCGTCGTTCCCCGGCCATGGGTGGGTGCGCGCCTCCACGAAGAACGGGCCTTCGCCGGCGCGGGTGCGTTGCACCAGTTCCTTCAGCGTGTCGTGCACCTGCCCCACGTCGTCGCCGTTCACCGTGACCGTCTTGAGGTTGAGCGCGCGGGGAATGTTGGGCAGGTCGTCGGCCGCGTGGTCGTTATTGACCCTTCCGGCCCGCCGGTAGTTGTTCTCCATCACGAAGATCAGCGGCAGGTTCCACAGCCGGGCGATGTTCATGCTTTCGTATGCCACGCCCTCGTCCATGGCGCCGTCGCCGAAGAAGACCACGGTCACGGCGTTGGACTCCAGCACCTGGGCCGCCAGCGCCGCCCCGGAGGCCAGCGCCGTGCTGCCGCCCACGATGGCGGAGGTATGCAGGATGTTGAGGTCGGGCGCCGCCACGTGGAAGGTGCCGCCGCGTCCCAGGCAGTAGCCGGTCTCGCGCCCGATGACCTCGGCGAGCACCTTGCCGGGGTCGCCGCCCTTGGCGATGACGTGGCCGTGGTTCCGGTGGGTGCTGAAGACGTAGTCCTCCGGCGCCAAGGCCGCGCACACGCCCACGCCGGTGGCTTCCTGGCCGATGTAGATGTGGAAGTGGCCCCGGATGAGGCCTTCGTGCTCCTCGTTGAACCGGACGACGTGCTCTTCGGCGCGCCGGATCATGAGCATCTTGCGCAGCAGCTCGAGCCGCTGGTCTCGTGGCATGTCGGGCAACATGTTTTCCCTCCCGCTGGTTCGGAATTCGCAGTGGAATCTACTCCGGTTGACCGCGGAAGGGAAGCACCGCGGTCTGCCCGGCCGTTGCTGTATCCCAGCATCCCAGGCCGTGTCAAACTCACGAGGCAGAGACCCTCGAATCGTCATTCCCGCGGAACAGGCTGTGTCAAAACTCATGAGGCAGAACCCCCGAGCTCATGAGGCAGAAACCCCCGAATCGTCATTCCCGCGAAGGCGGGAATCCAGGGGTGGAGGGGGGTGTGGCGTGCATTGCAGTAGCCCCACTCCACCCCGCCTGGATTCCCGCTTCCGCGGGAATTGTAGCGGGCAACTGTAAATCTCCCATTTGTGGCAACCGAAAACTGCACACATTGATTGCTGGCAGGAGTGCTCCGGATCAGGCTGTTGG
>JAJDXX010000222.1 GCA_022823055.1 Candidatus Binatia bacterium | reverse complement strand
AAGACATGGGGCGTTCCCTTCCTGGCTCTTCGTGGCTGTATGTTCGAGGTCGGCTAACCACAACATACCAGGGAACGACCCCTCCCTCACTCCTTCACACCAACTAAACCCCCTCACTCAGTGGGTTTTGCAAGTGGCTCTTCTTATCAATGACGACGCGGGGGAAAGGTGACTTTTGAATGGCCCTGCGCGGCGCCCACTGTTCTTGCAGGCGGATTCAAGGTACGAACACGACCGAGCCATGCCGCAACCCATCATTCAGATCGCCGGAATCCGGGATGAGACCGAGGCGCGGATACTCGTGGAGAGTGGCGTCCACCGGCTCGGTTTCCCTGTTGGCCTGGACCTGCACGAGGAGGATCTCCCGGAAGGGGAGGCGGCCGCGGTCATCCGGAACCTTGGCATCGGCTCGCGGGCATGGCTCATCACCTACCTGGAAGATCCCTGGGCCGTCGCGGCGCTGTGCGACCGGCTCGGATGCGCCGGCGTGCAACTGCACGGCGCCACCGGTCCGGGCCAAGCGCGCCGGCTCAAGGCGCTTCGTCCCGGCCTTCGGGTGATCAAGAGCCTGATCGTCCGGCATGACAACGTGGCTGAGTTGGAGGAGCGGGTCCGGGCATTCGCCGCGCACGTGGACGGTTTCATTACCGACACCTTCGATCCGGCCAGCGGCGCGTCCGGGGCCACCGGCAAGACCCACGATTGGAGCGTCAGCCGCCGGCTGGTGGAACTGAGCCCGCGACCTGTCATACTGGCCGGAGGACTCACCCCGGAGAACGTGGCGCGCGCCATCGAAACCGTCAGGCCGGCGGGCGTCGACGTCCACACCGGTGTCGAGGATCGCTCCGGCCGCAAGGAGTCCGCGCGGGTGCGGGCTTTCGTGTCCAGTGCGTCGGCGGCGTTTGCCACGCTGGTGAAGGCCGAGGCGAAAAGCGGTCGGGGTTTATCGGGCTAATGTGCATCATGATGCCTTCTCGGACCCATCAAGCGATCTTGTAACACGGGACACCGAGGCCAAGTCAGAGGTCATGAAACGGGAGCGACGATGAAACTGGGACTGAGCCCGTTGCAGGGTACCGACAGCTTCGAGGAAACCATCCGGGAATGCGAGCGCGCGGAGGAGGCCGGGTTCGATTCGGTGTGGCTCGGCGAGCACCACAACAACCCCGTGCTCTATCCGGCGCCGCTCCTCGGGCTCGCCGCCATCGCCGCGCGCACGCGGCGGGTGGCCCTGGGCACCGGTGTGCTGCTGCTGCCGCTCTATCACCCCATGTGCGTGGCCGAGGAGGGGACCATGGTGGACATGATCTCCGGTGGCCGCCTCATCCTCGGAGTGGGGGCCGGGTACGCGCCCGAGGAGTTCGCCGCCTTCGGCCTGTCCGTGAAGCAGCGCGGCAGCCGCCTCGACGAGGGCGCCGCGCTGCTGCGGCGGCTCTGGACCGAGACTCACGTCACCCATGACGGGCGCCACTTCCACGTAAAAGACGCCACCGTGGGGCCGCGGCCGGTGCAGCAGCCGGCGCCGCCCATCTGGTTCGGCGCCTGGACCGCCCCGGCCATCGAGCGCGCTGCCCGCCTCGGCGACGCCTGGCTCGCCGGCCCGTCCGCCGCCCTGTCGGAGCTGTCGTCGTGCGCCGCGGCCTATCGCCAAGCGTGCTCCGACCTGGGCAAGACGCCGGGCGAGATCGCCGCGTTCCGCTACGTCTTCGTCGCCGACACCACCGAGCAGGCGCTGGCGTCCGCCGGCGATTCCTTCATCCAGGCCTACGAGAACATGTACTTCCGCTGGCCCCACCCGGTGATCAAGCGGCCGGCCGGGGACCTCACCATCGAGCGCCTCGCCGAGAACCGCATCATCCTCGGCGATCCCGAAACTTGCGCGCGGGAGATCTCGCGCTTCCGGCAGGAGTTGGGGCTCACCCACCTCATCTGCCGCTTCTCCGTCCCCGGTATTTCCCGCGAGGCCTCCATGTCGTCCCTCGATCTGTTCGCGCGCGAGGTGATGCCGGCGCTACGGTGAAGGCTACAGGATCGCCCTGGATTCCCGCTTCCCAGGCTGTGTCAAACTCCGCTCGGAAAAGAAATGACGCTCACGCCCCGAATCGTCATTCCCGCGAAGCTTGTCCCCGACCCCGATCGGGGAGCGGGAATCCAGGAGTGGAGGGGTGCGGCGTGCATCGCAGCAGCCCCACTCCACCCCGCCTGGATTCCCGCTTGCGCGGGAATGACCTGACTGGACCGTTGTTGCCTCGCAGGTTCCGCGGGAATGACGTTAGGGGGCTTCGGTGTCATCTCGTCTCCCCAGCGGAGTCTTCCAACCGCGACTCGATCGCGCGCCAGCCCTTGGCCAACGTGGGGTCCTCCGCCATGCGCTCGCGGACGCGTCTCCGTTCGTGGCTCACGGCGGTGTAGTCGAGGCCTCCAAGGTGCGCGCCGATGGCCTGCTGGGTCATTCCGGCATGGCGGTACATGAGCTCCATCAACAGGCCGCGCTGGTCGCGGCAACGGCCTCGCTTTCGCTGCAGCCGTGCGGGCGGGAGGTTGAAGTAGGCCGCCACCTCGGCGGTGATCCGTGCGGGCTGGAGAAGCCGGGCGCGTTGCGGCAGCGCATTTCCCGGAGCGGCTCCGGCTACGTCGGCCCACCGTCCCGTGGCGGCGGCCCAGAAACGGTCATCCCCCAGGACCACCTGGCCGCGTACGGCTTTCCACGGGGTCGGCACGCCCTGTTCCAATCCGTCCTGCACGAACCGGCCATAGCGCTGCCGTGATTCCCCCACTTCCGCGAGCACAGCGTCGTAGTGCACCCACGACTCCCGGCGCAGAGCGGACACGTATCCCCCGAGGCTGCTCCAGCGATACAGCCACAGTTGCCGGACCTGCTCCGGAACCGTGGGCCGCCGGCGGACCACGCGTACCGGATTCATGTGCACGTACCGGCTCAGCGCGAGCAGGTGGGCGTCGGGTTGGAACAGGATCGACTTGAACCGGCCCTGGTAGAGGTGCCCCGTGCGCCGATGGCGCCGGTTGAAGAAGGATGTGTACGCGACGTTGAAGTGCCGCATGAAGTCGGAGAGGTTGCCCCCGGGGGTTTCCACCATCAGGTGGAAGTGGTTGTGCATCAGCACGTAGGCATGGAGCCGGACGTCATAGATCTCCAGCGATTTTCGCAACCGTTCGAGAAACGCCTGACGGTCGTCGTCGTCACTGAAAATCCTTCTGCGGTCGTTGCCCCGGCAGGTGACGTGGTAGTGTGCGTGCGGGTACTCGATCCGTAAAGGCCGTGCCATGACGCCCCCTGGAGTTCAAGGTCTGACCCCAAATGTGCATTATGGTCGGAAAGGCCCGGATGTCAAGCCACTTACGTGATGGTCCTTGGCCAACGCCCGAACCGTTATTCCCTCCCTTCCCTCCCCTTCCGCCATTCCATCTCCCCCCTTCCGCCATTTCCGCGGAACAGGCCGTGTCAAAACTCGTGAGGCAGAGACCCCTCGAATCGTCATTCCCGCGGAAGCGGGAATCCAGGGGGGGTGCGGCGGAGAATGGGCCTTTGGCCCCTCCCCACCCATGGATTCCCGCTTCCGCGG
>JAJDXX010000004.1 GCA_022823055.1 Candidatus Binatia bacterium | reverse complement strand
CCCTCCGTCTCGGTGCCGGCCCCGGACGCGTGGCCCGTGTCTCTGCACTGCTTCGCGTGCGGCGCCACCTACGAGGTGGAGACCGGCCGCCTGACCATCGGCAACGTGTTGTTCTGCCCGGAATGCTTCAAGTCGACGGTGGTAAAGGACGACCTCAACTACCTGGTGCGCACCACCGTGCAACAGTTCCACGACCAGTGGAACGCCGACCTTGCGGCGTTTCTGGAGAGCCGGCAGCGCGAACTGCAGCAGTTCCAGGAACGGCGCGAACGCGAGTTGAAGGCGTTCGAGAAGGTCCAGAAGAAGCAACTCGACGAGTTCGGCAAGCGCTTGGCAAAGCTCACCGAAGATTACCAGGCCCCGGGCAAGCAGATCCCCAAGCGGGCGCTCCTGAGCTGGCGCTCCAAGGCCGCCGGGTAGCATCCGCTCCGCCATACAGCTTGGCCGCGGACTTCCACATAGTTTCGCTGACCCTTCACGTCGGGCTGGTGGCGGCGCTGTGGCGCGTATTGCTGCCGGCGTTGCGGCGCGAGGCCGCGACCGAGGCCCAAACCGCGTTCCTCGTGCGCGTGCTGCGGGTGTACAACCCGGCGCAGATCGCCCTGCTGGGGATTGCGACCTTGACCGGGGCTTCGCGGATCACCGACCTCAAGGCACTGCACGGGACGGCCTACTCGGAGGAATTCGGCGCCGCCCTGGCGCTGAAGCTGCTGCTGGCCTTCTTCGTCATCATGCTGGGGACCTGGCAGTGCATGGGCATCGCCCATCGATTCGTCCGGCAATCCGAGTCTCTGGAAGGAGTCACCGCCGAAGCGGTGGATCGGGTACTGCGCAAGCTGGACCGCTCGTCGGTGCTCATGCTGATCTTTCTGGCGGCCACGGTGTGGGTCAGCCTCTCGCGGTAGGTTCCCCCACCGCCGTCCTTGCCGGTCCAGCTTGACAAGGCGGGACCGAAGGGCTATTCGTCACCGGTACCAGCGCATGACTCCTGCCAAAGACAGCACCGGAAAGCCCACTTCCAGGGCAAGAAAAACGGGTCGGAACACGACGGCATCCAAGGGCGCGGTCAACGAACCCGACGAGACCGAAGATCAGGACCTGCCGAGCGACGCCGCCGGCCGGCTCAAGATTAAGCGGCAGTACGAAGAGCTCCTGGGAATCCGCATCGAGAAGCTCAAGGGGCGCGTCCTCAACCGGGAGAAGATCAACAAGACCATCGAGGGCATCTACTTCATCTGCCTCGAGTGCAAGAAAATCTGCCACAACCTGGACGAAGGTCTCGTGCAGGATCCCGGAACGAACATCTGTTACTGCGAAGGCTGCCGCAAGAAGAAGTGACCCGCCGGCGTCGATGTCCGGCGCCGGACTCCCCTACTCCGCCTGATCCGCCGGACCCTGCCGCTCCGGCCCCTCCATCATCTCCACGCGCCGGGCCGTGGTAACGAACCCGGTGTGCGCCACCATGCGGTGCTGCGGCCGAACGCTCATCTCCTTGACATGCCAGTAACGGACCAGGGTCTCCATGGTGTCGATGCACGCGAACCCGCCGTGGTCCTTCAGGGAGTCCACGAAGCCCTTCACCTGCAGCACCGTCGGCACGTAGCCCAGGAAAACGCCGCCGGGCCGCAGCGCGTGCCAGGCCAGGTCCGTGTGCCGCCAAGGTTCCGGGAGATCGAGAAAAACCCGGTCCACGGTGAGGTCCTGGAGGCCGTCGGCCACATCCTCCACCTCAAGCGTCCACTGGGGCGCCGCCCCGTAGTAGCGGGCCACGTTCCGTTCCGCCGCGCGGGCGTGCTCCTCCCGGGTCTCGAAGGAGATGACCCGCCCCTCGGGCCCCACCGCCCGCAGCAGCGCCAGCGTGAGCGCCCCCGGGCCGACCCCGGCCTCCACCACCGTCGCTCCCGGATACACATCGCCCCACATCAGGATCAGGCCCAGGTCCTTGGGATAGATCACCTGGGCCTTGCGCGGCAGGTTCGGGATCAGGCGCTCGAGTGTCGGGCGTAGCACCACGAACCGCTCCCTGAGCGACGACCGCACGCTGAAACCGTCCGGCCGGCCCAGAAGGTCGTCCACCGCGATGGTCCCGCCCCGGATGGAAATGATCTCGCCCGCCCGGAGGGTCTTCAGGTACTCCCGGTCCTTGCGGTCGAAGAAAACGACCGAGTCGCCGTCGCGGAGAGGCTCACCGGTGGTGCGGAGGCCATGAAACGTGGATGAGGCGGGAATAGCGTCCTCCCCGGATCCGCTCAAGCCGCGGCGGCCTTCGCGTTGGTCGCGACATGCCAGATGGTCACGAGCACGGCCAGGAACAGCATCGGCGTGGCACCGATGTTCACCCAGGTCCAGCCCAGGAAATGGATGACCGCGCCGGATGACAGGGACCCGATGGCGACCACCGTGTAGATGATCTGATTCATCATTCCCTGTGTCTTGTTGCGTTCGGACGGGGTGTAGGCAGTCGTCATGAGGGTCGTGGCGGCCGTATACGTAAAGTTCCAACCGACCCCGAGAAGCACCATCGCCAGCCAGAAGTGGAAAACGTGGATGTCCAGCAGGGCGACGCCGATACAGGCACCCTGGAGGGCAAGGCCGGTGACGATGATCGGAATCTCCCCGAACCGCTTGACCAGCGAACCGGTAAAGAATCCGGGCGCGAACATGGACACCGAGTGCGAGGAAATCACCGTGGCCACCGAACCGAAAGCGTGGCCGCCGTGGGCGATCATGGCCACCGGCGTCGCCGTCATCAGAAAGTTCATCACGCTTTGAGCCACCGTCGCCGAGACCGCCGCGACGATGAAAACCGGCTGTTTGATAATTTCCAGCAGCGGCCGCTGCTCCCCCTCCCGTTGCGCCCTGGTCAGGTTCGGGATGTTGAGGAACATCAGCGCCACCGCCGCCAGCAGCCCGGTCCCGATCATGAACAAGAAAGCGCCGGCAAAAAGGTGGCTGCTCAAGAGCCCCTTGCCCCAGTTCGCCAGATTGGGGCCCGCGAACCCGGCGAACACGCCGCCCGCGAGCACGAAAGAGATGGCCTTGGGCCGGAATTCCGCCGAAGCAGCGTCCGCCACCGCGAACCGGTAGAGCTGGGAGAAACTGGAAAACAACCCGTACAGGAAACCACCCAGCAACAGGAACCAGAAGTTCCCGTAGAGGACAGCGGCCGTGCAGGACGCGCCGCTGGCCGCGGCCAGCGCGGTGCCGCAAAGGAAACCGGTCTTGCGCCCGAACCGGCGTGTGAACAGCGAGGTGGGCATTGCGGCGAGAGCGGCGCCGACCACGATCAGACCCGTAGGCAAGGTGACGAGCGCGGGATGCGGCGCGATCAGCAGCGCGACGGCCGGGGACGTCACCATGAACAGGCCGCGCCCCGTGCCGGAGAGCATCTGACAAGTGCCGAGAACAAGGACGTTTCGATGGTCGGTCTGCATGGCCTTTGGCTGTCCTGGGAACGCCGTCGCCTTCGGCGCTCGCGCGCCAAAGTTCTACCTGAGGGTTGTTCGCGACATCAATGAGTTGGCTGGCGGAGAGGAGGGGATTCGAACCCCTGGTACCCTTTTGGGGTACACACGATTTCCAGTCGTGCACCTTAAGCCGGACTCGGTCACCTCTCCGTTGGACGTGGGGGATCGGGCCGTCCGTATCGTCCGGCCCCGGCGGACAAGGGGTCTGTCAGCCGATCCACACCGAAGTTTGTAGCATTAAGGCGAGGAGTTGGCGACTCTTCGACCAGACGCAAATGCCCGGCCGGACCCACTTCCCCTCTCACGTGGCAATGTCTCTGGCCCAGTCCCGGTTGCGGCGGTACCAGTCCACCAGCGCGCCGACGCCCGCGACGAACTCGGTTTCGGGCTGCCAGCCCAGCAGGCGGCGGGCCTCGGAGATGTCGGCCCAGGTGGCATCGACGTCCGCGGGGTGACGGTCCCGGTACCGGATGGACGCGCGTTGGCCCAGGAGGCCCTCGATCAGGTGGAGGGCGTCGTTGAGGACGATGGGCCGGTCGGAGCCGAGATTGATGATCTCGTACCCGGGCGCGGCCGCCAGCGCCGCCAGGACGCCGCGGGCGACGTCGTCGACGTAGGTGAAATCGCGCTGCTGGGTGCCGTCGCCGAACACCGTGACCTCCCGCCCTTCGCTGATCCACTGGACGAAGCGGAAGAGGCTCATGTCGGGCCGGCCGGCCGGGCCGAAAACCGTGAAAAACCTCAAGACGGTGACGTCCATGCCGTATAGGGCGTGATACGTGTGCGCCATGACCTCGGCGGCCTTCTTGGAGGCGGCGTACGGCGACAGCGGGCGGTCGGTGGCGGCGTCCTCCCGGAAGGGGCGCGGGTTGTCGCCGCCGTAGAGGCTCGACGTGGACGCGAGCACGAACTTCCTGATCTCCCGGGTCCAGCACAGGTCCAGCAGGTTCAAGGTTCCCGTCACGTTGGTGGAAACATAGGCCCAGGGGTCGTTGACGGAGGCGCGCACCCCGGCGCGGGCAGCGAGGTTGATCACCGCGCTCACCGGCCCCGTTGTTTCCACCGCCCGCGTCAGGGCCGGCAACGCCCAACGGTCGCTGATGTCCGCGCGGATGAAAGCGAAGCCCGGCCGCCCCCGGAGCCGTTCCAGGCGCCATTCCTTGAGGCGCACGTCGTAGGCGGCATTGAGGTCGTCGACGGCGATGACGGCATCGCCGCGCGCGAGCAGCAGCTCGCACACCTTCCAGCCGATGAAACCGCACGCTCCGGTGACGAGGATGGTACTCATGGAATGGATTTCGGGCCCTCCGCGAACCCGCGCCGCTTGAACAATCGTCCGGCTGTTGTTAGTCGGAACGGTGTTCGGAAGTCAACGTCTCCCTGGAGACAGGCCGCAACCCCACGCACCACATGAGAATCCTGCTGCAGCGCGTCGAACGGGCCGGCGTGAGCGTCGACGGCGAGACGGTTTCGGCCATCGGACCCGGTCTCTGCGTGTTTCTCGGGGTCGGCAAGGGGGATTCGGAGGACGACTGCGCGTTTCTCGCGGACAAGCTGCTGAACCTGCGGATCTTTCCGGACGGCGCCGGCCGCTTCGACCGTTCCGTCCTGGACACCGGGGGCGAGATCCTGGTGGTGTCCCAGTTCACGCTGTACGGCGACTGCCGCAAGGGGCGGCGCCCTTCCCTCACGGACGCGGCCGCACCGGAGGAGGCGAACCGGCTGTACGGAGACTTCGTGGAGCGGCTGGCGCGCGCGGTCGGGCCGCGGGTCTCCACCGGGACGTTCCAGGCGCACATGAAGGTGTCGGTGGTCAACGACGGGCCGGTGACCTTCCTGATCGACAGCGCCACGACCGGGAGAAAGGTGACGGGCGACGGAAGACCATGAACGTCGTGCTCTTCGAACCGGAAATCCCGCCCAACACGGGCTCGGTGGCGCGCCTGTGCGCCGCCACCCGGAGTCCCCTGCACCTCGTCGAGCCGCTGGGGTTCCAGCTCGACGACAAGCACCTCAAGCGCGCCGGCCTGGACTACTGGCCGCACGTGGACCTTCGGGTGCACGGTTCCTGGAAGGAATTCCTCCAACGCCACGGCGAGGAACGGCTGCATTTCTTCTCCAAAAAAGCGGAGTTATCCTATGTCTCCGCGCGGTTCGAGGAAAACGACTTCCTCGTGTTCGGACCCGAGACCCGGGGTCTGCCGGAGAGCCTTCTCGACGCCAACGCGAAGCGCTGCTACGTCATACCCATGATGAGCCCGGCGGTGCGGAGCCTGAACCTCGCCAACGCCGTCTCCATCGTGCTCTACGAGGGTCTGCGGCAACTCGGCAGGCTATGAAACCAAGGGCTTGGGCGAAGTTGGGATTGTTTGGGTTTGACTCGCCAACCGGGCGTGCTTAACTTATCGGAACTTTGTGAAACCACACTAGGGGGGTTTTCTATGAGGATTAGCAAGGCTTTTCTTGTCTGGCTGTTGCTGGCCGGTCTGGCGGTCTGTTGGCCGCTGTCGGGCACGGCGCACGAGACTTCGGAGACCGGGGCGTCGCAAACCGACAACATCCCGGACGAGGAGAAGGAGCCGTTCGAGTTGATCATGGCGTACACGGGCATCACCGTGGGGCCGGGTCAGGAATTCGAGATGGACGCCGAGATCGTCAACCCGAGGAAGGCGACGGTGCAGGTCACGCTGGAGGCCGCGTCGCTGCCGGAAGGCTGGACCGCGGGCTTCCACTCCAGGTACCCGAGCTTCCCGGTGGGCGGCATCATGGTCCAGGGGGACAAATCCACCACCCTTGAATTCAAGGTCAAGCTCCCCGACGACGTGGAGCCGGGGGACTACGAGGTGGGGGTGACGGCCAAGGACAGCAAGGGCGAGAAGACGGAGAACGCCAAGATCGCCTTCCGCGTCTCGGCCAAGAAGGTCGACACCGGCGGGCTCAAGATGGAGAGCCAGTACCCGGTGCTGAGCGGCAACTCGAGCCAGGTCTTCAAGTTCAGCATCGACCTCAAGAACGAGACGGACAACCCGGTGACGACCGCGCTGGGGGCGCAGGCGCCTCCGGGCTGGGTCGTGCGCATCAAGCCCCAGTTCGAGGATACCCAGATCTCCTCCATCGCGCTCAAGAAGGACTCCACCGAGACCCTGAGCGTCGAGATCCAGCCGCCGCACCAGGGAGAGCCGGGTGACTACCCGGTGGTTGTCGTGGCGCGCTCGGCCGGCCTGTCCGCTCAGGCGAACCTGAAGGTCGCGCTGGCGGGAACACAGGAACTGAACGTGGGCACCGCCACGGGCCGGCTCAATGCCTCCGCCACCGCCGGCGAGACGTCCCAGGTGGATTTCCTCATCGCCAACCCGGGCACCGCGCCCCTCACCAACCTGGCCTTCATATCGAGCAAGCCCGAAGGCTGGGATGTCAATTTCCGCCCCGACAAGGTCGACAATCTCAATCCCGGAGAAGTCCGCGA
>JAJDXX010000009.1 GCA_022823055.1 Candidatus Binatia bacterium | reverse complement strand
CGCTTGCGGTATACTCTCGATCGTTGCCCTCTGTGGCATCGGGGGTGCTCCTTCCTATGTGGATCTTGGTTAACCCACTGGAGTACCCCCTCTCCTCCAACTGACACAAACTCTCATACATCACCGAGCGCGCCCGGCCTGCGCGGTTAGACAACGAAATGTGGTATGCTAGCCTGTCAGACAGCCACATGTAGTGTGTTGGTGCACTATCCATAACCGTCCACACCCTTGGGAGGCCTCGGACATGCTTGAAGAATCCGCAAGGCATCGCCCCGGAATATCCACCCGAACGCTGCTCATCCTCCTCTCCGTCGTGCTGCTGGGCGTTTCCTCCGCCCACGCTGCCAAGAACACCCTCCAGCGGGGCAACGGCGCGGAGCCGGAGACCCTGGACGTGCACAAGTCGTCCGGGGTTCCCGCTGCCGGCATCCAGCGCGACCTCTTCGAGGGTCTCGTGGCCGAAGCCGCGGACGGTTCCCTGATCCCGGGCGTGGCGGAGAACTGGACCCTGAGTGACGACGGCAAAGTCTACACGTTCCGCCTGCGCAAGAACGCCAAGTGGTCCAACGGCGAACCGGTCACGGCTCACGACTTCGTCTTTGCATTGAGGCGGGGTGTGGATCCGGCGGTGGGCTCCGGCTACGCCTTCATCCTCTGGCCCATCGCCAACGGCGAGGAGATCACCAAGGGCAAGGTCAAGGAACTCAACCGGCTCGGGGTGGAAGCCGTCGACGCGCATACCCTGAAGGTCACCCTGAAGGCGCCGACGCCCTACTTCATCGGCATGCTCACGCACCCTCACGCGTATCCCGTCCATCCCAAGACGCTGGAGCGCCACGGAGACAAGTGGACCCGGGCCGGCAACCTAGTCTCCAACGGAGCCTACCGCCTGACCGAATGGGTGCCCCAGAGCCACATCCGCCTGGAGCGCAACCCGCACTATTGGGCCGCGGACAACGTACGTATCGATGCGGTGGTTTTCCACCCCACGGAGAACACGAGCACCGAGCTCAAGCGGTTCCGAAGCAACGAGTTGGACATCACCTATGACGTGCCCCCCGACCAGATCGCGTGGGTGGAGAAGAACCTCGCGGCGCAGTTCCACAACACCGCCTATCTCGGGACCTACTACTATGCCCTCAACCTGACGAAAGCGCCGTTCCGCGACCGGCTGGGACTGCGCAACGCACTGGCCATGACCATCGACCGGGAAATCCTCACCGGCAAGGTAACCAAGGGCGGCGAGATCCCCGCCTACGCCTGGGTCCCTCCGGGCGTCAATCGGTACGCGGGAGCCACGGTGCCCTGGAAGGGACTGTCCAAGGCCGAGCGCCTGGCCCGGGCGAAGAAGCTCTACGCCGAAGCGGGGTACTCCAGGGACAACCCGCTGAAGGTGCAGATCCTGTACAACACCAGCGACAACCACAAGCGCATCGCCATCGCCATCTCGGGAATGTGGAAGAAGGCCCTCGGCGTCGAGACCGAGCTCTTCAACCAGGAATGGAAGGTCTACCTGACGACCCGGAAGGCCAGGCAGTTCGAGGTGCTGCGGGCCGGCTGGATCGGCGACTACAACGACGCCAACACCTTCCTGGAGCTGCTCAAGGGCGACGTGGGCACCATGAACCCCGCGGGCTACGCCAACTCCGAGTACGACGCGCTCATGCGCAAGGCGGAGAAGGAAACGGACCTGGAGGTCAGGGCAGGGCTCATGCAGAAGGCGGAAGAGATCCTGCTGAAGGACCTCCCCATCATCCCTATCTACCACTACACGACCCAGCACCTGGTGAGCCCGCGGGTGCAGGGGTGGGTGGACAACGTCATGGACGTGCACCCGACCCGATTTCTGTCGCTGGCGCCCTGACCGGCGAAGGCCTAGTGTCGTGGACCTCCCTTGTGGACCTATGTGATACGGCGGTTGGCGTCGGCCGTGCCGACGCTCTTCATCATCATCGCCATCGCCTTCTTCATGATCCGGCTGGCGCCGGGCGGTCCCTTCGACCGGGAACGGGTGGTGCCGCCGGAGATCTCGGCCAACCTGAACCGCGTCTACCATCTCGACGAGCCCCTGCCGAAGCAGTTCGTCCGCTACCTCGGCGGCCTCGCCCGGGGTGACTTCGGCCCGTCCTTCAAGTACCGCGACTTCACCGTCACCGAGCTGATCGCCGCGGGCTTTCCGGTGTCGCTCAAGATCGGCCTGCTGGCCATGGCCGCGGCGGTGCTGCTCGGCGTCGGCCTCGGCGCCTGGGCCGCGCAGCGGCGCAACTCCGCGGCGGACCACCTGGTCATGGGCCTCGCCATGACCGGCATCGCGGTCCCCAACTTCGTGGTCGCCCCCCTGTTGTCGCTGGTCATCGGCGTCTACCTGAACCTCCTGCCCGTGGGCGGCCTGGGCGACGGCGGGGTGCGCTACCTGCTGCTTCCGGTGATCTCCCTGGCACTGCCGCAGGTGGCCTACATCGCCCGGCTGTCCCGGGGCAGCATGCTCGAAGTGCTGAACGCCGACTTCATCCGTACCGGCCGCGCCAAGGGGCTCACGGAACGGCGCGTCGTCTTCCGCCACGCCCTCAAGAACGCGCTGACCCCGGTGGTCTCCTACCTCGGACCCGCCACCGCCGCCATCGTCACCGGGTCGGTGGTCATCGAGCAGATTTTCGCGATACCCGGGCTCGGCCGCTACTTCGTCCAGGGCGCCCTCAACCGCGACTACACGCTGGTGATGGGCGTCGTGGTCACCTACGGCACTCTTATCATCATGCTCAACCTCGCGGTGGACCTGCTGTACGGCGTCCTCGACCCAAGGGTGCGGTCCCGTGAATAGCGCCGTGAAATCGCACCCGGAGGTGGACCATGACTGACGCCGCGACGAGCCCGGACGGCCAGGGGGCCACCGTTCCGGGGAGCCGCAGCCCATGGCGCGCCGCCGCCGCGCACCTCGGGCGGAACCGCGCCGCCATGGCCGGACTGGTTACGCTCGGCGTGCTCGCCTTCCTCGCCATCACGGTCCCGGCGCTCTCGCCCTACCCCATCGACGATATCTTCTGGGATGCCATCGGCACCGGCCCCACCCTTGCCGGCGGCCACCCGTTCGGCACCGACGCCAACGGCCGGGACCTGTTCCTGCGCACCCTCTACGCCGGACGCATCTCCCTCACCGTGGGGCTCGCGGCGTCGCTCGTCAGCGTCCTCGTGGGGGTGGCCTGGGGCACGGTCTCGGGCTATTTCGGCGGCGTCACCGACTCCCTCATGATGCGCTTCGTGGACATCCTCTACGCCCTGCCCTTCATGTTCTTCGTGATCCTGCTGATGGTCTACTTCGGCCGCCACGTAGTGCTGATCTTCGTGGCCATCGGCATGGTGGAGTGGCTCGACATGGCGCGCATCGTCCGCGGCGAAACGCTTTCCATCAAGCGCCGTGAGTTCGTCGAAGCCGCCCGGGCCATGGGTGCGCCGTCCCTGTGGATCGTCGCGCGGCACGTCGTCCCCAACGTGGTGGGACCCGTGGTCGTTTTCGCCACCCTCACCGTCCCCCGCGCCATCCTGTTCGAGAGCTTCCTGAGCTTCCTCGGCCTGGGCATCCAAGAACCCATGACGAGCTGGGGCGTCCTCATCAGCGAAGGCGCCACCCAGATGGAAACCCAGCCTTGGGCCCTGGTCTTCCCCGCCACCTTCCTCGCCGCCACCCTCTTCAGCCTCAACTTCCTCGGCGACGGCCTGCGCGACGCGCTGGACCCCAGGCATCGATAGCCAGACAGATTCGCAGACGTGCGCACTCCTCATAAACGCCTTGACCCCCCTCCCCATCGGAGTATGATGGCCGCAGTCGAGATCACAGGGTGTTCATATTGTGTGCCAGGTCACTAAGGAGGACGCACCATGGCTTCATTGCGTGACAGAGAGTCATTGGCCGCCGTCTCGCCGGAACCTGCATCTTCGGACTTCACCGGCGTGATCGACGGTACCCTGCAGCGACGGACGCTGCTCAAGATGATGGCGGTGGGCGCGGGAGCGCTCGCATGGCCGGCGGGAATGGCGTACGGCCAGAGCGGGGAGAAGGTGCTCCGCATCGCCATGACCTTGTCGGATATCCCGGTCACCACCGGACAGGCCAGCGGCGGCGCCGAGGGCGGCCGGTTCATCAACCGCTCCATCTATGACGCGCTGCTGACGTGGGACCTGTCCCAGGCCGACAAACCCTCGGGACTGCTTCCCAACCTTGCCACGAGCTGGTCGGTGGACCCCAAGAACCGGAACCGCTGGACCTTCAAACTGCGCAACGACGTCAAGTTCCACGATGGCAGCCAGTTCACGGCGCACGACGTCCTGTGGAACTTCGAAAAGTCGATGAACCCGAACGCGGCGCATTACGACCGGCTTCAGGCCCGGAACGCCGCCAACTGGCTGGTCAGCGTCAAGAGCGCCAAGGCCGTGGACGACTTCACCCTGGAAGTCACGACGAAACGGCCCAACGGCACCCTGCTCTACGAGCTGGTCAACATCTTCTACTCCAGTCCGCGGCAGTGGAAGAAGCTCGGCGGCGACTGGACGAAGTTCGCCTTCGAGCCATCGGGCACGGGACCCTACAAGCTCGTGCAACTGGTTCCGCGCAACCGCGCCGAGCTGGTGCGCAACGCCGACTACTGGAACAAGTCCATGGTGCCGCAGCACGACCGCATGGTCCTGCGGCCCATGCCGGACGCCAACACGCGGGTCTCGGCGCTGCTCTCCGGGCAGGTGGACTTGGTGGAGGCGCTGCCGCCCGACGCCGTTCCCACGGTGAAGGGAGCCGGCATGCAGGTGACCACCAACGTCTATCCACACATCTGGCCGTACATGGTGAGCCATCTGAAAAGCTCGCCGTTCAGCGACATCCGTATCCGCAAGGCCGCCAACCTGGCCATCGACCGCGAAAACCTGGTGAAGTTCCTGGGCGGCCTGGCGGTGCCGGCGCAGGGAATGGTGACCCCGGACCATCCGTGGTTCGGCAATCCCACCTTCAAGGTCAAGTACGATCCGGACGGGGCGCGGAAGCTGATGGCGGAGGCGGGCTACAGCAAGAGCAACCCCGTCAACGTCAACGTGACCATGTCCGCGGCCGGTTCCGGCCAGATGCAGCCGCTGCCCATGAACGAGTTCATCCAGGAGAACTTCCGCGACGTCGGCATCAACATGTCCCTCTCCACCGTGGACTGGGAAGCGTTGCGATCGCGGCGGTTCGCGGGTGCCGAAGGGGACCTCAACAAGGGCGTCGACGCCATCAACTACAGTTGGTCGATCCAGTACCCGGTGTTCGGCCTCATCGGCCAGACCTATCACAGCGAGAACCGCGTCAAGGGCTACAACTGGGGCCACTTCTCCGACGCCAAGGCGGACCAGCTCGCGCGGAACGCGCTGGACGCGTTCGAGACGAAGGAACAGAACAAGCGTCTCGGCGAGCTGCACTCCTACCTGGTGGACAACGCGGTGTGGGTGTGGGTGGTGCACGACATGAATCCCCGCGGACTGGCGGCCCACGTCAAGGGGTTCATCCAGGCGCAGAGCTGGTTCCAGGACTTCACGCGGATCCGTATCGAGAAGTAGTGGGGGTTCTGTCCCGGAATCCGTGCACGCAGATGCGCGGATCTCCGGGACAGGACACTATCCTTGGACGCATAGCCGATGCTCTGGTATGTGCTGCGGCGGTTGGCGTACGTCCTGCCGATTCTGCTCGGCGTATCCATCGTCTGCTTCTCCCTGCTCCACCTGGCGCCCGGCGACCCGTTGACGGCAGTGATGCCGGAGTTCGCCTCCGACCAGGTCATCGAGCAGATCAAGCGCTCCTACGGCTTCGACAAGCCGGTGCCGGTGCAGTATCTGCTCTGGCTCTTCAACGTGCTGAGCGGCGATCTGGGGCTGTCGCAGGTGGCCAACCGGCCGGTGCTGGACGAGATCGTCCCCGCCATGGTCAATACGTTCCAGCTCGCCGCCTTCGGCATCGGCCTGAGCCTCCTGGGCGGCATCGGGCTGGGCCTGCTGGCGGGCTACACCCGCCGGCTGGTCACCGACCGGGCCATCACCACCACGGCCATCATCGGCGTGTCGGTGCCGCACTACTGGGTGGGGCTGGTGCTGATCGCCATCCTCGCCGTAACCCTGGGCCTTCTGCCGGCCATGGGCAAGGCGCCTCCCAGCGGCGGCTTCGGCCTGAACGACATCCGCCACATGATTCTGCCGGGGGTGACCCTGGCGCTCATCCCCACGGGCATCATCGCCCGTAGCGTCCGGGCGACGGTCATCGACGTGCGCAAGCAGGAGTTCGTCCAGACGCTGCAGGCCAACGGCTTGCCGCCCCGGCGGACGTTCCTCCACGTCATCAAGAACGCCTCCCCCACGGTGCTGGCCATCATCGGCATCCAGTTGGGCCATCTGGTGGGCGGCTCGATCCTGGTTGAGACGGTCTTTGCCTGGCCCGGCACCGGCTATCTCCTGAACAATGCCATCGCCTACCGCGACATCCCCGTGCTCCAGGGCACCATCCTGGTGCTGGCGACGTTCTTCGTGATGCTGAACTTCCTGGTGGACCTGGCGCAGCCGTTTCTCGACCCGCGCATGACGCGGCAGTGAAGAAGGGACATGAGCACCCCCGCAACCTATGCCGGCGAGGCGCCGGCCCGGATCGTCGAGCCGCACAAGCGCATCCAGCGCACCTACTGGCAGGCGGCGCGCCGGCGGCTGCTGCACGATCCGGTGTCCATGGGCTGCCTGGGCATCCTGTTCCTGATCATCACGGCGGCGATGCTCGCGCCCTGGATCACGCCCCACGACCCCTACACCTCCAGCATCGTCAACCGGCTGAAGCCGGTCCTGAGCCCGGGGTTCGTCCTCGGCACCGACGAGCTCGGCCGAGACATGCTCACCCGGCTGATCTATGGCGGGCGGATTTCCCTTCTCATGGGCCTGCTGCCCATCTTCATCGCGACTCTCGCGGGCAGCATCCTCGGCATCGTCGCCGGCTACTTCGGCGGCAAGACCAACATGGTGATCATGCGCGTGGCGGACATCTTCTTCGCGTTCCCGTCGGTGCTGCTGGCGGTGGGGCTCGCCGGCGCCCTGGGAGCGGGGGTGGTCAACGTCCTGATATCGCTTTCGCTGGTCTTCATACCGCCCATTACACGGGTGGCCGAAGCCGCCACCACGCAGATCCGCGCTCAGGACTTCGTCGAGGCGGCCCGCGCCACGGGCGCGTCCGCGCCACGGATCATCGTGGGACACGTGCTCACCAACGTCGCCAGCCCCATCCTCACGTACGCGTCGAGCCTCATCGGCCTCTCCATCGTCCTGGCCTCCGGCCTGTCCTTCCTCGGCCTCGGCATATCCCCGCCCCTGGCCGACTGGGGGCTGATGCTGAACACGCTGCGCCAGTCCATCTTCCTGGCGCCGGTGAACGCGGTGTGGCCGGGCGCGATGATCCTGATCGCCTCGGTGTGCTTCAACCTCCTGAGCGACGGCCTCCGCACCGCCATGGACGTCAAGCCGTGAACGCAACCCCGGCACCCGTTGACCCGCCCGGAACCGCGGCGACGGATCCGGCCGCCGACGGCCGGCCGATCCTCGGCGTCAGCGGGCTCCGGAAGTACTTCCGGCTGAGAGGCGGCTCGGGGGGCGTGGGACCGGCGTATGTTCAGGCGGTGGACGACATCAGCTTTACGGTGGCCACGGGCGAGACCCTCGGCGTGGTGGGGGAGTCCGGCTGCGGCAAGTCCACCACGGCCCGGCTGCTCATGCGCCTCATCGAGCCGGACGACGGCGAGATCCTGCTGGACGGCCGCGACGTCGGCGGCCGGGACGGCATGTCCCTGCGCGCGCTCCGGCGCAACGTCCAGATGGTCTTCCAGGACAGCTACTCCTCGCTGAACCCGCGCCACACCATGGCCGAGGAGGTGAGCTTCGGCCTCACCGCCCAGGGCGTGAAGCGGGCGGAGGCACGCCGGCGCGCCAACGAGGTGCTGGAGTTCGTGGGGCTCGAGCCCGCGATCTTCGCCGACCGTTATCCCCACGAGCTTTCGGGCGGCCAGCGCCAGCGCGTCAACGTGGCGCGGGCACTGGCCCTGAATCCCCGGCTGCTGCTTCTTGACGAGGCCGTATCGTCGCTGGACAAGTCGGTGGAGGCCCAGGTGCTGAACCTGCTCATCGAGATCAAGGAGCGGCTGGGCCTCACCTACGTCTTCATCTCCCACGACCTCAACGTGGTGCGCTTCATCGCCGACCGGGTCCTGGTGATGTACCTCGGCAAGGTGGTGGAGATCGGGCCGGTTGACCGCGTGTACGGCAGTCCGGGTCATCCGTACACGCGCGCGCTCATCGCCTCGCGCCTGAGCATGGACCCGCGCCGGCGCATCGAGGCGCCGCCGGTGGCGGGGGACCTTCCGAGCCCCATCAACCCCCCTTCCGGCTGCCGCTTCCGCACCCGGTGCCCGATTGCGGAGCCGGTTTGCGGTTCCCGTGAACCGGTGCTCGACCGTTTCGGCGCGGAACCGGCGCACCTGGCCGCTTGCCACGCGCTGGTGCCGGGCAGCGGCCACGGCCAAGCGCCGGACCGGGACGGCGGAACCGTCCCCGAGAACGAGGGAAGCCGGCCGTGAACGCCGCCGGCCTCACACACAGGGACGGCAACGCCGGCACGTTCCTGTCGGTGCGGGACCTCTCGGTGGAGTTCCTGAGCGATGGCATGCCGCTCCGCGCCATCAACGGCGTCGACTTCGACCTGCATCTGGGCGAAACCCTCTGTTTCCTGGGCGAATCCGGCTCGGGCAAGACCGTGACCATGCGCTCGCTCGTGCAACTGCTTCCGCCTACCGCCCGGATCGGGGGGAAGGTATGGCTGGACGGCATCGACGTCCTGACACTGGACGCGGACCGTCTGCGGGCCATTCGCGGCACCCAGGTCTCGATGATCTTCCAGGAGCCCATGACGGCGCTGGACCCGGTCTTCACCGTCGGCCACCAGATCGCGGAGGTCGTGGTCTGGCACGAAGGCGTCTCGTGGTCCGCCGGCCGCGCACGGGCGTTGGAGATGCTGGAACTCGTCCAGGTACCGTCGGCGCGGCGGCGGCTGGATGCCTATCCTCACGAACTGTCGGGCGGGCTGCGGCAACGGGTCATGATCGCCCTCGCCCTGTCCTGCAAGCCCAAGCTGCTGCTGGCCGATGAGCCCACCACGGCGCTGGACGCCACGGTGCAGATTCAGATTCTCCTGCTGCTGCGGGAATTGCAGCGCGAGCTGGGCATGGCGACGATCTTCGTCACGCATGACCTGGGGGTGGCGTGCGAGATATCCGACCGGGTGGCGGTGATGTACGCGGGGCGCTTCGTGGAGACCGGCGCCATGGCCGAGGTCATCGATTCGCCGCGGCACCCCTACACCATCGGGCTGCTCAACTCCACGGTCCACGCCGGCAGCGAGCGAGGCAGACTGGCGCCGATACCCGGCGCGCCCCCGGACCTGCTGGACATGCCTCCGGGCTGCGCCTTCGCGCCCCGTTGCTCGAGGGTCGTCGCGGCGTGCCGCGAGTACATGCCGGACCTTCAGGAACTCGCGCCGGGCCGGGCGGCGAGATGCCCGCGCACAAGTGATCCAGGTATTTGAGAGGGCAAGACAGACGCCGAGGATCATCCCGCCCCGCCGGCGCCCGCCCGGCGTTTGACCGGCGCGGCCCGCTGCTCCTATTCTGGCGGACATGTTCCTGCTGCGACCCTATCTGAGACGCGCCCACGCCCGCGCCGAGAAGCGCTGGGCCCGGGAGGTGGAGCGGTGCGTGACGGTGGACCATCTCCGCCAAGTGATGGAGAAGCGCGTGCCGCCCATCGTCCGGGAATATTACCGCGGCGGGGCCGACGACGAGATCACCCTCCGGGACAACGTCGAGGCCTTCCGGCGGGAAAGGTTCAAGCCGAGGTCGGGCGTCCGGCTCGAGTCGGTGGAGATGCGCACCGAGATCCTCGGCCACGAGATCGCGCTGCCCGTGATCGCCGGACCCATCGGCAGCCCCAGGATGATCTGGCCCCGGGGCGAGGCCGTGGCCGCCAAGGCCGTGGGTGAAGCCGGCACCATCTGCACGCTCTCGACGCTCACCGGCACCGACCTGGAGGAGGTCCGGGCCGCCACCGGGGGACCGTGCTGGTTTCAACTCTACCTGGTCGGGGGCGAGGAGGTGGCGGCGCGCGGCATCGCCAGGGCCAAGAGCGCCGGGTACTCCGCCATCGTTCTCACCATTGACACCGCCGTCCCCGGAAACCGCGCGCACCACGAGTGGATGGGGGCCTCGCGCGCCATCAACGGGACCCCGGGCCAGAAGCTCGCGTTCGCACCGCAGATGCTGCGGCACCTCTCGTGGCTCAAGAGCTATTACTCCGACGGCGGGATGATGCAGTTCCGCAACGTGATCCTGAAGGACGGCACACCCATGCCGTACACCGACATCGGCACACAACTCCGTGCTTCAGCCGTCACCTGGGAACATATCCCTTGGGTCCGCGAACACTGGGGCGATGCGCCGATCGTCATCAAGGGCGTCCAATGCGTCGAAGACGCCCGGCTCGCCGTCGAGCACGGCGCCGACGCCATCGTGGTTTCCAACCACGGCGGCCGGCAACTGGACCGTGTCTATCCCACCCTCTACATGCTGAAGGAGATTGCGCCGGTGCTGAAGAGTTCCAGCGTGAAGATCCTCCTGGACGGCGGCATCCGATCCGGTGCCGACATCGTCATAGCCCTAGCGCACGGGGCTCACGCCGTACTCGCGGGACGCGCTTACACCTACGGTCTCGGCGCGGGAGGCCTCACGGGTGTCAGCAAGGCATTCTCGATCATGAGAAAGGAGATAGAGGACACCATGCGGCTCCTGGGCTGCGCTTCCATCCACGAACTTCGGGCGGACATCCACCTCCTTTCCCATCCCTTCGAAGCCCGTCCTTAAAGGCGATCGCGATTCGGCTTCCGCGGCAGCACCTCCCGGTTTGCCCATCCGCGAACGCCACTCAGCGAACGCCACTCAATTAGGCCAGTTCGCGAAGCCTCATCATTTTCGTGCATTCTCGGCGAATTTTACCAATCGGCAATAGATGCCGTTCACGAATCGCCAAGGATCCACCAACCGTCCGCGTTGCGGCATTTGCGTCTGTAGTAAAAATGTAACACAGTAACCTACGCTTCGTTATATGATCCTGCAATAAAGTCTGTTAAAATTCACCGCCATGCTCTCCTCCCCAACGGCCAAGGGTTAACCAACATCGGAGGTTCTATGGGTAGGCCAAAGGAATTCGACGAACACGACGCGTTGATGAAAGCCATGCACTTGTTTTGGGTGCACGGCTACAAGGCCACCTCGATCCAGGATCTTGTAGACGGCATGGGCATAGGCCGTGGGAGCCTTTACGGAACATTCGGCGGCAAACGCTCTCTTTTCATGAGAGCGTTGCGCCATTACGACAGGGAGCGTGAGGAGCACTTGGCACAGCTTGCCGAGGAAATGGAGCCCCGCAAGGCCCTGTTGGCCACGTTCGAAGGTGTCGTAGACTCCGTGCTGACCAACGGTGGACGCGACGGATGTTTCCTCGTCAACACCGCTCTCGAGCTGGCGGCGCACGACGCGGAGATTGCCTCCGTTGTCGCGAGTGCATTCGCGGATTCCGAGGGCTTCTTCCGCATGATGATCGAGCGCGGGCAAGCCTCCAGTGCGATCCCGCGCGACGTGGACGCCCCTGCCACCGCCCGAGCACTGCTGACGCTGTTGCTAGGCTTGTTCGTGCTTTCGAGGAGCCGCCCGGAAACAGTATTGCTGCGGTCCGTCGTCCAGCAGGCGGACGCCTTGATCCACGGCGCCAATTGAACGACCTCACTCCGCCGAGACAAACGACACCTCCAGCCCGGAACGCCCCACGGCCGGCAGGCTACCCCCCTGCTCACGACCGCGCGGTCGCGCCCGCCGCTTCCTCCATCAGATCCTCGGGCAAATCGTCGAACGACGTGTAGTTGAGCGCATAGAGCCGCGCGTACAAGCCTTTTCGCGCAATCAACTCGTGGTGCGTGCCGGTCTCCACGATGCGCCCTTCCTGGAGCACGATGATGCGGTCCACGTCGCGCACGGTGGCGAGCCGATGGGCGATGACGATGCCGGTGCGCCCTTCCAGGAGCGCGGTCAGGCCGATCTGGATCTGCCGTTCGGTATAGGAATCGATATTGGCGGTGGCTTCGTCCAGGACGAGCACCCGGGCGTCGGCCACCAGGGCACGGGCAAAGCTCAGGAGCTGGCGCTGTCCCAACGACAGGTTCCCGCCTCCCTGCTCCAGCACGGTGTCGTACCCGTCCGGCCAGCGCATGATGAAGTCGTGGGCGCCGACGATCCGGGCCGCCCGCTCGACGTCCCGATCGGAGGCGCCGGTGGTGCGGAAGCGGATGTTCTCCCGGATCGTGCCGGTAAACAGGAACGGATCCTGCAGCACCATGGCGATGTGCCGGCCAAGGGCCGCCGCAGCGTAATCCCGGACGTCGCGCCCGTCGAGCAGGATGGCCCCCTCCCACACGTCGTAGAAGCGGTGCAGCAGCGCCGTGGTGCTGGTCTTGCCGGAACCCGTGGGTCCCACCAGCGCCACGGTCTCCCCGGGCTCGATGGTGAAGTTGAGGTCCCTGAGCACCGGCTGGTTCTTCTCGTAGCCGAAGGTGACGCCGCGAAACTCGATGCGGCCCTCGACGTTTTCCGGCGCGATGGCGTCGGGCCGGTCGTTGATGGCCAGCGGCACGTCCAGCACCTCGAAGATGCGCTGGCCCGAGGCCATGGCCCGCTGCATGACGCTGTACTGGATGGTCAGGGAACGGATCGGGTCGAAGAACCGCTGCACGTAGAACAGGAAGGCGACCATCACGCCGATGTCCAGGGCATCGTCGAGCACCAGCGCGCCGCCCACCACGATGACCACACCCCATGCCGCGCCGGTGAGCGTGTCGACGATGGGCACCATGACCTGGGCGTATTGCGCCGAGCGCAGATGGGCGTTCAGGTTCTCCGTGGCCTTCTCGTCGTAGAGCTCGAAGTTGACGGACTCGCGCCGCATTCCCTGGACCGTGCGCACCGCGTGTATGCCCTCGGCCAGGGCGCCGTTGGCGATGGAGTTGGTCTCCCGCGCGCGGCGGAAGGCGGCGCGGGCCCGCGGCAGCCATATCAGCCGGACGAACAACAGCACCGGCACCACCGACAGCGTCAGCAGCCCGAGCTGGAAGTCGAGCCACAGCATGATGGCGACGATGCCGAACAGCAGCACCAAGTCTCCCAGGGCGGTGATGGAGTTCTCGAGAAACTCCTGGAGCGAGTACACGTCGCCCTGCAGGCGCGACATCATGCGGCCCACCTCGGTCTTGTCCATGAAGGCCATGGCGACGTACTGGAGATGGACGAACATGGCCCGGCGCAGGTCGAAGATGACCTCCTCCCCGGTGCGGCTCACGATCCAGTCCTGGACGAAACTGGCGCCGTAGTTGAGCAGGATCGCCGCGAAAAAGGCCAGCACGACCAGCCACAGGAGGGAAGCGTCCCCACCGGCGGGAATGATGGCGTGGTCGATGGCGTGGCGGATGATCAGGGGAATCGCCAACTGCGCGCCGGTGAAGAGCAGCAGCGCGGCCATGGCGGCATAGAGGCGCCGCCGGTAGGGATAGACGTAGGCGAAGAAGCGCCGGATGACGTGCCGGTCGAAGGCGGCGCCGAACATCTCCTCGTCGCGGCTGACCTGCGAGCCCACCACGGCCCGCGGCGGACGCTCCCTGCCACCCCAGGCCTTCAGCGGGGTCATGTGTCGCTTGCCTCCCGCACCCCGGCTTCCGCCGCGAGATCGACGATGTCCTGGAGCGGGCCGTCGAGCGTCTGGAGGGCGAACAGCGCCGCGTACCGGCCGCGCAGGGCCACCAGCTCGTCGTGGGTGCCGCGCTCCACGATCCTTCCGTTCTCGATGAAAAGGATCTCGTCGGCATGGCGCAGCGCCCCGAGACGGTGCGACACGATCAGCGTCGCGCAGTTGGCGGTGTGTTCCCCGAGCGCTTCGCGAATGCGCTGCTCGGTGCCGGCGTCGATAGCCGCCATGGAATCGTCGAGCACCAGCACCGCGGGACGCAGCATGGCGGTGCGCGCGATGGCCACCCGTTGCTTCTGGCCGCCGGAAAGCGACACACCGCGTTCTCCCACCAACGTCTCGTACCGCTCCGGCAACTGGTCGATGAACCCGTCGATCTGGGCGGTGGCGGCGGACCCCTCGATGGCCGCGTCATCCGCCCACGGATCGCCGTAGGCGATGTTGTTCTCCAGCGACGAGGTGAACAGGAACGGGTCCTGCTGCACCACGCGCACGGCGCGGCGCAGGGACTCGAGGGTGACGTCGCGGATGTCCTGGCCGTCCACGGTGATGCGCCCGCCGGTGACGTCGTAGTAGCGCGGCAGCAGGTGCGCGATGGTGGACTTGCCGCTGCCGGGCGGGCCGACGATGCCCAGGGTCCTGCCCCGTTCCACCCGGAACGACACCCCTTCCAGGATCGGCGGCGAACCCTCCCCGGGATAGGCAAAGGAGACGTCCTCGAACTCCAGGACTCCGCCGGTGACCTCCAGGGGCCCGGCGTCCTCGCGATCCCGGATCGGCGCCTCGAGATCCAGCACGGCGAACAGCCGCGAGCCGCAGGTGGAAGCGCGCGCGAACGCGTTCACCACCATGCCGAGCTGCCGCACCGGCTGCTGGAGAATGGTCATGAAGGTGAGAAACTCGGTGAGCGTGCCCACCGTCATGTAGCCGTTGATGACGCGCGACCCGCCCACCCACAGCACCAGTCCCATGGCCGCGAAGAAGGCGAAGTTCATGGCGGTGGTGGAGGAGACCCGCGTGCGGATGCGCCGTTCCGCCAGTGCCAGCGCGTGGTCCGAGGCGCCCTGGTACTTGTCCAGCTCGTAGGGCTCGGCGCCGAAGGCGCGCACCACACGGATGCCGGTGAGGTTCTCGTCCATGATACGGCCCAGCACCCCCATCCGTTCCTGGAGCGCGAACCACATCTCGCGCAGTTTCAGCCGAACGGTGGTGGAGCGCCATGCCACAAACGGCACGAAGCTCAGGCTCAGGAAGCCGAGGAACACGTCCGTGGACAGCAGCCGGTAGGCGCCCACGCCGACGAGGATCAGGAACAGCAAGACCCGCAGCACCCCCATGTTCATGAAGGATCGCACCCCCTCCAGGTCGAGCATGCCGCGGGTGATCAGCTCGCCGGTGTGCACGCGGTCATGGAAGGAGAAGTTCAGGTACTGGAGCTTGTCATAGAAGGCCATCCGGAGCCGGTAGGCGAGATGGTGCCCCAGGGTCTCGCCGCAGTAGTTGTGGGTGAGGGTGAAGAGGCCGCGCAGGGTCGAGACCCCCAGCAGGATCAACGCGGTGCCGTAGAGGTAGTCGAGCGCCGCCTCGTCCGACAGCGCCCCGCTCTCCAGCAACCCGACGGCGCCGTCGACGGCGTCCCCGAGGTACTGGGGAATCATGAGCTGAAAGGTCGCCGCGATGACGGTCGCCACCGCACCCAGGACGAGCCTGAACCGCTGCCGCGCCGCGAGCTTGAAGATGCGCCACAGGACCGCGAGGTCGTCGGTGGCGTCGCGGTCCTTGTCGATGTCCATGCCGGCGTACGCGCGTGCGTACACCTTCTTTTCGGGCGGCCGGTCCGCGCCGTTGCCGGAAGCCGCCCCGTTCGGCTGGGTGTCCATCGTGGCCATCTGTGAAGATGCGGCGCGCCGGTTCCCTCCTCCGAAACCCGCGACGCCGCCGTGTCCGGTCAAACGTTGTTCAAGATAGTTCCTGCGCGTGCCGCGGTCAAACCGGGCGTTCCCGGCGTGCCTAAAGGAACCGGTCCACCACCATCATCACCACCGCGAGCACGACCACGCCCACGACTACCGCCTGGAGCCGCCGCGGCTCCATCCGCTTGCACAGGGCGGCGCCGTAGTGCACCCCGGCGAACGACCCCACGGACATGAAGGCGGCCACGGCGAGGTCCACGTCCTGCGCGCCCTGCCCCCGGCCGATGAGGGCGTAGAGCGTGGACATGACCGCCATCAGCAGCACCGCGACGAAGATCGACGTGCCCACGTAACGCGACGTCTCCCGGTAGAACAGCAGCAGCGACGGGATGATGAGGATGCCGCCCCCGACGGAGGTCATGCCCATCACCGCACCAACAAGAAAAAGGCACGGGAACTTCACCACCGCGCCGCGCCGGGACGAGAGAAAACGCGTGTCCAACCGGTTGTAGTCGAAGAGCAGCGCCACCAGCGCGAAGCTGATGGACGCCATCACCATGTAGCTGACGATCTCCTGGAGCATCGCGACCCCGCTCGGAGACAACGAGACCCGGCTCCATTTCACCGCCAGGGCGCCCACCAGCACCCCGGGCACGGCCGCCAGGAAGAACCGGATGCCCACCTCGAGGTTCAAGGTCCCTTGCCGGTAGTGCCGGAAGCCGGCCCAGATCTTGGTGAGAACGCCGTAGAGTCCGGCGGTCCCCACCGCGGCGATGGGCTCCAGTTTGACGACCAGCAGCAGGAACGGGACCGTGAGCACGCCGCCGCCGATGCCCGTCAGCCCGATGAGAAAGCCCAACACAACGCCGGAGAGGAGGAGCAGGATGACGTCGGAGAGGATGATCTCGGGCATGGTGGTTTCTGCCGCACGCCTCGGCGAACCCACGGACCAATCGGCAGGATCGACGTCGTCGGGAAGCGGGATCGGGGGGTGGGATTCCTTACACTCTTAGCGCATGCGCCTCGCTCGTGTCCAGGACAACCCGCCGCCTGTCGCCACCACCGGAACCCGTCATGGGGCCTGCTGCCTCGCGAATGCGCTGATAAAGATGCGCGAACGTCACCCGTGACGGAGGACACGGTACCGCGCCGGCGGCGCGAGGCCGCATGTTGACAGGTTCCACCGGCACGGGTACGAACTGCGCAGAACGCGAGCCCGCCCATGGACTACGGAGTATTCGATCACCTCGACCGCAGCGACATGCCGCTGACGGACTACTACGAGGCGCGACTCAAACTCGTGGAGGCGTACGACCGGGAGGGATTCTACGCCTACCACTTGGCGGAGCACCACTCGACGCCGCTCGGCATGGCGCCGTCGCCCAGCGTCTTCCTGGCCGCGGTGGCCCAGCGCACCCGGCGGCTGCGCTTCGGCCCCATGGTCTACGCGCTGCCGCTGTACCATCCCATCCGGCTGATCGAGGAGATCTGCATGCTCGACCAGATGAGCGGCGGGCGGCTCGACATCGGCTTCGGGCGCGGCGCGTCCCCCATCGAGCTGGCGGCCTACGGCCAGGACCCGAAACAGGCCCAACGCATCTACGCGGAGGGCGTCGACCTCATCCTCCAGGGACTCACACAGAAGACTCTCGACTTCGCCGGGGAGTTCTTCACCTTCAGGGACGTACCCATGGAGCTCCAACCGTTGCAGCGGCCCCATCCGCCGCTGTGGTACGGCGTCCACTCCACGGAGAGCGCCGAACGGGCCGCCCGCCGCCGGCTCAACATCGTGAGCCTGGACCCGGCGGAGCCGACCCGCACCTTCACCGACCGGTTCCGCGAGGTGTGGAACGAGGTTCACGGGAACGGCGCGGACCTGCCCAAGATCGGGTTGGGGCGCTTCATCGTGGTGGCCGACGACGACGAGACCGCCCTGCGCGTCGCGCGGCGCGCCTACCCCGTCTGGCACCGGAGCTTCACCTACCTGTTCCGCCTCCGGGGCAGTTCCCCCACCCACCCGCGCCCGCCCGACTTCGACGGCGCCGTCGCTTCCGGCCAAGGCATCGCCGGCGGCCCGGACACGGTGAAGACCCTCCTCCGCGCGCAACTCCAGAGCGCCGGCGCCAACTACTTCATCGGCCAGTTCGCCTTCGGCGACATCTCCCTCGACGAAGCGCTCCGGTCCGTGAACCTCTTCGCCGAGCACGTGGCGCCGGGCCTGGACTGATATGAAAATAAAATCTTGTTCAATGAATTCAGTTAGTTACAGAATCCCGCTACAGCCCGAAACGTCATTCCCGCGGAAGCGGCAATCCAGGGGTGGTGCGGCGGGGGATATCGCCGTTTGGCCCCTCCCAACCCCTGGATTCCCGCTTCCGCGGGAATGACGTTTCGAGGCGTTGGAGTTGTGACACAGCCTGGAGAGCGGGAATGACGCTCTATGCCTGTTTCAGAAGAGGATTTCCCAGCACTCCTCGAGCGAAACAACGCCCACGAGCTCCGGCTGTTCGACGTGCGGTAACTGCCGGCAGTTCCCTTGCGGCAAGATGCACCTGCGGAAGCCGAGCTTGCCGGCCTCGGCCACCCGTGCCTCGGCCCGCGTCACTGTGCGAATCTCCCCGGCCAGACCCAACTCTCCGACGAAGACGGTGTGCGGGTCCAGAGGCCGGTCCAGCGCGCTCGACGCCACCCCTGCCGCGATCCCCAGGTCCACCGCGGGTTCCGACACGCTGACGCCGCCGGCGACGTTGATGAACACGTCCTTGTCGTAGAAGTTCATCCCCTTGCGCTTCTCCAGGATGGCGAGGATCAGCGCCACCCGGTTGGTGTCGACACCGATGCAGGTGCGCCTGGGAAGGTTCAGGTAGGACCGCGTCACCAGCGACTGGATCTCCACCAGGATCGGCCGGGTGCCCTCCATGCTGGGAACCACCACCGAGCCGGACCCGTCCAAGGGGCGCTCGGAGAGAAAGATCTGCGAGGGGTTGGGCACCTCGCGAAGCCCCGCCTCCTGCATCTCGAACACGCCGATCTCGTTGGTGGAGCCGAAGCGGTTCTTCACCGCGCGCAGGATGCGGAAGCTGTGGCCGCGCTCGCCCTCGAAATAGAGCACCGTGTCCACCATGTGCTCCAGGACACGCGGGCCGGCGATGGCGCCGTCCTTGGTCACGTGACCCACCAGGAAGGTGCCGATGCCGCTCTTCTTGGCCAGGGAGATCAGCGCGCTCGAACATTCCCGGACCTGTCCGATGCTTCCCGGCGCCGAGGAGATGGCCGAGGTGTGCACCGTCTGGATGGAGTCCACCACCAGCACCGCGGGCTTGACCGCCTTGACCTGCTCCAGGATCCGTTCCAGCGACGTCTCACTCAACACCAGCAGGCTTGAAGCGCCCAGGGCGATCCGCCGGGCGCGCATCTTGACCTGCTGCTCGGATTCCTCGCCCGAGACGTAGAGGCAGGGGGAACCGTCCCGGCTCAGGGCCGCCACCGCCTGGAGCAGCAGCGTCGACTTGCCGATGCCGGGGTCGCCGCCGATGAGCACCGCCGAGCCGTCCACCAGCCCGCCGCCGAGCACCCGGTCGAACTCCTCGATGCCGGAACGCAGGCGCCGGTCCGTGTCCGCCGTCACCGCGTCGATGGGCGACGGCGCGTGCGCCGGCCCGGCCTCGCCGCCGCGCGCGCCGGGGTCCACCGTGACCGCTTCCTCCACCAGCGAGTTCCACTGCCCGCAGTCCGGACACCGCCCGAGCCACTTGGGCGACTGGAAACCACAGCTCTGACACTCGTAGATAACCCGTGCTCGCGCCATGCGTTGCTCCCTCGCCGGCCTCGCCTCTCCCACCCCTGGGTTCCGCCTTTCGCGGAAATGACATGATCGGTATGTCGAGTGACATACCTCCCGTGTCGCTGTTCATTATACAGGATCAGGCAAGTTCAACGCCTCCGTCGCTCGGCGCGTCTGACTGACCCAAGATGGACTGCCGGGCGCCGAGACTGTTAACATTCCCTGAGAAATGCCGTTCTACCTCCACATCGACATGGACTCTTTCTATGTCTCCGTGGAACGGGTCCTGGACCCGTCCCTGGAAGGCAAGCCGGTGATGGTCGGAGGCGCCGGCCGCGGGGTGGTGACCTCGGCGTCCTACGAGGCGCGCCAGTACGGGGTGCGTTCCGCCATGCCGGGTTTCCAGGCGCGCCGGCTCTGTCCCGATGGCATCTTCGTTCCCGGCCGGCGCGGGGTCTACAGCGAGTTCTCGCGAAAGGTGTTCGACCTGCTGCGCTCGTTCTCGCCGGACGTGCGCGCGTACTCCATCGACGAAGGGCTCGTCGATCTCACCGGCACGGAAAAGCTGATGGGCCATCCCGCTGGCACGGCGCACGAGATCATCGGACGCATCAAGCGGGAGCTGGGGCTGCCGTCGTCCGGCGGCCTCGCCACGCATCCGACCCTGGCCAAGATCGCCGCCACCGCGGTGAAGCCCCGCGGCCTGCTCTACGTGCCGCCCGGCTCCGAGGAGCGTTTCCTCGGACCGCTGGACGTATCGGTCATCCCCGGCGTCGGCCCCAAGACGCACCGCGAGTTGGTGAGCCGCGGCGTCGCCACGGTGGCCCAGCTTCTTGCCCACCCCCGGCTGCGCAGGCGCTACCTGGACCTGGAGCGGCAAGGCGGCGGCTCGCACGCACACGAGCACTCGATCGGAAGCGAAACCACGCCGTCGCAGCCGCTGACGGAGCCCGCGGCCATGGAACAGGTGCTGGGCGGGCTCGCCGGCGAGGTGGCCGTACGGCTTCGCCGCCAGGGCGGGCGTGCCCGGCGCATCACCGTGAAGATCCGCTATTCCGATTTCAAGACCATCACCCGGTCGCGCACCCTGAAGGCGCCCACCTGCTTCGACGTGGAAATCTTCAAGGTGGCGCGTGAACTGCTGGAACAGAATCTGGCGCCAGGACGGCCCGTCCGTCTCCTCGGCATCAGC
Source organism: Candidatus Binatia bacterium (assembly GCA_022823055.1). GTDB lineage: Bacteria > Desulfobacterota > Binatia > UBA9968 > JAJDTQ01 > JAJDTQ01. The sequence goes on along the minus strand of JAJDXX010000009.1, from coordinate 3,143 downwards.
ACGAGCGGCATCACCACCGAAGGCTGGCAGGACACGATCTTCGACTACCGCGAGCGCGCGTCCATGGACAAGCTCTACAAGGGGATCGACAGCCTGCAGGACAAGTACGGCAAGGGAACCGTGACGCTGGGGGCGGGGAAGCGGCGTTCGGACTAGTGTCTTGCGATGTTCTCCGTCATACCCACGAAACAGGCTGTGTCATGACTCCACTCGGACGAGAACTGGTACCAACGCTTCGAATCGTCATTCCCGCGGAAGCGGGAATCCAGGGATGGGGCGGGGGGAAATACGCCCGTTAGGCCCCTCTCCACCCCTGGATTCCCGCTTCCGCGGGAATGACGATTCAGGTTGTGGCGCCATTGTGGTGCTGCTTTCGTGTCCGAGCAGCGTTTGACACAGCCTGGGAAGCGGGAATCCAAGGGTGGAGGGGACCGATAGAGCGACCATGACCGACACATCATCACAACACCCGTTCCTCACCGCCTGCCGGCGCGGCGAGACCCCCTACACTCCGGTGTGGCTCATGCGCCAGGCCGGGCGTTACATGAAGGAGTACCGCGACGTGAGGGCCAGAGTCGGCTTCCTGGAACTGTGCAAGACGCCCGACCTCGTCGCGGAGGTTACGGTAACGCCGGTGGAACGTCTCAACGTGGACGCCGCCATCCTGTTTGCCGACATCCTGCTCCTGCTGGAGCCCATGGGCGTCGGGCTGGAGTACGCCACCGGCGGACCGGTGATCGAGCGGCCGGTGAGGACCGGCACGGACATCGACGCACTGCGCGACCCGGCCCCCGAAGAGTCTCTGGCCTACGTCTACGCGGCCGTCCGCAGCACCCGCGCCGCGCTGGCCGGGCGCGTGCCCCTGATCGGGTTCTGCGGCGCCCCGTTCACGCTGGCCTCGTACCTGATCGAAGGGGGCGCCTCGCGCAACTACATCCACACCAAGCGGCTGTTCCAGACCGACCCCGGTGCCTGGAGAGCGCTCATGGACCGGCTCGTGGACGCCACCGTGTCCTACGTCAACGCCCAGATCGAGGCCGGCATCGAGGCCCTCCAGGTGTTCGATAGTTGGGTGGGCTGCCTGGCGCCCGGCGACTACCGCGAATACGTGCTGCCGCACATGCGCCGGCTCATGGCGGCAGTCACCCCCGGCGTCCCGGTCATCCACTTCGGCACCGCCACCAGTGGACTATTGGAGCTTATGCGCGAGGCCGGCAGCGACGTGATGGGCGTGGACTGGCGCGTGGACCTGGACGAGGCCTGGAACCGCGTGGGCCACGACGTCGCCATCCAGGGCAACCTCGACCCGGTAGCCCTGTTCGCGCCCCCTGCCGAAATCCGTCGCCGTGTGAAGGACATCCTCCTGCGCGCCGGAGGGCGCCCCGGCCACATCTTCAACCTCGGCCATGGCATCCTGCCGGAGACCCCGGTGGACCACGTCCGGGCTATGGTAGACGCAGTGCACGAGTTCAGCGCGTAGGGCCAAACCTGTAATCGATTCAGTTGACTTCGCCGCTAAAACCAAGAACTGACCCTCCCATGCGCCAGAAATGAGCAAGCACGTCATCGTCATTGGCGGAGGCATATCGGGTCTGGCCGCCGCTCATCGGCTGACCGAGCTGAGCCGCACGGGATCCCTGGAACTCAGAGTCACGCTGCTGGAAGCCTCCGATCGCCTCGGCGGCGTCATCGCCACCGAGCGTACGGACGATCTTCTCCTGGAGCTCGGCCCCGATTCCTACATCACCGACAAGCCCGCCGCGTTGCGCCTCTGTGAACGTCTGGGCCTCACCGACCGCCTCATCGCACCGCAACACGCCACCGGGTTGAAGCTCTACACCGTCCACCGAGGCCGTCTGGAGCCACTCCCCGAAGGGTTCCTGCTGATGGCCCCCACCCGGGTGGGCTCGGTGCTGCGCAGCCCCCTGTTCTCCTGGGCCGGCAAGCTGCGCATGGGCCTGGAACCCCTGATCCCGCGCCGCTCCGGCGACGGCGACGAGAGCCTCGCATCATTCGTGCGCCGCCGGCTGGGCCGGGAAGTCCTGGAGCGTGTCGCCCAGCCCCTCATCGGCGGCATCTACGCCTCGGACCCCGAGCACCTCAGCCTCGCCGCCACCATGCCCCGGTTCCCGGAGATGGAGCGCAACCAGGGAAGCGTGATCCTGGGGAGCCGGCAAGCGCAGAAACGCCGCGCCCAGTCGACCAGCGAGACCGGTGCCCGCTGGAGCCTGTTCGTCAGCATCGACGGCGGCATGGAAGTGCTCGTGCAGAGCATCGAGGAAACCCTCGGCCCCGGAGTGGTGCGGCTTGGGGAGGCGGTTGGGGAGCTGTCCTGGGACGCGGACGCAGACCGCTGGCGCGTCGCCACCGGCCGCAACGGGTCAGACCCAGGTTCCGACGAGTTGGAGGCCGACGCTGTCATCTGCACCCTGCCCGCAAGTGCGGCCGCCAACGCCCTGAAAACACTGGATTCCGAGTTGGCCAACGAACTCAAGGCGATACCCTTCTCCTCCACCGCCACCGTCAACCTCGCATACCGCCGGAGCGACATCGCCCATCCACTGGACGGCTACGGTTTCGTGGTTCCTCACGTGGAAGGCCGGAAGATCATGGCGTGCACCTTCAGCAGCGTGAAGTACCCCGACCGGGCTCCCGAGGACATCACCCTGCTGCGATGCTTCGTCGGCGGGACCCTGCAACCCCACCTTCTCGACCAGCCTGACGAATCAATGGAAGCGCAGGTGCACGACGACCTGACCGCCCTCCTCGGAATATCCGGCGAACCGATCCTCCGCCGCACCACCCGCTATCCCGACTGCATGCCCCAGTACAACGTCGGCCACTTGGCGCGCGTGGAGAGAATCGACAGCGAACTCAAGCACTTTCCCACCCTCGTCCTCGCCGGCAAGAGCTATCGGGGCGTCGGCATTGCCGACTGCATTACGAGCGGCGAAACGGCAGCGGAGACGATTGTGGAGAATTTTTGCTAGTGTGGTGTCTGGTTAATTCGCAGCATAATCTGCGGAGGATTTTTCGTTGTCGGCAAGGCGCGATGACGAGCAGTGGCAGGTACCACGCGAGGAAGAGCAACGCAGCCGACGGCGAAAAAGACCCGCAGATTATGCTGCGAATTAACCAGACAC
>JAJDXX010000133.1 GCA_022823055.1 Candidatus Binatia bacterium | reverse complement strand
CCTCAGGGACATCGAAGAGATCGCGCTGGAGGCACTGACGGCGGCGCAGATGGTCGGGGCGGACCAAGACTGCCTGCGGACCCTCTTCTGCCCCGTTCCCACCCACCACGTCAGAGTTCTCCTGCGACAGGAGCGCCCAATCACGCCCCACCTCACCCGCCTCACGGAGTTCGCCGTCTCCAAGGAAGAGTGCTGGCGCTCCCCGGACCACACCAAACGCGCTCTGGTAACTCTGCCTACCGCGGGCTTCACCGTCTTGCGCCTGGCGTCCGGACTCACGCAGAGTGGCCTGGCAGGGAAGGTGATCGGCGTCCTCACAGGCGTGGCCGCCAGTGTGCAGATGGGCATCGTCCAGCACGGGCAGGACAAACGCATCCGCAAACTCTACGCCATGATCAACGAGATCGAGGACGACAACGCCTGGGCCTGGAAACAGGACGAACGCCGCCGGAAAGTATTCCAGTTCATCGATGGCACAAGAGACGAGGTTACCAGGGTGCATCGGGCGCTGGACGCGGCCTTGGCGGGCCGCTTCCCCGCCCTTTCCATGCCGCCAACCGACACCAAGAAGGCCATCAACGCCATCAACGACCGGGCGCGCACTCACGACCGCAGCACGCCCCTCTCCGTCCCCGCCGACCTCGCCAAGCTCAAGGCTTCCGTCTTCCTCAACACCACCGACTACACCGCGTACATCATCGGCCACGTCCCGCTCGCGCACGAGGAAAGCGTTATGGCCTTGTACAAATTCATCAGTCTGCCCCTCCGCAACGAGCACGATGCCGGCTTCCTCACCTACGACCTTCAGGACGAGGGCTACCTCGCGGTCCGCGAAAACCCCTTCGGCAACTTCCGCGCCATCTCGCACGCGGAGTATTCCCGCTGCGTGCAGTTCTCCACCATGAAGTCCTGCCCGCTCAGCAGCATCAAGTACTCCGACGCCGCCCCCGCCATCGCCAACGACCCCAACCGCTGCCTCTACGCTCTCCGGACTCACCGCTACGACGACTCCAAGGTCAGCTGCCCCATCAAGCACGCGCCCAGGTCCCGCGGCATCGTCGAGCTCGAGAACAACGTCTTCGGCATCTTCTCCAGCGACCCGTACACCATGACGATCAGCTGCCCCAGCAAGACGCCCGAGAGGTTCAACACGGAAGCAACGGTCAGCAACGTGGTCGACCTGGTCAAGGTCACCCTCGCCGTCGACTGCAGACTCACCTCAGGATGGTTCTCGGTCCGCGGCTCCGCCGGCACACACATCCGGTACAAGGCCAAGCCAGTCTACGCGGCGGACAGGCGACTGGACAACTTCCTCCTGGACAGCAACAAGTCCTCCCTCGCGATCCTGGGCGGCAACTTCGCGCGCAAGGCCACCAACAACAGGCAGGAGACGACGCCGCGTTTCCACACCGGCATCAACTACTTCACGGTGGTGCTCTCCCTGGCGATCGTGGCCGCCGTCGCCGTGGCCTGCGGCATCCATCTCCGCTGTCGTTCCCTGCTCAAGAAGTTCCGCCTCGTCGACGAGAACTCCTGGACCCCGCGACAGCAGGCCATCGCGGACGGCACCATGGAGCCGCCGCGCCCGCAGCCGCCGGGCTTTGCCCGTCGCTTCATCCGCTTCATCCTGGGCCAGCCCCCGATCGAGCCACCGAGCGACGCCGACAAGGCCCCCTCCCCCGCCCCCCGTGGCTCCCACTAACCCGCCCTTTTTATAGGCAAATGGACTCCTCATGGGAAAGAACCCCGCCCAAACAATTTCAATCAAAAATAGGCCCTCCCCCTATGAGCGTGGCATCCCTGAGAGCGTCCTCCCCTCGCGACGAGAGAAGCCAAAACAAACAGCGTCCTTCCTTTTCCGGCCATGTGATGATGATGATTTGTTTTGCTTTGCCGTGTTCTCGTCAGTAAATAAAAAGACTCCGAACGAACAACATCGGTCTGCAAAAGACCAACCGCGTCCTCCATAACTGGTGAACGCGAAGGAAACGAGCCCCGCGCCCCCGAGCCGAGCCGTTCTTCCACGCTACCGACAACCACACACCAACGCCAAGATGAACGCCGCCATGGTCCCCCAGCGCCTGATGCTGGAGCCGACCTACTCGGGCGACCCAGGAGACAAGGACCACTACACCGACATCAGGAGCTTCCTTGAACACTGCGGGCGCCGCCGAGTGGACGGGACTACGGATCGCCAGTTCATCGCCTACACCATCGGCCAGCTCCGCGGCACAGCCTCCGAATGGGTGAACCAGGGCATGAGGAATCGCCAGACGTGCCGCTTCTCCAGCGATGGCACGGATTGGAACCGATTCGAGCGCGAGGTCGGCTACTTCAACAAGCAGCTGATCCTCCGCTTTGACCCCAAAGTCCGCACGCAGCTGGTCGTCACGGATCTGTCTGACATTAAACAGAAGCCGCACGAATCCACCTCCAACGCTCTCCAGCGCCTCCACGCCGGCGTCATGGACCAAATCAACCACCGCACCGCCGCCCAGATCTACCCGAACGACAGGGTGCACGACGACGACAAGTTTTGGGCCGAGATTCGCGACATCGAGCTCCGCGAGCCCAACAACCCTGTGCTGGCCGCCCTCCGCGCAACTATCGCACTTCCGGCCGGCGCGCCCGCACCCAACCTCCCACTCACCCCGGCCAACCTCGTGCATCTGAGGGAGATCTTCGCCGGCGTCCACGACAACACGGTCGACGCCTTCCAGCGCCGGCAGTACTTCGAACTCTTTGCGTTCTACGTCCCCACCTTGCTGAGGGACGCAGAGATGAAGCGCTTCGCCACCAAGGCGAGGTACGAAGCGGACTTCGACCATCAGAAGCTGCACACGCGCATCATCGAGCACGAGCTCCACATGCTTGGCAACGCCAACACCAACACCGACCGCGACCGCCAGTACAGGCAGATGGGCCACATCACCGCCATCGCCGAGGAGCCCGCCGACGCGCACGGCGGCTTCGAGCAGGTGGCCGCGCTCGGTGGTGGCCGCGG
>JAJDXX010000060.1 GCA_022823055.1 Candidatus Binatia bacterium | reverse complement strand
CAGGGGTGGAGAGGGGCCAAACGGGCGTATTCCCCGCCGCCCCATCCCTGGATTCCCGCTTCCGCGGGAATGACGATTCGAGGCGTTGGCGGCAGTTCTCTTCCGAGCGCAGTTTCGACACAGCCTGTTCCGCGGGAGTGACGTTTCGGGGGGAGGCGCGCCTCAGTCCTTCGACCCCAGCTTGCGGTCGAGGTTGAACGCCGCGCTGATGAGGCCCAGGTGGGTGAAGGCCTGGGGGAAGTTGCCCAAGGCCTCGCCCCGGGGCCCGGTCTCCTCGGAGTAGAGCCCGAGGTGGTTGGCGTAGCTCAGCATCTTCTCGAAAATGAAGCGGGCGGTCCCCAGCCGGCCGGCGCGGGTCAGCGCTTCCACCAGCCAGAAGGTGCACATGCTGAAGGTGCCCTCCTCCCCGGCGACGCCGTCGTCCGTCCGGGCCACGTCGTAGCGGTAGACAAGGCTGTCCGACACCAGCCCGCCCTCGTGCGGCGGGCAGTGGATGGCCTCCAGGGTGGACAGCATCTTGGGGTCGGTGGGGGAGACGAAGAACACCAGCGGCATGAGCAGGTTGCTGGCGTCCAGGGTGTCGCTGCCGAAGGACTGCACGAAGGCGTTCCGTTCCCGGTTGAAGCCCTCCGCCATGATCTGGTGGTAGATGGCATCCCGGTTCCTGAGCCAGCGCTCGCGGTTGGCCGGGAACGAACGCTTCTCCGCCAGGCGCACGCCCCGGTCCAGGGCCACCCAGCACATGAGCTTGGAATAGACGAAGTGCTGGCGTCCGCCCCGCACCTCCCAGATTCCTTCGTCACGCTGGTCCCAGTGGTCGCACACCCACTCCATGAGGCGCGACAGGTTGGTCCACAGCTCCGAGTCGATGGGGGTGCCGTACTTGTTGAACAGGTAGACCGAGTCCATCATCTCGCCGTAGATGTCGAGCTGAAGCTGGTCGGCGGCGGCGTTGCCGATGCGCACGGGAGAAGACTGCCGGTAGCCTTCCCAGTGGTCGAGGGTGGACTCCGGGATGTTCTTCTCGCCGCGGATGCCGTACATGATTTGCAGCGAGCCGTCGGGCTTGAGGTCGCCGCAGCGCTCCTTCAGCCAGTCCATGAAGCGCCCGGCCTCGTAGGTGAAGCCCAGCCGCATGAGGCCGTAGAGGCTGAAGCTGGCGTCGCGGATCCAGGTGTAGCGGTAGTCCCAGTTGCGCCCGCCGCCGATGTCCTCCGGCAGACTGCAGGTGGGCGCGGCCACGATGGCGCCGGTGGGCTCGTAACACAGGAGCTTCAGCACCAGGGCGGAACGGTCCACCATCTCGCGCCAGCGGCCACTGTAGCGGGACTGCCGCAGCCAGTGGTGCCAGTAGCGCTCGGTGTCCTCCAGGAGATCCAGGCAGCCGTCCACCTCCGGACAGTCGCAGTCGATGCCGCGGTCGTCCACGCCCTGGAACACAGCCGCCAGCACGCTGTTCTCGCGCAGGGTGCCGCTGGCGACCACGCCGCCGTTGCCGTCCGGGCGCACGGACACGACGGTCCGGTGCCCGCTCTGCGACACCTTCAGCATGCAGGAGAGCCCGTCGCTCTGGAACACCGCGCGGTTGTCGCGCACCTCCACGGTATGGTCCGCGCGCCCGTAGTCGAACGCCGGGGTGCATTCCAGCTTGAGCGACATGCTGCCGCGCACCACCTTGGCGATGCGGATGATGCGCCCGTGGTAGTTCTCGTCGGCCGGTCCCGGGGGCATGAAGTCCATGACCTCGCTGACCCCTTCCTCGGTCATGAAGCGCGTGATCAGGATGTTCGTGTCGGGCAGGTACAACTGCCGGCAGGTGACGTTGTCCACGTCCGGGCCGATGACGAAACGTCCGCCCCTGGCGTCGTCGAGCACGGCGCCGAAGACGCTGGGCGAGTCGAAGCGCGGGTAACAGAACCAGTCGATGGAGCCGTTGTCACCCACCAGGGCGACGGTGTGAAGGTCGCCGATAACGCCGTAGTTTTCGATGGGAGCGTACATGTCGCGCACACTCTATCGTATCCCAAGGTTCAATGCCACGGGACCCTGAGAATCGTCATTCCCACGACGCAGGTTGTGTCAAACACGATCCGGGAGAGGCAACGATCCGGGAGAGGCAACAATCCGAGGGAGGCAAATACCCCCCGAATCGTCATTCCCGCGGAAGCGGGAATCCAGGGGTGTGCGGGCGGGGCATCCAGGTGCTGTCTTGTATGCTAAGATGCCAACGATCTGTTCAGTGGCACGGGGCGAACGGCGAGATCGAAGGAGCGAAAGGTCGCATCCAAGGAGGCTGACATGCAGTTGGGCATCATCGGTTTGGGAAGGATGGGCGGCAACATGGCGCGGCGGCTGATCAAGGCCGGGCACGAGGTGGTGGCCTTCGACAGGCACGCCGACGCCGTTGAGGGACTGGTGGCGGACGGTGGGGTGGGAAGCGGCTCGCTCGCGGAACTGGTGGCGAAGCTCGACAAGCCACGGGCCGTGTGGATGATGGTGCCGGCCGCGGTGGTGGACCGCACCATCGAGTCCTTCGTGGAGCACCTGGAGCAGGACGACATCCTCATCGACGGCGGCAACTCGTACTACATCGACGACATCCGGCGCGCCAGGGAACTGGCACCCAAGGGCATCCACTACGTGGACGTGGGCACCAGCGGCGGCGTGTGGGGCTTGGAGCGAGGCTACTGCCAGATGATCGGCGGCGAGCCGGACGTGGTGCAGCATCTCGATCCCATCTTCGCGGCGCTGGCGCCCAGCATCGACGAGGCGCCGCGCACGCCGGGCCGTGAGCCGGACAAGGGCACCGCGGAGCACGGCTACCTGCACTGCGGCCCCAACGGCGCCGGCCACTTCGTCAAGATGATCCACAACGGCATCGAGTACGGCATCATGGCGGCCTACGCCGAGGGGTTCAATATCCTCAAGCACGCCAACGTGGGCAAGCAGGGGCATGAGGCCAGCGCGGAGCAGACCCCGCTGCGGGAACCCGAGCACTACCAGTACGACTTCGACCTGGGCGAGGTGGCGGAGCTATGGCGCCGCGGCAGCGTGGTGGCGTCGTGGCTGCTGGACCTCACCGCCAACGCGCTGCTGGAGGACCCCGGCCTGGAGCGGTTCGCCGGCCGGGTGTCCGATTCCGGCGAGGGCCGCTGGACCATCCAGGCGGCCGTGGACGAGGCGGTGCCCGCCCACGTGCTCACCGCGGCCCTGTTCGAGCGCTTCAGCTCCCGCGGCGAGGCGGACTACGCCGACAAGCTGCTCTCGGCCATGCGCTTCCAGTTCGGCGGCCACGAGGAGCTGCCGCCCAAGAAGTAGCCGGAAGTCCGGCCATGAAGGTCGAGGTATTGCCGGACAGCAATGCCGTGGCGCGGCGCGCGGCTGCCTTCATCGCGGATGCCGCGCGCGCCGCGGTGATGGAACGCGGACGCTTCGTGTTTGCCGCCAGCGGCGGCCGGACGCCGTGGGTGATGCTGCGGGCGCTGGCGGACGAGCTCGTGCCTTGGGAGGCGGTGGAGATCGTGCAGGTGGACGAGCGCGTGGCCCCAGAGGGACACCCGGACCGGAACCTGACGCACCTGCGCGGGAGCCTGGCGCATGCGCCCCTCCAGTCGGGTCAGATCCATCCCATGCCCGTCGAGGCGCCGGACCTCGACGCGGCGGCCCGCGAATACGCCGGGACGGTGGATCGGTTGACGGCGCCGTCCGGGCAGATGGACTTGGTGCACCTCGGTCTGGGGCCGGACGGCCATACCGCGTCGCTGATTCCGGGCGCGCCCGAACTGGAGAGGCGCGACAAGACGGTGGCCGTGACCGGTGTCTACCAAGGTCGCCGGCGCATGACCCTCACGTTTCCGGTGCTGGACAAGGCCCGGCGGATTCTCTGGGTGGTGACCGGCGCGGACAAGCGTGACATGCTGCGCCGGTTGCGCGAGGGCGACGCCACCATTCCAGCGGGCCGGGTGGCGCCGGACGTGGCGGTGGTGATGGCCGACCGAGCCGCGGCCGGCTAGTGTGGTGTCTGGTTAATTCGCAGCATAATATGCGGAGGATTTTTCGTTGTCGGCA
>JAJDXX010000213.1 GCA_022823055.1 Candidatus Binatia bacterium | reverse complement strand
TCCAACGTTGTAAAGAATTATATGGGACAGGACACTAGTTATCGAACGACGACCCAGTTGTAGACGAGGAGTGAATCGAACTGGCGGCCGCTGCGGCGGCCGCCTCTTTTTTGCGAATCTGCATGGTTGCAATCGCTCCGGCTCGCCGGACGGTTGTTTCAGCTTCCACTGTCGGCCACTCTGTCATCCATACGCCTTCGTCTGGATTCCAGCGCTGGGCCCTCACCGGCAATAATCCAATACCGGCCCACTGATAGTGTTGGAAAATGCGTAGCTCGACATCGACCGTACCCGCCATCTTACTGGCGAACTGCAGCGCTTCGTCACCTGTTTTGAACTCCCTTGACCCATATTCACCCCATTGAACGGTATACAGATTGGGTGAGCCTTCGACCGGAGCGCGATTTCCTCCGCTGTGGGCCACATCCGCAGCGATCGCATCAGCAGCCGTGTTCGCCGCGTGCTTCTCGTCCGACGGAATGAGCATGCACGCGATCAACGCGCCGATCCCGAGCACTACTGCGAGAATCCACCAAGCTCCCCCAGCGATTGCAGCGCATACCGCGAGCACTCCCATAAGCACCGCCGGTATCTGCCAGGGTTTGGTTATTGCGGGGTGGTGATCCATGGCCTCGAACTCCCTTGGACAGAAGTGTCGTCGACGATACGCCGCCGATTGCGAGTTGTAAAGCCGGCAACGGGGCAAGGCAACGTGGCGGGATTCAATCGATCTCGTCTTCGGGCACGATCCAGGGTTCTTGAAGCGCCGCGTCGCGCCATTCGACGAAGGCAGGCAGCGTCAGGACAGCACGGCTGTAGGCGGCGCACGTGCCGTCGAGCTCGACCCCGTACGTATCCAGGCGGGTGACCACCGGGGCGAACATGGCATCCGCCGCGCCGAAGCCGCCGAAGAGAAAATCGCCCCCCTTGCCGTAGCGGTCACGGCACTCACGCCAAATCTCGCATACCCGGGCGATGTCTTCCGCGACACCGGTTCCGCGTCCCTTGCCCTTCAGGTCCGTGCGACGCAGGTTCATGGGCATGCAGTTGCGCAGCGCGGTAAAGCCCGCATGCATTTCGCAGGCGATCGAACGAGCAGTCGCGCGCGCATCCCGATCCTCCGGCCACAGGCCCGCCTCGGGGAACAGCTCGTGGGCGTATTCCAGGATGGCCAGGGTTTCCCAGATGGTGCGTTCGCCGTGAAGCAACACCGGCACACGCCGCGACGGGGATACGGCGGAGATGGCTTCCTTCCAGTTCTCGTCGAACAGCAGGATCATTCTTTCAGTGAACGGGATGCCGGCATGGCGCAGGGCCAGCCAAGGCCGAAGGGACCAGGACGAGTAGTTCTTGTTACCGATCACCAGGGTCAGTTCGCTCATCTCAACATTCTCCCGCCACCCGCCGTTCAAAGGTGTGGTCGGCAGAGGTCGTTCCGCAATCTTTCTGATGGCTCACCGCCGGCTCACCGCCTCGAACAAGTGCAACTGCGGCGTCTTGCCGTTGTCGTCGGCGAGCACTGGGTAGTTGGCGGTGAAGCAGGCGTCGCAGTAGCCGGCGTCGTTGCCCTTGAAGAAGGTGTAGAGGCCTTCGCGGCTCAGGTAGGCGAGGGAGTCGGCGCCGATGAAGCTGCGGATGCCGTCGACGGAGTGGACGGAGGCGATGAGTTCCTTGTGGGTGGGGGTGTCGATGCCGTAGTAGCAGGGGCTGATGGTAGGGGGTGAGCTGATGCGCACGTGGACCTCGGCGGCCCCGGCTTCGCGCAGCATGCGGATGATCTTCTGGCTGGTGGTGCCGCGGACGATGGAGTCGTCCACCACCACTACGCGCTTGCCCTGGAGCACCTCGCGCATGGCGTTGAGCTTGATCTTGACGCCGAAGTTGCGGATGTGCTGCTGCGGTTCGATGAAGGTGCGGCCGACGTAGTGGTTGCGGATCAGGGCGAGGTCGAGAGGGATGCCGGACTGTTCGGCGTAGCCGATGGCGGCGGGCACTCCCGAGTCGGGCACCGGGGTCACGATGTCGGCGTCGATGTGGCTCTCGCGGGCGAGCTGGCGGCCCAGTTCCTTGCGGTACTGGTAGACGCTGTGGCCGTAGACGTTGCTGTCGGGGCGGGCGAAGTAGATGGACTCGAAGATGCAGCGGGCCGGAGTGGCCTCGGGGAAGGGCTTGAGGGACTCCATGCCGCCGCGGCTGAAGACCAGCACTTCACCCGGCTCCACCTCGCGCACGTACTCGGCCTCGATCAGGTCCAGCACGCAGGTCTCCGACGCCGCCACCCAAGCGTCCCGCTCCCCTTCCCCGCGGAACCTGCCCACGATCAGCGGCCGGAAACCCAGGGGGTCGCGGGCGGCGATCATGGTGTGGGTGGTGAGGAACACGAGGGAATAGGAGCCTTTGACACGGTGGAGGGCGTCGACGACGCGGTCCGTCAGGGTCTTCTCCTTCGAGGTGGCGATGAGGTGGACGATCACCTCGGTGTCGGAGGTGGACTGGAAGATGGAGCCGGACTCCTCGAGTTGCTGGCGGAGCTCGTTGGCGTTGACCAGGTTGCCGTTGTGGGACACGGCAATGGGGCCGTCGGCGTACTCCACCACGAAGGGTTGTGCGTTCTTGATGTCGGTCTGCCCGCTGGTGGAATAGCGGTTGTGCCCGATGGCCGAGGCGCCTTGCAGGTTCTTGATGATGTCCTCCTTGAAGACGTCCGCCACCAGACCCATCTGGCGGTGGGAGATGAGGACGTCGCCGTCGGAGGACACGATGCCGGACGATTCCTGGCCTCGGTGCTGCAGGGCGTACAGCCCCAGGTACACCATGTTGGCGGCTTCGGGGTGGCCGTGGACACCGACCACCGCGCATTCTTCATGGAACTTGTCGAACATCGCGTCCTGTCCGGAGAAACCCTGTCCGTTGCGTTGTCCGGTGGTTCCCCCTTTCCCGAGCCTGTTCGTCACTTAACATACCGCTCCAGGGCCGTCGACCAAATGTTACGCAGCCGTTGCACCGGTGCGCGCACCAAGTCGTTGATGGCCAGACGGTCCCCGTCCACTTCGCCGATGACCGCCATCGGAACGTTCTCCTGCGTCGCGATGTCCTGCAACAGGCCGCAGTGCCGTTCCTTCAAGGATACGACGATGCGCGAATGCGATTCGCCGAACAGGAGCGCGTCCGCGCGCCCGCGATGCTCGATCTCGATGACCGCTCCGAACCCCGCCCGGTCGGGATGTGCGATGCAGCACTCCGCCAGGGCCACGGCGAGTCCCCCTTCGGAAACGTCGTGGGCGGACGAGAGCAACCCCTGTTCCACCGCCAACCGGCACGTCCGCTGTATCCCGCGTTCTAACACCAAGTCGACGGCCGGCGGCTTGCCCGCCACCTGTCCGTGGACCACCTTGAGGTACTCGCTGCCGCCCAACTCGTCGCGGTTGAGGCCCAGCAGCACCACGAGATCGCCCTCCTCCTTGAACCACGGGGTGGCGATGCGCGTCACGTCCTCCAGCAGACCCACCATGGCCACCGTGGGCGTGGGGTGGATGGAGACGCCGTCGGTCTCGTTGTAGAAGCTCACGTTGCCGCTCACCACCGGGACTTCCAGCGCCAGACACGCCTCGCGCATGCCCTCGATGGCTTGGGAGAACTGCCACATGACATCCTCCCGCTCGGGGTTGCCGAAGTTCAGGCAGTCCGTAAGCCCCAGCGGCGTCGCCCCGACGCACGACAGGTTCCGCGCCGCCTCGGCCACCGCGGCCATGCCGCCCGCGTGGGGGTCCAGGTAACAGTAGCGCGCGTTGCAGTCCACGGTGAGGGCCAGTCCCCTGGAGGTCCCCTTGACGCGGATCACCGCGGCGTCCGCGCCCGGCGCCAGCACCGTGTTGCCGCGCACGTAGTGGTCGTACTGGCGGTAAACCCACTCCCGGGAACCCAGGTTCGGGGAACCCAGCAGTTGCTCCAGCACCCGGGTCATGCTCTCGGGCCGGGGCAACGCGTCCGCGTCCAAGCGCTGGATCTCATCCTGGCGCGGCGGCCGTTGGGCCGGCCGGTCGTACGCCGGCGCGGCATCGGTGAGGGCGGCTACCGGGATGTCGGCCACCGGACGGCCCTCCGACAGCACCCGGAACACGGGCTCGTCGATGACCCGGCCCACCACCACCGCGTCCAGGTCCCAGCGCTCGAAGATGGCCCGGACCTCCGCCACCGACTCCGGATGCACCACCAGCAGCATGCGCTCCTGCGACTCGGACAGCAGGATCTCGTAGGGGGTCATGCCGCGCTCGCGCAGCGGTACCTGCGCCAACTCCAGCTCCACGCCCGAACCCGCGCGGCCGGCCATCTCCACGGCCGAACTGGTAAGTCCCGCGGCGCCCATGTCCTGGATGCCCACGATGGCGTCGGTCCGCATCAGCTCCAGGCACGCTTCGATGAGGAGTTTCTCGGTGAAGGGGTCGCCGACCTGCACGGTGGGGCGGCGCTGCTCGGCGTCCTCGGAGAAGGACTCCGACGCCATGGTGGCGCCGTGCACTCCGTCCCGCCCGGTCTTGGAGCCGACGTAGACCACCGGGTTGCCGGCGCCACGGGCCTTGCCGGTGAAGATACGGTCCCGCTCCGCCAGGCCCAGGGTGAACGCGTTCACCAGGATGTTGGCGTCGTAGCACTCGTCGAAGTAGACGTCGCCGCCCACGGTGGGCACGCCGACGCAGTTGCCGTAGCCGCCGATGCCGCCCACCACGCCGTTCACCAGGTAGGGGGTCTTGGGGTGCAGGATGGCGCCGAACCGGAGCGAGTTGAGGCTGGCGATGGGGCGCGCGCCCATGGTGAACACGTCCCGCAGGATGCCGCCCACGCCGGTGGCCGCGCCCTGGTAGGGCTCGATGAAGGACGGGTGGTTATGGCTCTCGATCTTGAACACCACGGCGAGGCCGTCGCCGATGTCCATGACGCCGGCGTTCTCGCCCGGGCCGTGGAGGACGCGGGGGCCTTCGGTGGGAAGCTGCTTCAGGTGCTTGCGCGAGCTCTTGTAGCTGCAATGCTCGGACCACATGACCGAAAAGACGCCCAACTCGGTGAGGTTCGGCGTGCGTCCCAGAAGCCGCAGGATCTCGGCGTACTCGTGGTCGGTCAGGCCGTGGGCGTGGACCACTTCGGGGGTCACGGGCGCGGCGGCGGGGCTCGTTGCGTCGCTCATGCGCCGTTCCGCCGCTCAACCTCGGCGGCCATGGAGGAGAAGATGGTCAGGCCGCCGACGCCCCCGAGCAGTTCCTCCGTCGCATCCTCCGGATGCGGCATCAGGCCGAAGACGTTGCGGCGGCGGTTGCACACGCCGGCGATGTTCTCCACCGAGCCGTTGGGATTGGCCGCGTCGGGTGTGCCGCCAACGGCGTCGGCATAGCGCAGCAGCACCTGTCCGTGATCGCGGAGTTCATCGAGGGTGAGAGCGTCCGCGTAGTAGCGGCCTTCGCCGTGCTTCACCGGCATCTCCAGCAGGTCGCCGGGCCGCGCGGTACGGGTGAACGGCGACCGGGCGTGCTCCACGCGCAGGGTGACGCGCCGGCATACGAAGCGCAGGGACTCGTTGCGCGTGAGGGCGCCGGGCAGCAGCCCGGCCTCACACAGGATCTGGAAGCCGTTGCAGATGCCGAGCACCAGTCCGCCTGTCGCGGCGAAGTCCACGATGCCTTGCATGACCGGCGCGAACCGGGCCATGGCGCCGGCGCGCAGGTAGTCGCCGTAGGAGAAGCCGCCCGGCAGCACCACGCCGTCGCACCGGCCGTCGAACGGATCCTTGTGCCACAGGGTGCGCACGTCGTGTCCGAGCACGTGGCGCAGGGAATGGACGACGTCGTCGTCGTCGCAGGAGCCGGGAAAGACGGCCACCCCCCAGCGCATGGCTAACCCGAGACCTCGAAGCGGTAATCTTCGATGACGGGGTTGGCCAGGAGCTTCTCGCACATGCGTTGTGCCTGCTGCTCCGCGTCCCCTGCCTCGGCCACGTCCAGGTTCAGCTCCAGGTACTTGCCCACGCGCACTTCCCGCACGGCACCGAAGCCCAGGCTGTGGAGCGAGTTCTCCACGGCCTTGCCCTGGGGGTCGAGGACCCCCTCCTTGAGGGTTACGAAGACTTTGACGAGCATGATTCGATCGTGTTCTCGCCCACTCTCCTTCTCCGTCATTCCCTCGGAAGCGGGGATCCAGGGGTCACGGAGGGGTCCCTACGCGACGTTTCCCCACTCCACCCCGCCTGGATTCCCGCTTTCGCGGGAATGACGATTTCGGGAGATGTTGCCTCTCTCGGGTGGGGTTTTGACACAACCTGTTCCGCGGGAATGACGGAGAAACAGGGTCGCGAATGACGGAAATAGAGGCCGGGAATGACGGGGAAAGGGGGACGACAACGACGACCCCGAACCCCGCCACGGACTCCTTCCTATCCTCCGGTTACCCGGCGGCAGACCTCCTGGTAGGCTTCCTCGACGCCGCCCAGGTCGCGGCGGAAGCGGTCCTTGTCCATCTTCTCGAGGGAGCCCTTCTGCCAGAAGCGACAGGTGTCGGGGCAGATCTCGTCGGCGAGGACGACCTTTCCGTCGCGCTTCCCGAACTCGAGCTTGAAGTCCACGAGGATCAGGTCGCGCTCGTCGAAGAACGCCTTCATCAGCTCGTTGGTGCGGAAGGTGAGACGCTTGATCTCCTCCAGCTCCTCCGCGGTGGCATAGCCCAACGCGAGGATGTGGTAGTCGTTGATGATCGGATCGTCGAGCTCGTCGCACTTGTAGCAGAACTCGAGGATCGTGGTGGACAGCGACTGCCCCTCCTCCAGGCCCAGGCGCTTGGCCATGCTACCGGCCACGATATTCCGGATGATCACCTCGATGGGGAGCATGTCCAGCTTCCAGACCAGCATCTCCCGGTCGTCAAGCCGCTCCAGGAAGTGCGTCGGCACGCCGTTGGCTTCCAGGTGTTTGAACAGCACCTCGGAGATGGCGTTGTTGACGACTCCCTTGGAGGTGACGCTGCCCAGCTTCTTCTTGTTGAAGGCGCTGGCGTCGTCCTTGAAGTACTGGATCATCTTGGCGGGATCGTCGGTGGTGTAGAGCTTCTTCGCCTTGCCCTCGTACATGAACTCGCGCTTTTCCATGGCTCTCCTCGTGCGCCTTGCGGGCGCGGTTTGAATTCAGTCCGGCGAAGCCGCTCTTCAGGCCGCGCCGAAAACTCGTGCGAAAATGGTGTCCACGTGCTTGAAGCAGTCCTTCAGCTCCCATATCTCGTCGATCTCTCCGGGACTCAGGTGCTCCGTGACCGTGGCGTCTTCCAGCAACCGCTGCTTGAGGTCCTTGCCCTCCTTCGCCGCCACGAGCCCGTGGCGCTGGACGATCTTGTAGGCCTCGTCGCGCGCGAGCCCCTTCTCCACCAGGCGCAGCATCACGCCCTGCGAGAACACCGCACCGCCGCTCAGGGCCAGGTTGCGCTCCATGTTCTCGGGGTAGACGCACAGGCCGCGGATGACGCGGGTGAACCGGTAGAGC
Source organism: Candidatus Binatia bacterium (assembly GCA_022823055.1). Taxonomy (GTDB): domain Bacteria; phylum Desulfobacterota; class Binatia; order UBA9968; family JAJDTQ01; genus JAJDTQ01. Next base: position 676 of record JAJDXX010000213.1, on the reverse strand, counting down.
ATGAAGTCCACCAGGATAGTGGCGTCGGGGCCGATGACCCGTTCCACCGACGAGTGGCTGATGTCGCGCTCGTGCCACAGGGCCACGTTCTCCAGGGCCGAAACCGAGTACGAGCGCACCAGCCGTGCCAAACCGGACACGTTCTCCGACAGGATCGGGTTACGCTTGTGGGGCATGGCGGACGACCCCATCTGGGTCGCGGCGAAGGGTTCCTCGGCTTCCAGCACCTCGGTGCGCTGGAGGTGGCGGATCTCCACGGCGAACTTCTCGATGGAGCTGGCCAGCACAGCCAGGACACTGAAGAAGTAGGCGTGGCGGTCGCGCTGGATGATCTGGTTGGACACGGGGTCGGGTGTGAGGCCCGCGGCCTTGCACACGTACGCCTCGACCTCCGGGGGCACCTGTGCGTAGGTGCCGACAGCGCCGGAGACGATGCCGCAGCAAACCTCCGCCACGGCTCCCTCCAGGCGCGCCAGGTTGCGGCCCATCTCTTCGTGCCACAGGGCCAGCTTGAGGCCGAAGGTGATGGGCTCGGCGTGGATCCCGTGGGTGCGCCCCATCATGGGCGTGTCCTTGTAACGGTGCGCCTGCTCCCGCAGCACCGCCATGAACGTGCGCACGTCTCCCAGCAGGAGCGCGCTGGCGTCCTTGAGCTGCAGCGAGAAGCCCGTGTCCA
>JAJDXX010000102.1 GCA_022823055.1 Candidatus Binatia bacterium | reverse complement strand
GGTGGCTTACCAATTAGCCGACTCCTCAATGTAATTTCCAAGGATAAATCAATCGGTCCTGGGCGTCAAGGTGGGAATCGGTGACGCTCCGTGTCAGGCTAGTCCGGCATGGCCACCCACCACGAGACGCGCCATGATGTTCGCGGGCCCATGGACCAGCGCATGCTCGGGATCGCCTGCGTCGTCAGCGCGGTGACCCTCTTCATCCTCCAGGATGCCACCATCAAGTGGCTGAGCGGGACCTATCCGCTGCATGAGGTCATCCTGGTGCGGGCGAGCAGCGCGGTGGCGGTCACGTTGTTCGCCATGCGTCTCGAAGGCGGTTTCCGGCTGTGGCGCACCCGTCGCGCCGGCCTCATTCTGGCCCGTTCCACCCTGCTGGTCATCGCCAACAGCACGTTTTTCCTCGGTCTGGCCTCCATGAGCATCGCCGAGGCGACGTCGATCTTCTTCATCGCGCCGGTGCTGATCACCGCGCTGACGGCGCTCGTGCTGCGGGAGCCAGTGGGCCTTCGCCGCTGGGCCGCGGTGTGCGTCGGCCTCGCGGGCGTCATCGTGATACTTCGTCCCGGCGAAGGCGCCGTGCGGCTGGTGGCGCTGTTCCCCATGGCCGCAGCCTGCTGCTACGCGGCCATGCAGATCATGACCCGCCGCCTCGGGACCACCGAGCGCGCCTCCACCATCTCCTTCTACTCCCAGGTGGCCTTCATCGTCGCCAGCGTCACCATGGGGCTGGTGGCGGGAGACGGGCGGTTCGCTCCCGACGACGGCGCGATCCTCGTGTTTTTGCTGCGGGCCTGGACGATCCCATCGGTCGCGGACGGCGTGCTGTTCCTCGGCATCGGCGCTCTCAACGGAGTCGCCGCCTACCTCATGTCTCAAGGATACCGCGTCTCGGTACCCGCGGCTCTGGCGCCGTTCGAATACGTGGCGCTGCCCATGTCGGTGCTCTGGGGTGTGCTGTTCTTCGGCCACTGGCCGGACGCGGTGACCTACGCCGGGATGGCTTTGGTCTGCGGCGGCGGCCTCTACGTGCTGAATCACGAGCGGGTGCGCCGGCGCGGCGGGTTCCCTGTAACCTAAGAAGCGGTGATGTCCTGTGGTTCGGGGTCAAGAGGGGTCGTTGCATCGGGTGAGGCGGGTGTGCCGAGTGGACCAAGCACAGGGGCCTCAACGGGTGGTGTTGTTCGAGGGGCGCGACGCCGCGGGCAAGGGTGGGCGGGGGCGCCGATGTCTCCATGTCTTCCGCGTTAAAATGGGCTGGAAGGGGCAAAGGCGCGAACAGAGAGATCGTCTTACGCAGCGCTCCGCAGACTTAGCGCCTCCTCCCGTAACGCCTTCACTCTGTCCGCCAACGTGCCGACACGTTTGAGTATCTCACCAAGTGTCCCGGACAGGTCGAGTGTAGCGATGTACAGTCGCTTGTCGGATTGTCGGACATGGTACGCTGCCGTGTCGGCTCCGCCCTTCGCGTAGACAAGCAACCCTCCCGGCAAATCGAGTGCGGTAGCATACGCTAGCAACTGATACAGGTCGGCGTTAGGAACGTGCTCGCCTGTGACGTTCTTGTACTTGGCATCGCCTACAAAGGTGCAAGCACCTCCTTCCCACCAGGAAAGGTCGGGCTTGAGTGGTGCACGCTGTGTTTGATCGAACCAAACGCGGTGTGGCATGCTCGTATCGGAGCATAACACCCGGTCGGAAACGCCCGTTGCCTCGCGGAGCGCTTGGGTCACGAACTCCTGGAAAAGGGCGTTCATGTCCATCAAGAATCCGGACGTGCGAACTTCTCCGCGAGTTGCCTCGAACGCGCTGTTTCGCAGGATGAGGCGCGATAGGGCCAGGACATCCCTATAGTGCTCGTTCAACCTGTCGAAATGGACCTCTGGCACGGCGCTTGGCGGAAACTCAACATACGAGACTTTGCCGACTATTCCCGCAACCCATCTGAGTCCCCGGAGCCCTTCCTGCGACCGAAGCCGCATCCCGCCGAGCCGTGCTACCGCAGCCTTCACGAGCCGGTTTGCCAGGATATCGTCCGTGAACTCGTCGTACCGGACTTCGATCGGCAGGGCGGCGCCGAACCGATTCCTTATCTGCTCGTCAAACCGGATTCGTCCTCGCACAGTGCACAGCGCCTCCTCTTCGGTGCGGTACCCACGGAGCAACCCTTGCGCAAACGCCCGTCGGGCAGACGCCGCAAGAGCCAGGGCCAGCGTGTCGGGCAGCGCCAACTCCTCCTTGAAGTCGAACATCCGGTCCTGTCGAAACCTGTACGCGTCCATCGCGTAGCACGCCAGCGACAACATCCTTGGTATACCGATCTTTGGCCGTATCAACACCGAAAGTTCCCCGATTTCGACTGCGCCGACGGTTGAGGCGGGCGTCATGCAATACTCGCCCTCCGTGGTCACGGCTGGCTCGATCGTGAGTGATGGCAGGGCTCTTTTCAGCGCGTCGCGCTCAACAACCGACAGCGGATACGGCTCACTGCGGCAGTACTCTTGCAGGTCAATCTGACGCATCGTGTGAACCGCTGGCCTTGGTCGGCCCATTCTCCCCGTTCTCTGAAACGTCACTTTCCTGGTCTTCCCGATCCTGAGCAGCTTCTATGGTCAGGGTATCCAGGGCAAACTCGTCCAAGCGGGCACTTTCCCCAAAGAGATGCTCCTCGATGTACGGGAGTACGTTGTGCTTCCAGATGCGGGCGACCATGTCGTGGTCTAGGTTCTCCCTCATGAAGTAGCTTGGCCCGATGGTGGCGTGACGATGATCCAGCTTTTGGTTCGCGCGGTCAACGACACCGGCCATCCACTCCATGCTAGGTGCTTTCTCACCCAGCCAGCGGCGGAGCAGGCCCTTGATCGGCTCCTCGTCCGGGTGGAACTCCACGAAGTAGAAGCGGCGGCGTAGCGCCAAGTCCACCAAGGCGATCGAGCGATCAGCTGTGTTCATCGTACCGATGATGTAAAGGTTTCCGGGCAGCGAAAACGGTTTGTCCGAGTATTGGAGGGTTATCTCGCGGTCTCGATACTCGAGCAAGAAGTAGAGTTCGCCAAACACCTTGCCGAGGTTGCCCCGGTTGATTTCGTCGATGACAAGAAAGTGCTTCGTGTCCGGCTGGTCGGTCGCGTGCTTGGCAGCGCGAAGCAGCGGTCCGTCTCGCAACTCGAACCCGATTTGCTTACCGTCGATGATCTTTGGACGGAAGCCCTGCACGAAATCCTCGTAGGCGAAAGAGGAGTGGAACTGTACGAGTCGAACCCGCTCCCTCGACTCCGCGAGGCGTTCCGCAAGCGCGCGAGCAACATATGTCTTTCCCGTACCCGGCGGTCCCTGGAAGATGACCTGCTTCTTGTCCTGGAGCAACAAGTCGATGTTTTTCAGAAAATCGACGGGAAGTAGCAACTCATCGGCGAGCGCTTGCAGAGGAGGCGCGGTTTTTGCGAGGCTATTGGCTGTTTGGGGTTTCAAGTCTCTGGTAGATTTTCCGATGTCGGTGTGTTTGAGCACCCAGACTATCGACTGAGCGTCGAGCGGATGGCGTAAGGTCAGACCACGAGTTGAGGCTTCATCAATGAAGCGGCCCAGGAAACCGAGGGCGTGTCCGTATTGGTCAGCCTCGTCCGCATCTGGCTTGAGTTGCCCGTACCCGGTATCGTCGTACGCTCCCTGAAACGTGGTGACACGGAACGGTGGGTACTGCTTAACGTCAAGCCCCATAAGCAAGACGGATGCGACATTTGTACGGCTGCCTTTTCCCCGTATCACTGAATCCGGGAGCAGGTTGCTGAAAGTCCGGACTCGCTCAGCCACGGACGAGTTGTCCCGTGCCCAAATCGCCCCTAGCGCCTGCAACGCTTCGTCCGGGTGGTTCTCACACCATTGATTGAGGGCCCTGGCCAAACGCCAGTCTATGGTGTTGGTGCGGTTATCGAGCGCACGCTTTAGCAGAGCGACCCAGTTGTCCGCACCAGTGCCCAACGCGGTACGTACCTCCGCGAGCCTTTCGCCGATTTCGACCTTGTAGAGAACCTCGTCCTGTTCCAGTCGCCCTGTTTCGACGTAGGCTTGGGCACGTCGTACGAACTTAGTCCAGGGTGCCGAGTCTTCGGGTGTCGTGTAGTGGGCCATTTCCATGGTGGGCATTCTCCCGGTGGTCTTCTGGACTGCATGGGATCCTAACTGACCCGGAAGCGTTAACGAGAGGGTGCGCCGGCGAGCCGGCTTAGGGTCTCTCAGTCTTGGGTTGGCAGGTGGGCGTCGATGTAGCGGACTCCCGTGGCGAGCCGCGTCAGGGTCACGTCCCGTCCCAGCACGTCGATGACCTCGTAGATCCCCGGGCTCACGGTGGAGCCCGTGAGCGCCACCCGCACGGGCTGGGCCACCTTGCCCAGCTTGATGCCCCGCTCCGCGATGACGTCGCCGAACACTTGCTCGATGCCCGCCTCGTTGAAGTCGGCCAGGTTGCCGAGCTTGCGGGACACCTCCTGCAGCAGGTTCTTGGCCTCGGGAACCAGGTGCTTGCGCCCGGCCTTGTCGTCGATGTCGACCGATTCCGCTAGGAAGTAGTGGGCCATGTCCACCAGTTCCACCAGCGACTTGGCCCGTTCCCTCAGGGTGTCCACCATCTTCTCCAGCCACGCGCGGTCCCGCGGCTCGGCGTAGCCCTTGGCCGAGAGGTAGGGGGTCACCTCCTCCGCCAGTTGGGGAAGCGGCCGGCTCTTGAGGTAGTGGGCGTTGAGCCACAGGAGCTTCTCCGGATTGAAGACCGCCGAGGACTTGCCCACGGCGTCGATGTCGAACTTCTCCATCAACTCTTGGGCGTCGAAGATCTCTTGGTCGCCGTGGGACCAGCCCAGCCGCACCAGGTAGTTGTTGAGCGCCTCGGGGAAGTAGCCCATGTCCCGGTACGCCATCACCGAGGTAGCGCCGTGCCGCTTGCTGAGCCGCTTCTTGTCCTCCCCGAGGATCAGCGGCACGTGGGCGAACACTGGCGGCTCCGACCCCAGCGCCCGGTAGAGCTGCATCTGCCGCGGCGTGTTGGACAGGTGGTCGTCCCCGCGAACGATGTGGGTGATGCCCATGTCGATGTCGTCGCACACCACGCAGAAGTTGTACGTCGGACTCCCGTCCGAGCGCGCCAGGATCAGGTCGTCCAACTCCCTGTTGTCGAACTCAACCCGCCCCTTCACCTTGTCGTCCACCACCGTGGCGCCGCTCTCCGGCGATCGGAACCGGATGGTGAAGGGGATTCCCTCCGGCAACGGCACCGCCTCCCGCTCCACGGGCCGGCAGGTCCCGTCGTACATCGGCTTGCGCTTCTCGGCCATCGCCGCCTGCCGCTTGGCGTCCAGGGTCTCCGGTGTGCACACGCAAGGGTAGGCGTCCCCGGCGCTCAAGAGCGCATGAAGCCGCTCCTGGTAGAGGTCCATTCTCTCCGTCTGGTAGAACGGTCCTTCGTCCCACTCCAGTTGAAGCCACTCCATGCTCCGCAGGATCGCGTCGATGGCCTCCGGCGTCGAGCGCTGGCGGTCCGTGTCCTCAATGCGGAGAACGAATTTCCCGCCGCAGTGCCGAGCGTACAGGTAGTTGAAGAGCGCGGTGCGCGCGCCGCCGATGTGCAGGTATCCGGTAGGGCTGGGAGCGAAACGTGTTCGGACTTGGGGCATCGGTTCGGGCTCCGGGAGCGGGCCAGCATGGTCGGGCGCGGTTGGCCGTCTAATCGCTGTGTCGTCTGTGAGTGTTGTATTTGTTACGGGCTCGCTTCGCCGTTGTCAAATCGCACTCGGTGATTGTCTATGATGCTGTGACTCGGTGTCCACTCATGCAAAAATTTGACCCGCTTGGCCCCATATGCCATATTTCCGGTTCGACACCTGCTTCGGAGAGATGGCCGAGCGGTCGAAGGCGCACGCCTGCTAAGCGTGTGTACCCCAAAAGGGTACCGAGGGTTCGAATCCCTCTCTCTCCGCCACTACATCCAATTGATTCACTATCGATCTGTGAATCCGCACACGGGTTCCGGGCGGTCGAACGATTCGGCAAAACGGCTGATGCGGGTACCGGAAGAGTGCGACAAGGTGAGAATGGACATCTACGGCATCGACTTCACTAGCAGACCTTGCAAGCGCAAGCCGATCACCCTCCGGCACTGCCGGCTCGAAGGTGACCTGTTGCGGACGTTGAAGCCGTGCAGCCTGGAGTGCTTCGCGGACTTTGAGAAGGCGCTCCGCCGGCCAGGACCCTGGATCGCGGGTATTGACTTTCCCTTCGGCCAAGCGCGGCGGTTCGTCGACGATGTCGGGTGGCCGCCTGATTGGAAGAACTACGTTCGGCATGTCGACGGTCTCGGCAAGGCAAGGTTCGAGACTGTCCTCAACGAGTACCGCGAGGGGCAACCGAAGGGCGACAAGGAACACCGTCGGCGCACGGATGGACTCACCGGCGCGGTGAGCCCGCAGAAACTGCACTTCACTCCGGTCGCGAAGATGTTCTTCCAGGGTGCTCCGAGGCTTCTGCGTGCCGGCGTCGCGATCCCTCACCTTCAGGCAGGGGATAGCGAACGCATCGTAGTCGAAGCGTATCCGGGTGTCCTCGCGCGCACCGTGACCAAGCAAAGCTACAAGAGCGAAACCAAGAAACAGACCGCGAGCCGGCGCGCGGCGCGCATGAAGATCCTTGAGGCGCTGACGTCAGGGGCGCTGTCGTACCGGTACGGCGTGACCGTGACTGTCGATGACCCAAAATTGATGGACGACGAAACCGGTGACAGTCTGGATGCGCTGTTTTGTGCAGTCCAGGCCGCGTGGGCGTGGCGAAACCGAGATTGGCTGTTTCGAAAATCCGCGAAAGTCGATCCACGCGAGGGTTGGATCGCGGACCCGAAGGCTTTTTGAGTCCAGTGGGGCCTGACGGGCAACCGGCTATTTCGTGTGGGCACCCACTCGGCGTGGACTAAAGCGGTGAGAGTCGCTGGAGAGCGCGTTTCTGATACGGGTCTGTTTACTCCGTAAGCCCCGCCAAGCGCTCCTGGGGGAGGAGATGGACTCCGGTCGCTACGCTCCCTCCGCTCCCTCCGCCCACCCCCTCCCCCAGGAGCGGAACCAACCGGAGGGCGTCTGTCTCGCACTGACCCCCCTCCTCGGAAGGCATTTCAAGATAAGCCTTGGACTGGTAGGGCATTGCGGTTTCCCGGTCAGTGTGGTTAATTTCTCACAGCCTTTCCCGACAATTCGCGCCCGTAGCTCAACTGGATAGAGCGCCAGACTACGGATCTGGAGGTTAGGGGTTCGACTCCCTTCGGGCGCGCCACCTTCCATCGTTGCAGAACTCTTCAACCGCCATCGCTCTCTGCGACCTCAAGTTTCACTGTTTGCCATAGCGTCTTAAATTCGGTACTTTATAAGCTTTAGCGTGCATGATTTAGGACGTTATGACTAATAAATTGCAAGCGGCACTGCCTATTCCCGTCCGTCGCGCCCTGAGGAAACTGGGTACGGACATCCGGGATGCGCGTCGTCGTCGCCGTATTCCCACGGCTATCATGGCGGAGCGGGCCTTTATCAGTCGCATGACCCTCAACAGGGTGGAGAAGGGCGACTCTGGTGTCTCCTTGGGGATCTACGCCACCGTGCTCTTCGTTCTTGGGATGACGGATCGTTTGGCGGAGTTGGCTGACCCGAGGCATGACGCGGTTGGATTGAGCCTGGAAGGGGAAAGGCTCCCGCAACGTATCCGAATCCGCCCGGTTCGCAGGGTGGAGCATAAAGGTGACGCCTGATGGATGGCGAGTGTCTCGTCTACGTGGAACTGCACGCCGAGCCTGTACAGGTTGGGCGTCTTTGGTCACGTACGCGTGGGGCCCGGGAGAGCGCTACATTCGAGTATGACGCGAGTTGGCTGACGCATCCCGGGAGGTTTGCGCTGGAACCGGCTCTTCCGCTGACACCGGGGCCGTTCCACACACCGGCGGATCGGGCGCTCTTCGGCGCGATGGATGACTCCGCTCCAGACAGATGGGGGCGGGTGCTGATGCGGCGTGCCGAGCGGGGAAGGGCCGAGAAGGCAGGACAGACTCCTCGAACGCTTGGCGAATCCGACTATCTGTTGTTGGTGGATGACGAAGCCCGGCAGGGGGCGTTACGTTTCGCTGAGACGGCGGGTGGACCGTTCCTGGCCGAGCCGGGTGGCCGGCGGATTCCTCCTTTCGTGGAGTTGCCGCGACTGCTTTCGGCGGCGACGCGGGTAACCAACGAGGAGGAGGACGATGAAGACCTTCGTATCCTGATTGGACCGGGTTCCTCGCTTGGTGGCGCCCGGCCGAAGGCGTCGGTCCGTGATCGAGACGGCCATCTGGCGTTAGGGAAGGTCTGAACAAGCGGCATTTCCGCTGGTTTCAGCCTTCACATGTTCTTGTTTCGACCGGGAAGGCGTCCGGCAATGGCCTGATCGCCGGGTAGCCGCCCCGTTCCGCCGCCAGGCGGCGGGCTGAGGGCGCACT
>JAJDXX010000244.1 GCA_022823055.1 Candidatus Binatia bacterium | reverse complement strand
CTGTGGGGTCGTACGTCTGCGCCACGGTCGTTGGCATGAAAAGGCGTGCGAATGACCTCTATCCCAGCCCGTCGACGGTCCGCTTCCCTTTGCCTCAGTCACCAACACTCAAATCCCTGGGTTTTTCCACGGCCTGCTAGGAACCCGGACGGCTACGCTCCACGCGGAAGGGATCAGGAAGCTGCGCCAACATTGGATTTACAGGGTGTAGTCTGCCGTACGCCGTAGTTGGCGAGCCTTGGGATCGATTCAACGGCCATCGCGAAATAGTGAGGGTCTCGCTCGATGCCGACGCTCTCGTACGAGACGGCGTTACACGCCGCAAGCGTCGAACCCGAACCCGCGAATGGATCCAAGACCTTGCCTTCGCCCAACGGCAAGACCCCTCGCACAAGTTGTCGAAGAAAGGCCTGCGGCTTCAGGCTGGGATGAGGGGCAAGTTGACGCTCTGCTTTTCGGCTTGGGGCCGACGCAATGACGTCGCCGAAGGGTCTTTCAGGTTCTGGACGACGAAAACCGCCGGTCTTCCACTTCCGCAGGTTGTCCTGCACTCGTCCCTCCGGGGTCTTCCTGAACACGAGCCAAGGTTCCCACATCGAACGCGGCATCACACTGATGTCACGAAACTCATCATGTGCACCCTTCGGGCGGTCTCCCCCGCGCATCGTCATGGTGAGCCGTACTATTTCTCCTCGGCGTTCCAGCCCTGCTTCGGACAGTGCGCTGCTCACGATGTGTGAGACCAAAGGATTGGATGCAACGATGACGTTGGCGCCAGGCACCAATACGGGAAGCAGCAAGCGGGCCCAGATGACAAAAAATTCAAGGAGATCGTCCAGTTGGGCCGTGTCCAGCGTCGTGAAGCGAGGAAGAGGCGAACGCTGGTGGCCATCGAATGAAGGCGGAATGCGCCAGACGCCCCCTTTGCCGGCACGGAGTTTCCGCTGCTGCTCTTGGGAATATTCGTGAAGGCCGTACGGGGGATCCGTGACCACCGCATGAAACGAATTATGGGTTTGTCGAGCCAGCCAAGCGAAACAATCGTCGTGGTGCAGTTCGGACAGTCCGAAAAAGAAACCGTCTTCTTTCTTGTCGATTTCCGGCAGGCTTGTTTGTAGAGGGCTCACCGGGACATGTCTGGCTCGATAGGTGCCACGCGCCTCGCGAACGAAGAGTTCCGGCGTGTTGAGCCTGAGGTACGACCTTACGGAGGACGGTGGTGCACCGCTGACTTGCTTTTGGACTTCCGTCACGATTGTGGCCACACTCAGTGACGCAGGTGATTCTGAAAGAACGCTGAGGATCGCGTCGCGTACCCGGCCGGGTGGGTTCTTGTTCTTCGACATTCCCAAAGAGTAGACGTCGGGACGTCTTTCGTCAAGACTCGACGGACGAGCAGAGCGGCAGCGTTGTGGAATCTCCTTCCTGGACTTCCCCGGCGAGGGTACGTTACATTGTCACACTCCACTCACGGCAACTCCCCACAAAAGGACCAATCATGGCGAAGAGAAACCCGACGGCCGCAAGCGCGGCGCAGGCAATACCGGAGCGGGGGTATCCCGATCTTCACGAGCACCTCCAGAGGCTGGACGACGCCGGTCTGCTGATCCGGGTGGCGCGGGAGGTGGACAAGGACCAGGAGATGCATCCGCTGGTGCGCTGGCAGTTCCGCGGCGGCATCAAGGAGCGCGACCGCAAGGCGTTCCTGTTCGAGCAGCCGGTGGACGCCAAGGGCAAGCGCTACGACATCCCCGTGGCCATCGGCGTGCTCGCGGCCAACCGGCGCATCTACCGCATCGGGCTCGGGTGCGGCGAGGACGCCGACATCAACGCGCTGTGGGCCGAGGCCAAGACCAACCCGGTGGCGCCAGTGGAGATCCCGTCGTCGGCCGCGCCGGTGCACGAGGTGGTTTACTCGGGCGCGCAGCTCAAGACCCGTGGCAAGGGCGTGGACGGCATTCCGGTCCCCATCTCCTCCCCGGGCTGGGATAACGCGCCCTACGTGAGCGCGGCCCATTTCATCTCCCGCGATCCGGACCACGGCGGGCACAACATCGGCACCTACCGGGCCATGATCAAGGCGCGCGACCGGGTCGGCTGCAACCCGTCCATCGAGCTGGGGCAGGGCATCTACCGGCACTGGGAGAAGTACCGGGAACGGGGCGAGAAGATGCCGGTGGCGCTGTGCATCGGCGGTGTGCCGGCCATCTCCTACGTGGCGGCGCAGAAGCTGGCCTACGACCTCGACGAGTTCTCGGTGGCCGGGGGCTTGGTGAAGGCGCCCATCCGGGTGGTGGAGGGGCGCACGGTGCCGGTGATGGTGCCGGCGGACGCGGAGATCGTGGTCGAGGGCTTCGTCTCCACCGAGTGGCTGGAGCCAGAGGCGCCTTTCGGCGAGTCCCACGGCCACGTGAACCCCAAGGAGTACAACCCCTTCATGGACGTCACCTGCATCACGCGCCGGCGCGACGCCGTCCTGTGCTCCATCATCAGCCAGGTGACGCCGTCGGAGTCGAGCGTCATCAAGAAGATGGCCTACGAGCCCATCTACCTGGAGCACCTGCGCGACGGCATTGGCGTCAAGAGCGTCGTGCGCGTGATGCTGCACGAGCCGCTGACCGCCACACAGAAGCTCACGGTGATCCAGATGCGCCAGCCCACGCCCGCGGAAGTGTGGCGCGCGCTCATGGGCGCGGTGGCGTTCCGCCCGTCCATGTCCAAGATCGTCATCGCGGTGGACGAGGACATCGATCCCGACAACCTCGACGCGGTGTTCTGGGCCATGGGCTACCGCTCCAAGCCGCACCGCGACGTGCAGATCATGCACGGCATGGACGTGGGCCACGCCCCGAGGCACGACGCGCGCGGCTCGGCCGAGGACTCGTGCCTCTTGTGGGACGCCACCCTCAAGGAGAAGCTCCCGCCCATCTCCCTCCCCACCCGGGAATACATGGAGCGGGGCCGGAAGCTATGGGAGGAGCTGGGGTTGCCGGAGCTGGAGCCCCAGTCGCCGTGGTTCGGCTACTCGCTCGGCGATTGGAACGAGGAGCTGGAGCAGGAGGCCGCCCTCGCCACCCGGGGCGAGTACTGGAAGACCGGCGCCAAGATCGCGCGCCAGCGCCGCTCCACCAAGGAGATCCCGCCCAACACGTCGTTTTACGGAGAGGACGAGGACTGAGCCGCGACAATGCCGACCCCTCTCTTGTCGTCATTGATATGAAAATAAACAATTGCCCAGATAAATCAGTAGGTTACAAATCCAGCGTCTCATCTCCCGTCATTCCCGCGAAAGCGGGAATCCAGGCGGGGTGTGGGCCGGGGCAACGGAGCCGCCACACCACCACCCCTGGATTCCCGCTTGCGCGGGAATGACGGTTCACGGGGTTGGTGCCTCGGAGTTTTGACTCGCCCTGGCAAGCGGAAATCCAGGGGCGGAGCCAGGGCGGCCGGGTCGTGTTCTCCGGCGTTAGCGAAAGGAGCCGTTGTCCATGGACTACAAGACGCTCAAGTGGGCCGTGCATGACAATCCGCTGCGGGCGGGGGAGCCGTGCATCGGCGTGATCACGCTCAACCGGCCGGAGCAGCTCAACGCGGTGGACCCGCTCATGCGGCTGGAGCTCGACGCCCTGTGCAACGAGATCGCGCGCAACTCCGTGCTCAAGGTGGTGATCCTCACGGGCGAGGGGCGCGGATTCTGCGCCGGCGGGGACCTCACCTCGGAGGGTGCCGTTCTCGGCGCGTTCGAGGGGTCAAGCGGCATCGAGGGGCCCTACAAGGAGCTGGCGGAGTATTTCCTGAACGATCTCCGGCACCGGGTGCTGCAGAGCGCCATGCGCAAGCTGGAGGACCTGCCCCAGCCCACCATCGCCGCGGTGAACGGGCCGGCGGTGGGCGTGGGCCTGGAGATGACCACGCTGTGCGACATGCGGCTCGCGTCGGAGCGAGCGCGCTTCGGCGAGGTGGCGGTGCCCGCGGGGTTCGTGCCGGAAAGCGGCGGCTCGCGCAACCTGCCCAAGCTCGTGGGCATCGGACGCGCCATGCGCCTGATCCTCACGGGCGAGATCGTCGACGCCGCCGAAGCGCTGCGCATCGGGCTGGTGGACGAGGTGTTTCCGCACGAGGAGCTGATGGAGCAGGCCTTCGGCCTGGCCGGCCGCATCGCCGCCAACCCCTACCTGTCGGTGCGCCACGCCAAGCGGCTGGTGAAGATGTACTGGAACTGGAACCGCACCGACGAGGGCTACCGCGAGGAGCTGGAGTCGGTACTCGAGATCACCCGCACCAAGGACTGCCAGGAGGGCATGCGGGCGTTCCGGGAGAAGCGTCCGCCGCGTTACACCTACCCTTACGACGCAGGGTGGCCGTTCCCCGAGAAGACCGGCAAGAAGGAATGACAGCCGGTCTGTCGTGTTGCGGCCGCGGGTTGATCCGACCGACGTTGGAGGGCCCGTGGGACGGCGGAAACATGGGGAAGACGGTGAGCACGTGGGGCACCGGAGAGGACCGGCAACGCTGGAGCGCGGATCGGAATCCCGGGAAGCATGAGCAACTCTGAATCCGCGGCCCCGTGGCCGGGCTATAGGAAGATCCCATCCAGGCTCAACCTCGCCGAGGAAGTGCTGGAGCGCCCGGTGGCGGCGGGCCATGGAAGGCGCACCGCGATGGTGTGGCACGGCGGCTCGCTTAGCTACGGCGAGTTGCGCGGCAGGGTGCGCGGCTTCGCCCGTGGGCTCCAGCGGCTGGGGGTCGCGCCGGGGGAGCGGGTGCTCGTGCGGATGCCCAACTCGGCGGAGTTCGCCATGGCCTTCCTCGCCGCGGTGAAGCTCGGCGCGCTCCCGGTAGTGGTCAACTCGCTCTTGGGGGTGCGGGAAGTCCGGGCCATCCTCGAGCAGACGAAGCCCCGGTTCGCCGTCACCGAGGGCTCCCGCGCCCAGGCGTTGCGCGAGGTTCGCGCGCCCATGGGGCTGGAGGCCGTGATCTGCGCCGGGGAGGCCGAGGACGGCGAAGTCCCTTTCGATACCGTCGGCGGCGAAGCTCCGGACGACGAATCACGAAACGATTTCCCCACGAGAGACACGTCCGCCCACGAACCGGCCTTCATGGTGTGCACGTCCGGCACCACCGGCCGGCCCAAGTGCATCGTGCACGCGCACCGCTGGATCGTGGCGCTCGGGGACCTCAACCGCTACCGCCTTCCGCCGGAGCCCGAAGACGTGGTGATGGCCACGGGGGAGTGGAGTTTCATCAGCGCCTTGGGCCACAACCTGCTCTTCCCGTTGCGCAACGGCGTCACCTGCGCGGTGCTGTCGGGCCGGGCCACGCCCGAGAACGTGCTGGAACACGTGGCCACCTTCCGCGTCACGCTGCTGCACTCGGTAGCCACGGTCTACCGCCGGATGCTGGCCACGGAGGGCATCGAGGACGCGTACGACATCCACACCCTGCGGGGTGTGCACTCCACCGGCGAGGCACTTCGCGAAGCCACGTATCGCCAGTGGAAAGCGCGCTTCGGCTGCGAGATGTACGAGCACTACGGGGTGTCGGAGTACCAGCTCGTGGTCGGGCAGGGGGCGCGTCACCCGGTGAGGCCGGGCTCGGTGGGTGTGCCGGCTCCGGACGTGGGCATCGCCATCGTCGACGAGGACGGATGCCCGGTGGCGGACGGCGCGGTAGGCCGGACGGTGATCTCCACCGGGGACCCCGGGCTGTTCGTGGAGTATCACGGCGATCCCGAGCGCACCGAAGCGGCCCGGCGCAACGGCGTCTACGATACCGGCGACCTGGCCTACCGGGACGGGGACGGCTACTTCTTCATCGCCGGCCGCAGCGACGACTGCTTCAAGACCCGCGGGCTCTTCCTCGTGCCCACGGAAGTGGAGAACGCGCTCCAGCGCCATCCCGCCGTGGCCGAGGCCGTGGTGGTGCCGGAGCCGGATCCCGAGATCGGCAACCGTGTCCTCGGCGTGGTGGTGCCGGCGGAGGGGCAGGGGGCGTCCGCGGAGTTGGCGGAGATCCTGCGACAGAGCCTCAGGGACGAGTTGGCCCACTACAAGGTGCCGTATCGCATCGCGTTCGCCGAGGCGATTCCCAAGAGTCCGGTGGGCAAGATCCTGCGCAACGAGGTGGCGGCGCGAAGCCGGCGCTGAAACGCGGCGACGCCCGCGCGGCTCGGCGAACTCTCTACGGTTCATGCTCCAGGGTATCCATGCGAGACTCCAGCGGGCCGGGGGCTCTTTCGCCTACCGTAACTTCACGTACTTCTACATGGCGGTGGTCAGCGCCTCCATGGGCAACCAGATCCAGCGGATCGTGGACCTGTGGCTGGTCTACGAACTGACCGATTCGCCCGCCTTCCTGGGCCTCACCGGTCTGGCCCGCGGCATTCCCATCGTGGTCTTCTCGCTGGGCGGCGGCATCATCGCCGACCGCATCGACCGCAAGAAATTCATCATGGCGATGCAGCTCGCCAGCGCCGCGGCCAACCTGCTGCTGGCGGCCTTGATCGCCGCGGACGCGGTTCGTTTGTGGCACATCCTGCTCATTTCGATGGTGAGCTCCGCTTTCGTGGCCATCAGCGCGCCCGCGCGCACCGCCATGACGCCCAACATGGTGCCCAAGAGGCTGCTGCTCAACGCCTTCGCGTTCACCTCCACGGCATGGAAGCTGGCGCAACTCGTGGGTCCGGCGGTAGCCGGCCTGATGATCGGTTTCGCGGGCACGAGCGCGACCTACGGCTTGAACGGCTGCGTCTATCTCGTGAGCGCGCTGGTGCTGGTGTTCGTCAACTATCGGGCCACGTACGCGGGCAGCGCTCAGTCGGCGTGGAGAAGCCTTGTGGAGGCCCTGTCGTTCGTCCGCGTGGAGTCGATCATCGCCGTGCTGGTGGCCATGGACGTGGTGGCAGTGTACTTCGGCAGCTTTCGCGTGCTCCTGCCGATCATCGCGGCGAGCTTCGGCATGGGGGCAACAGGTTTCGGGCTTTTCTCATCCGCGCCGGCGGTGGGTGCCCTCGTGGGTGCCGCGGCCATGATCGGCGTGGGCGATGTCCGCTACAAGGGACTGGTAGTGGTGGGCGGCATTCTGGCCTACGCGGTATGTCTGGCCGGCCTCGCGCTCTCTCCCTGGTTCTGGACGTCCTTCGCGATGGTGGCCCTCCTGGGCTTCTTCGACGCCATGCAGGCCATCCCGCGGAACACCGTGATCCAGGCGGTGACGCCGGACGCGCTGCGCGGCCGGGTATCGAGCTTCACCCGGATGTTGAGCGTGGGCATGCCCGGGCTCGGCGAGGCCCAGACCGGGTTGGTGGCGTCCTTTCTGGGCTCGGCGTTCACCCTACTGCTCGGCGCCGCCGTTTGCGCCGGCGCCACCCTCGGCATGCTCGCGTGGCGGCGCGACCTCCGGAGAGCGGACCTGTAGCCATCCACTCGCCCTCCGGTGCGTACCGGGTGAACCCGGATTTTGTGGCTCCAGGGTGCGTATCGATGATGGCATGAGGTCGACGAATCGGCTTGACTCCACGGGATGCGATAAAATAGACAACACATTTTACCGGCGACCCCCAACGGAGGTGACAAAGTGGCAGGACTGTCTCACAGCGTAATTCACGAAGCGGCCGGCGAGTTGTTGGCCGAGTTGGCCAACGAAACCGGGCGGCCGGTGTCCTGGGCGGTGCTCAACCCGCATCGAGAACTGGTGCATTACACGCGCATGGACGGCGCGCCCTACCGCTCCAGTGTCCTCTCCCACAACAAGGGATACTCGGCCCTGTGGTTCGGCCGGGACTCGGTGGAGATCGAGAAGATGGTCGGGAACCGCGGCATCGCCGCCTACGGCGACGCCAACCTGACATCCATCGGCGGCGGGGTGCTCGTCAAGGACGGGGAGGGCGCGGTGGTCGGCGCCGTGGGCGTGAGCGGGCGCACCATGGAGGAGGACATCGAGGTGGCCGTGCGGCTGATCGACAAGTTGAAGGCGAAGGCGGGCCTCTGAAGGCGGTCCCGCGAAACTTCGAAACCGTTGACCGTAAGCCGTGGGGCGGATAGTGCCGCACCCGGGGTCCTGACAGGCGGGTATGGTCCAGAGGAGGAATTTCCGATGAAGATACTGCGTTCGACGTTGATGGGACTCGTCGCGCTGGCGCTGGCGTCCGGCGGCGCTTGGGCCGCGGACGAGCCCTTCTACAAAGGCAAGACGATCCGTATCGTCGTGGGCTACAGTCCCGGCGGCGGCTTCGACACGTTCTCTCGCCTGGTGGGCCGCTACCTGAGCGCCCACATCCCCGGCAATCCCTCGATCATCGTGATGAACATGCCGGGAGCAGGGAGCAAAGCCGCGGCCAACCGCGTCTATGCCATGCAACCGGGCGACGGTCGCACGATCGTGGTGTTCAACGCGGGCTCGCTCGTCGATGCGGTGGTGGGAAGCAAGAACATCACGTTCGACCCACGGAAGTTCATCTGGATTACGGATCCGGCCATCGGGAGCCTGCCGGAGGTTCTCTGGGTCCGTAGCGACCTTCCCGTCAAGACGTTCGACGATTTCAAGAACTCCAAGAAGACCCTGCACGCCGGATCGACCGGTGTCGGCTCCGCATCCACCGCGGCCACTCTGTTCCTGCGCCACCTGGGTTATCCCATCAAGGCGGTCATGGGCTATCGCGGCACTTCCAACGTCATGGCCGCCATGGAACGAAAGGAACTGGACGCGCGGGTCATGTCCCAGCAGACCATGCAGGGCAACTACCGGCGCTACATCAAGAGCGGCCTCGTGCGCCCGATCCTTTCCATGGGAGAGGAGCCGCGGCTCAAGCCGATCCCGGGCATCGCCAGGCTCAAGGATCTCAAGCTCGATGCCGAGCAGCAGCGCATGGCGGACTTCCTGGTGGGGACGTGGAAGCTGCTGCGGTTGTTCGCCCTGCCTCCGGGCACGCCCCCGGACCGCGTGGCGATCCTGCGCAAAGGCTTCATGGCCGCTCTGAGCAGCCCGGAGCTCCTGAAGCAGGCCGAGCGGCAGAACCTGGTCATCTCGCCCGCTACTCCGCAGACCATCGAGAAGACCGTCACGGACCTTTACGGCGCGCCGAAGGAGCTTCTCGACAAGTACAAGGAACTCGTGTCCGGGAAGTAGCGCGTCGCCGGAATTGGTGAGGGGTTCGAAGAGGGATCCGGGAGGCGATTTCCGGCGTCAACGCACCAGACCGCGCTGCATGATGTAGCGGGCGGTGGCGCGGAGGCTGTCGGCCGCCGGAGTGAACTCCATGTCCAGGAGTTCCCGCGCCCGGGTATTGTCAAGTTCCTGGCGTCGTCCCAGCAGGGGAACGATGGAACGGATGGTGCGGTCGAAGAGGCCGGTCAAACGGATCAGGAAGTCCGGTGCCGTCCTGGCAGGGATTCGCCGGCTGGGGTATTCCCCCCTCAGGACTCCCGCCACCTCCGTGAGCCACATGAATTCGTCGGCTCCGATGATGCGCTTGCCGGCGGCACCGTTCGCGACAAGGGCGCGGACGTGCATGCGCGCCACGTCCTCGACATCCACCACGGGAAGGCCGACTCTCGGCAGCATTGGATCCCGGCCCTGGAGCAGCCGCTCCACCACCTTTAGCGAGGTGCCGTAGTGGTCGTCGAGGGGACGGCCGAGCACGAGGCATGGATTGATCGTGGTCAGCTCCATGGCCGGCGCCTCGTTCGTGACGAAGTCCCAGGCCGCGCGTTCGGCCAGGGTCTTGGATTTGGTGTAGGGCGTCATCCCCGGCCAGGCGGGGTCGCTCCAGTCCGACTCGTCGAACCGTTGTTTGCCGGGGACGGGCGCCCGGTTCGTCACGGCCGCGGACGAGGATGTGAGCACCACACGGCGAATGCCGGCGGCGAAGGCTGCCCGGAGCGCCCGCAGGGTACCGTCGACGGCGGGCCGGATGAGATCGTTCTCGTCCTTTGGCTGCGCCATGGGCAAGGGCGACGCCGTGTGCATCAGCACGTCCACGCCTGACATGGCGTCGGGCCAGCCGCCGTCCTCGTTGAGGTCCAGGATGACAAAGCGCAGGCGCCGGTGGAGGTCGGCGGTGGAGGAGAGATGCGGCCGCACCGCGTCGCGCACCTCGTCCCGGCGCGATTCCGACCGTAGCGAGCCCACCACGCAATAGCCCGCGTTCAGCAGTTCGAGAACGACGTGCTTGCCGATGAAGCCGCTGGCGCCGGTGACCAGTACGGTGTTGGGCGGTTCGGGGGCCGAGGGGGAGGAAGTGGGTGTCCCGCCCGCCACTCCGGGGACCGTGGAGGCCATCGCTGACCCTTGCGCGGTGATGCGGCGGCTTCGCTATTGCTTGCGAGCGCCGAACGCTCCCAAGGCCGTCGGCCAGGTGAACACGCCGCCGACCTCTTCGTGGGCGGGGCCATAGAAGCGACCAGCGATGTGTGCGGTCGCCGTGCGGTCCGTGAACGCACCGTTACCGACCTGGATGCCGTTAAACGGTATGTCTCCGCCGCGAAAGTCCGCACCGGTTGTCACGTACGTGATGTTGGAAAACAGGACATCGACTGTCATCGCGTCGAACTCGAAGGCGATGGTGGCGTCACCTTGAAGCGCGTCGACGGCGTTTGGCCCTCTGGTGTGGCCCAACATCATCCCTTCCCATGTAGCCCCGTCTTGAAGGGGAGGGGCGTCGTCCGGCGTCCTTTGGCCGAAAGAGATACTGTAGGCCGCCAGCACGTTTACGTTGTCGGTCTTCAGGCCGCGGGCGATGGAAGTCTCGAAGGCGCTGTAGTCCAGCCATGCACCGTAGTGGGAAGTCGTCCATATGGCTCCCGGGCGGGTTTCCGTGACGCTGTATTCGGCCAGGTCGATGCCATTCTGCTGGCGAATATCGGACCGCTCGACATCAGGGTTGGCCGTCACCGTGATCAGTTCTGCGAGCGTGTCAACGGGGTCGAACAAGGGCACGCTGTCTCGCGTGCACGTATTTGTCTCGGTGATGCACTCATACTCGGTCAGTGAAGGCGTCCCGTCGATAGACAACGCATCGCTCACCATCAGTGTATCCGACTTGGCGAGCACCCGTGCGATCCCTCCGACCACTTCCTCGTGCTCAAGGACTTCCAGCACCCGTTTCTTGTCCGATTCCGAACAGGCAGCCAACAAAACCACCAGCGCGAGCGCCAAACGCCACATTGCAAACCTCCTTTGCCAGGATGGAGCCGTGAGACACTCCGGTCGTTCCTTGTGTTCCTTCGTCGCTTACGTCTGGTACAGGCTGTCGATGAATCCGCTGTCGTCGATCCTGCGCAGGTGGTGGTAGTCCCATAGCGACGTGGGCTCGACCTGCGCGGCGGCCGGATCCTTGCGTTTGGCCAGTTCATATACGTTGCCCACGGCCTGGAACGACGCGTAGGGCTTCGGGCTCAGGATCTTCGAGATGCTCTCCCACAGGCGTGTGGCGGCCTCCAGGTCCAGGTCGCCGTCGGTCTTGTACCGGTCCTGGATGATCTGGATGGACTCCTGCCGGTGCGTCTTGAAGTAGGCGATGCCCTGGCATGCGCCCTTGAGGAAGCGTTCCACGATGTCCGGGTGACCGTCCACGAACTTCCGTCCGCTGGACATGGTGGTGAACCACACCATGGGCAGGGGATCGACGTCGATGACCTTCAACCCGGCGCGTTGGGCGAAAAGGTCCGCGGGCGGGTTCACCAGCGCCGCGTCGGCGTCGCCGTCACGAACCATTTCCCAGGTGGCGGCGCCGCGGATCCTTTCAAGGGTCACGTCGCCGCGGTCCTGGTCGAGCCCGTGCTGCTTGAGGAACAGCCACGTGTTGAGGCCTGGGTGGTTGCCGCGGATGGCCACGACCTTCTCCTTGAGGTCCGACACGCCGTCGATGCCGGAGTCCGCCCGCACCACCAGCCGGTGGTCGAGCCAGCTCACGGTCTGCCCCAGGTAGAGCCATTGGTCGCCGCGCATGCGCGCGCCGTAGGTGGAGACGTGGTTACCGCCGACGAACTCGACGCTGCCGTCGGCGACGAACTTGTGCGCGTCCTCGGAGCTGATGTAGGCGTCGTACTCCACGTCGAGGCCATGCTCCTCCCACGCGCCGGACTGCGCCGCCACGTGAAGGAACGCCAGGTGACTCGCGGAGCGGTAGGGGAAATGAATTTTGTCCATGGTGTCGTCCTCCCTCGAGGTCGTTGCCTGTCGCTTCGTGCCGGGCCGGCAAAGAGATGACGGCTCCTTACCGTATACACCAGCCGCGATTTCCCCGCGAACGGGGAAAACCACGGGACTCCGGTTGGAGGCTGTCCCGCCGGGGTTGAACCGGGAGACCGAAGAGGAGTAAATGGGGATGAACTACCGAAGGCGGTTTCGGTTTCGCCAACGCCCAGCAACGGCGTTTTCAAACGCTCCGGAGGAATTCATGCCCAGGATCAGGACCCTCGGTTGTCTCGTAGTGGTCGCTTCGTTGTGCTGGCTGGCCGCGGCCCATGCGGCTCCGGACTACACCGGCAAGACGCTGCGGCTCATCGTCGGCACGTCGCCCGGCGGCGGATACGACACCTACGCGCGCGCCATCGCGCGCCACATGCCCAAGCACCTGCCGGGCAAGCCCAACCTCATCGTGCAGAACATGCCCGGGGCGGGCAGTCTCATCGCCGCCAACTACCTGTACAACGTCGCCAAGCCGGACGGTCTGACCTTTGCCATGCTCATCAGCGGCCTCGTCATGGAGCAGACCATGGGCACGGAGGGGATCAAGTTCGACGCCGGCAAGTTCCAGTGGATCGGGGCGCCGAGCGTGGGCATGCCCGCGTGCGCGTTCATGGGCTTCAGCGGCGTCAAGACCCTCGACGACGTGGTGAAATCCAAGAAGACCCTGACCATGGGGGCGGCGGGCAGCAGCACCCGCGAGCAGCCCAGGATCCTCAAGCAGTTGATCGGCGCCAACGTGAAGCTGGTGCCCGGCTACCAGGGCACGGCGGGCATTCGCGCCGCCATGACCCGGCGCGAGGTGGACGGCGCCTGCTGGCAGTGGGTGTCCATGAAGATCACCGCCCGCGACATGCTGAACGCCAAGGGCGACGACCGGTTGATCCCCGTGCTC
This sequence comes from Candidatus Binatia bacterium, assembly GCA_022823055.1. Classification (GTDB taxonomy): domain Bacteria; phylum Desulfobacterota; class Binatia; order UBA9968; family JAJDTQ01; genus JAJDTQ01. The sequence goes on along the minus strand of JAJDXX010000244.1, from coordinate 21,049 downwards.
CTGCAGGGCGATTCCAGCGATCCCCAGGTGAAGGGGCTGCCCAAGTACACCGACTTCATCAAGGGCGCGGAGGACCTGGAGGCGTTCAACGCGTGGATGGCCCAGTACCGTTTCTTCCGCCCGTTCGCCGCTCCGCCGAAGGCCCCCGCCGAAGCCGTCGAGGTTCTGCGCAAGGCCTTCAAGGCCACGCTCGAGGACCCCGAGTTTCTGGCGCTCGCCAAGAAGACCCGGATGACCATCGATCACGTGTCGGCGGGAGACGTCGCGGCCCAGGTGAAGCAGGTGCTCGCCGCCTCGCCCGCGGTCAAGGCCAAGCTCAGGGACATCATCGGAAACTGAACCTGCCCCGTCGAGGGGAGTCATCAGGAAGGAGAAAGCCAATGGCACGGCCCAGGATACGGCACATCGCCATCAACACCCACGACCGCGACAAGGTGGCGGAATACTACAAGGAGCACTTCGGGCTGGAGGAGAAGTCCCGCGGACCCAACGGCACCATCTACCTCTCCGACGGGCACGTGGACGTGGCGCTCATCAGCAGTCCGAACCTGCCCTACGGCATCCACCACTTCGGCTTCGTGGTGGACAGCGTCAAGGCCGTGGAGGACTCGACGCAGGCCACCGCCAACGCCAACACCTACGGCGCCATCGCGGAGAGCTGGATCACCGATCCCGAGGACAACCGCGTGGACGTCTCCGAGCACGGCTGGCCCGTCTGAGCACACGAGTGTCTCCGGAGCCCGCCCCTCCCGGCACGGTCCCGGCGTGGGGCGGGAACGCCCGGAACGGAGGTGACCCATGAGCGAGTGGACGAAGGCCCGCACCGTCGTCGACGAGATGGTGAACCGGCATTTCGAGAGCGCCGAGTACCGGCGGATCTTCGGGGTGCGCCTCACCCCGGCGCGCCAAGCCATCCTCGACCTCCACTACCCCCACTACATCAAGAGCCGGCGCGACTGCTGGGCGGTGGCCGCGGGCAAGGCGCCGCTGGACGTGAAGCGGGCCATCTGGGAGCACGAGAAGGACGAGCTGATCTTCGACGAACGGCTGGGATCGGCCCACCTCACCGACGAAGAGATGGCTGCGGCCGCGGACGAGGCCAGGCTCCTGCCGGGGGCGCGGGCGGCGTTCTGGGCGTGGTTCCACCTGTGCTCCACGCGTTCGTGGATCGAGTCCCTGATGGTCAACCACACCACCGAGCGGAAGAACAACAACGAGATCGTCAAGGGCGGCGGCTTCACCCACCGCATGGCCATGAAGAAGGCGCACGAGATCGTGGGCTCCGTGGAGAAGCTCGACGCCAACACCCAGCTCCACATGACCGCGGACATCGGCCACTCGGACATGTTCGACCCCGTGTTCGAGAAGTACGTGCGCGACGCGGACACCGGCGCCCTGATCATCCGGGCGGCGCGGGACTGCCTGGCCCTGGATCGGGCCTACCGCGGGGCGCTGGGCTCGGCCATGGTGGAGGTGGAGGAGACCCAGGCGGCGTAGCCCGAAGGGTGGCGGGAAGGTTCGGCGGAAGGATCGCCCTTTGAACCGTCATTCCCGCGGAAGCGGGAATCCAGGTGGGGGGTGTGGCGGCCTCATTGCCCGGCCCCACCCCGCCTGGATTCCCGCTTCCGCGGGAATGACTCGTTGGTGTGTAGCGGGATTCCGTAACTACCATATCAATGACGTTTCAAGGGACGCCGTCCAGACGGAGAACACATGGGCACGGTCATGGGCAGGAACGGGATGGTCGCCTGCAGCCAGCGATTGGCGTCGCTGGTGGGCGTCCAGGTGCTGGCGGAGGGCGGCAACGCGGTGGACGCGGCGGTGGCCACGGCGGCCATGCTCGGGGTGCTGGAGCCCATGTCCATCGGCATCGGGGGCGACGCCTTCGCGCTTCTTTACATCGCCGAGACCGGCGAAATGAAGGCGCTGGATGCCAGCGGCCGCTCTCCCTACGCGGCCGATGCCGAGGCCTTCCGGAAGGAGGGGCTGGACGCGGTGCCGCAGACCGGGATCCACTCGGTGACGGTGCCCGGCGCGGTGCACGGGTGGCAGACGCTTCTGGAAACCCACGGTACCCGCACCTTGGCGGCGCTGCTGGAGCCCGCCATCCGCTACGCCGAGGAAGGGTTCCCGGTGAGCGCCTTTACCAGCGAGGAGTGGCGCGGCCTGGAGGGCAAGCTGCGGAAGAACGAGGAAGCGGCGGCGGGCTACCTGGTGGACGGACGCGCGCCGGGGCCGGGGGAAATCTTCCAGCAGCCGGATCTGGCCCGTACGTTGCGTGGCATCGCCGAGGGGGGAGCCGAATATTTCTACCGCGGGGAAGTGGCGGAGAAGCTCGTGCTTTGCTCCCGCAAGCTCGGCGGCGCCTTCGGCATGCGCGACATGGAGGAGCATGCCTCGGAGTGGGTGGAGCCCATGCGCGCGTCGTACCGCGGCCACGAGGTGTACCAGTTGCCGCCGGCCACGCAGGGGTTCGTGGCGCTGGAGATGCTCGGGATCCTGGAGGGATACGACCTCGGCTCAATGGAGCACAACGGCGCCGACCACCTCCATCTCTTCATCGAAGCCAAGAAACGCGCCTTTGCCGACCGCGAGCTCTACCTGTCCGACCGCGACAGCATGACCGTGAGCTGGTGCGACCTGGTGGCGGAACCACGCATCGCCGCCCTGCGGAGCGGCATCTCCATGGACACGGCGGTGGCGCGCGTGGACGCGGCCCCGGTGGCAGGGGACACCGAGTACGTGGCCGTGGCCGACGGCAAGGGCAACCGGGTGTCCTTCATCCAGAGCCTGTTCATGGGCTTCGGCTCGGGCGTGGCGGTGGAGGACACCGGCATCGTGCTCCAGAACCGCGGCCACATGTTCTGCCTCGAGGAAGGGCATCCCAACTGCCTCGGCCCGCACAAGCGTTGCAGCCACACGCTCATGCCGGGCATGGTGTGTCGGGACGGGCGCCCGGTGCTGGTGGTGGGGCTCAAGGGCGGCCACGTCCAGGCCCAGGTGCAGAGCCAGATCATCAGCAACGTGGTGGACTTCGGCATGAGCGCGCAGGAGGCGCTGGACGCACTCCGGTTCAACCACCTGTCCGGCGTGGAAGTGGCGCTGGAACCGGGCGTCGCCGCGGCCACCGTCAGCGCCCTGGAGGCGCGCGGCCACCAAGTGGTCTCCGGGGCGCCCGAGAGCTTCGGTGGCGCTCACGCCATCGCCGTCGAGCCGGAAACCGGGGTTCTCATGGGCGGGTCGGATGCGCGCAAGGACGGCTGCGCCATCGGCTATTGAGTGGAAACGTGTCGTGGTCCCGCGAAGCATGAGACGGCTCGCCGGACGCCGCACAGGACCGGGAGGGACGGAACATGGAAGTTCATGAGTGGCGCAAGGCCATCGGCGACATCGTGCGGGAGCATTCCGCTTCCGATGTCGTGACCCGCTACTTCGACCTCAAGCAGACGCCGTTGCGCGCCCAGGTGATCGTCCGGGAGCTGGCTCATTTCATCCGCCACCGCAGGGATTGCTGGGCGCACGTGTCCGGCAACTGCCCGGTCTGGTCGGTCAAGCAGAAGATCCTGCAGCACGAGTACGGAGAGGTGATCAAGGACGAGTTCAGCGAGCACGGCCACATCACCCTGATCGTGAACCAGGGCAAGCTGGTGGGGCTTGAGCCCGAGGACATCCTGAACGCCGACCCGCTCCCCACCACCCGCGCCGTGCTCTACGCCTGGGGCTGGATCACCCGGGAGAAGCCTTGGCTGGAGGGGTTGGCCGCGCTGACGGTGACGGAGTGGTGCAACGATGACCGCCTGCTGGGGGACCACGGGGGCGGCCATTCCACCCGCATGGGCCGGCGCTGGAGCGAGGACATGGGCTTCAAGATGAAGCAGATGCCCAACTTCGACGTGCACTCCCAGGCCGACGAGGAGCACAGCGACATGTTCCTGCCCGACCTCGAGAAGCACGCCACCGGACCGTTGCAGGAAGAGGCGCTGCGCGCCGTCAGGGAGTCCATGGAGCTCATGACCATCTATCGCGCCGGGGTGCTGGAGGCCATGGAGCGCATACCGGTGGAAGCCTGAGAAGGGAGAGGGAGAAGGGACGATGGACGCGACGGCAACACGGTACGACGAGATGCTGAACCAGTTGACCCGGGAGGCGTTTGCCGCTCCCGAGGTCCAGGAATTCTACGAGGTGCGGCTGACGCCGCGCCGGGCGCAGATCATCGCGCAGCAGTTCAGTCTGTTCGTGCGCGGCCGGCGCTCGGCCTGGGCCTACCTCATCGCACGCTGCCCGCACATGGAGGTCAAGAAGGAACTGCTGGAGCACGAGACCGAGGAGATGCTCTTCGATCCGCGTTGCGGCTCCGACCATTACACCCTGTGGGTGCGGCACGGCGAGGCCGTGGGTCTCACCGCGGACGAGGTGCACCACGCACGGCCGCTGCCCACCACCCGGGCGGCCATCGCCGGCTGGAGCTGGCTGGCCTTCAACCTGGGGTGGCTGGAGGGGCTCGGCGGCGTGGCGGTGCTGGAGCGGGTCAACCTGGACCCGATCATTCCCGGCGGCGCGCACCAGACGCGCGCCCAGGAGCGCTGGATGACGGACCTAGGCCTGAGCGAGGAGCAGTTGCCCAATTTCAGGCTGCACCGCGAGGCCGATACCGACCATAAGGGCCAGACCATGGACCTGCTGGCCAACTACGCCACGACGGAAGTCCAGTGGGAGGGCATCCTGGACGCCGCGCGGCAGTCGCTGGAGTTCTGGCAGGTGTTTCTCGGCGGCGTCGGCCGGGCCATGGAAGCGGTGGACTGACCGCGTCCGCTTCAGCCGGGAGCATGCACGAAGAGAAGAAGGAGGAGGACTCATGGCACGCTTGAGGCACATCGCCATCGCCACCAAGGATCCGGACAAGACCGCGGCCTTTTACCAGAAGGTGTTTGGGCTCAAGTTCATCAAGAAGGTGCCCGACTCGCCGCGCGGCGGCGGCGTGTTCCTCTCGGACGGACACGTCAACTTCGCGTTCCTGAACTACCCCTCCGACGAGGCCGCGGACATGGTCGGCGGCGCCGCCTACGAGGGGCTCCACCACATGGGGTTCCAGGTGGAGGATGTCCAGGAGGCCAACGCGAAGCTCGACGGCACCGGCGCCGAGATCCTCGGCGACGCCGTCGGCTCCCACCACAGCTTCTACTTCGAGGAAAAGGTGCGCGGCCCCAACGGCGTGATCATGGACATCTCCGCCCAGGGTTGGGACCTCGAGCCGCCCGCCCCCGCCTCCGGGGAGAAGAAGGCCTGAAGCACCCGCGGGCCGTGCGCGGCGCGGGCCGTCAGACGCCGGTGGCCTTCAAGGCGTCCGCGACGGTCTGCATCGCTTCCTCGGTCAGCTCCTCCGACGGCCAGCGCGGGTAGCGCTTGATCTTGAAGCCGCGGGCGCGCATGGCTTCCCGATGCGCGCTGCGGCCGAACCGCTGCCCCAGGCGGCCGATGGCGCGCCCGAAGTCGTCAGCCTTCTTCTGCAGCGGCACGGCCGCCTCGTAATCCCGGTGCTCCAGGGCGTTCCACAGGGCCACGCAGATCTCGGGAATCGCGCTGGTCAAGGGCGGGATGGCGCCGCTGAGCCCGTGGGGCGTCGCCGGAAGCAGGTCGATGCTGTTTCCCGACATGACGGCGAAGTCCTTGGGCATGGCTTCGAGGTAACCGAGCAGGGGTCCCTGGGCGTAGTAGCTCGCCTTCATGCCGCAAAGCGCCGGCACTTCGCTCTGCAAGGCCTTGGCGGTGGCCGGAGTGAAGGCCCAGCCGGAATACTTCACGTTGTCGTAGAGGAACAGCGGGGTGCCGTTCACGGCGTCCGCCACGGTCTTGAAATGCGCCGTGATCTCCCACGGCGTGTGGTCGGTATAGTAGTACGGCGGCACCACGGCCACCGCGTCCACCCCCAGGCCCTGGGCGTGCCGGGCGAGCCGGCAGGTGGTCTGCACGTCGGCGGTCCCCGCGTGCATGACGACCGGGACGCGTCCCCTGACCCGTTCCATGACGAATTCCGCCGTGGCGACGCGCTGTTCCGTGGTCATGGCCGGGCCCATGCCGGTGGAGCCGAGCACGAAGAGGCCGTGTACGCCGGCGGCGACGTGGAACTCCAGCATATCGCCCAGGATGTCGAAGTCCACCTCGCCGTCGTCGTCGAAGGTGGTGAGGGTCGGGATGAAGATGCCGCGGAATCGGGGTTTCATGAAAGCCCTCCATTCAGTGTCTTGTCCGGGGACGCCGGTTTCGCGTCCCGCGCGCGGGTCCCCGTGAGTTTCGGGACCGGCCACCGGCGTGCCAAATCAAGAGGGGCATGCCTCCGGTCCCGGAAGCATGCCCCTCTCTTCGCTTGGGCACTGGCCCGTTACTTCACTTTGATGTCCATGCCGTAGATGCGCGAGTCGGCCGGAGGCTGATAGTCGATGTCCTTCGCCATGCCCCACAGGAACTCGTGCCGCCACTGGAAGCAGGCGGGCGCCATGTCCGTGATCAGCTCCATGGCGTCGGTGAGGTACTCGTTGCGCTTCACCGGATCGAACTCCTGCTGTTCCTTGTCGAGGGCCGCGTCGATGTCGGGATGGGAGAAACCGATCCGCGGCGAGCCGCCCTTTCTGAAGTACTGGTGGAACGCCGAGCTCGGATCAAGAACGCCGCCACGGCCCATGTAGAAGAACGGCACTTTGCCCACCTGGACGTTGGCCCAGAGGGTGGGCCACTCCGGCGTCCGCAGCTTGGCCTTGAAGCCCGCGGCGTTGAGCATCGGGATCATGGCCTCGGTCACCTGCTTGTCCAGGATGTAGCGGCCGACCGGGGTCTGCAGCTCCACCTCGACGCCCAGATGCCCGGCCTGCGTCAGCAGTTCGCGCGCTTTCTTGGGGTCGTAGGTGTAGCGGGCCTTCAGGTTCGGGTTGTATCCCAACTGGCCGGGACCCAGGGGCCCGTCGAGCCGTTGCGCCTGTCCCTGCAGCAGGGTCGCGATGATCTTGTCCCGGTCGATGGCGTAGCACACCGCCTGGCGCACTTCCTTCTTGTCGAAGGGCGGCTTGGGCTGCATGCCCAGGAACATGATCACGAGGGATTGGATCTTCACGATCTTGTGTCTGTCGGAGTTTTCCACCGTCTTCATCAGATGCGGCGGGATGAGCTGCGCGACCTGCACCTCGTTGTTCATGAGGGCCGCCACCCGCTGCTCGGTCTCGCGCATGACGCGGAAGACGACCTCGTCCGGAGCGTCGGGATTCCTCGACATGGCCGGGTGATCGGGGCGCTTCCGGATGACCATGCGCTGGCCCTGCACCAGCTCCACCAGCTCGTAGGGGCCGCCGCCCAAGTGGTGTTTCCGGTCGGCCTCCGCCGGGCCGTACTTGTCGTACACCGCCTTGCTCGTGATGATCAGGCCGTCACAGAGGAAGTCCAGCAGCGGCGCGGTGGGCTTGTGGGTCGTAACCTGCACGGAAAAGTCGCTGAGCGCCTTGACCTCCTTGACCGGACGGGCCACGGATGCCTTCTGCTTGCTCTGCGGGTCGTTGAAGATGCGCCAGATGGAGTGGACGATGTCGTGGGCCGTCACCGGGCTGCCGTCGTTGAACTTGTAGCGCTGGTCCAGCTCGAACACCCAGTTGTTGGGGTCCACGACCTTCCAGCTCTTGGCCAGACGCGGCTCCCAACTGCCGTTGCTCCAGTTGTACTTGCACAGGGGGCCGGCCAACTCCGTGTAGATGCCGTAGAGCAGCGCCACGCTGTCGCCGTACGGGTTGTGGGTCTCCATGGTTTCGGTGGCGCCGATGGTGACACGGGTCTTCTTCTGTGCCCACGCCGTGTTGGCCGCAAGGCTCAGGGCAAGTATTGCGACGGCCAGGGCCAGGAAAGTGGTTCGCAAATGGTTCCGCATATCGGTCTCCCTTCGTGTTCGGTTGATCCGCTACAACCTTGGCGTACTGCTGCCCAAACCCGCGCTTGTATCAACGTACCCTGGGGTTGTCAACTCCGCATGCTGTTCAAAAGAGGACGGCGGACAAGGCCCCGATGACCACCACGGCGGTGGCGAGCCGGCGGAACGCCGCCACCGACACTCGTGCGCGGAGCCACGTCGCCGTGAAGTAACCGACGGCCACGGCGGGCAGGCCGTAGAGGGAGAACTGCCCAGTGACCGGGGTGAGCAGGTCCATTTCCCAGTAGAACGGCAGGGAGAACGCGGAAATGCTGAAGAAATAGGCGATGGCGGTGGCGCGGAAGACGGCCGGTTCCCAGAGTTGCTTCAGCCCCAGCAGCACCAGCGGCGGTCCGGCCACGGTGGTGCTGGCAGCGAGGAACCCCGCGATCAGGCCGACGGCCGCGCACGCCGGCGCTTCCCGCGCGTACGGGGGACCGGGCTTGATATGAAGCAACAGCACCAGGACGATCATCAGCGCACCGATCCCCCGTTGCAACGTCACCGTGTCGACTTCCTTCAGGACCATGGCGCCGAACGGGACCATGAGGGCGGAGCTGACGAACAGGATCGCGAGGCGCCGCCAATCGACGTCCCGGTGGAGCTGTATGAGTTGGGCCAAGCCTAGGGGCAGAAAGACCAGGACCATGCTCGGAACCACCACCGTGGCCGGCAACGCCACCAGCAGCGGGGGCACCGAGAGGATCATCATGCCGGCCCCGGTGATGCCCTGAAGGCTTGCGGCCAACAGCACCACGGCGAAAACGTAGAGTCCGGTCTCCCATCCCACGACGTCACCCCGCGAAGTATCCCAGATGGCGCAGCCAGAGGAACTGCAGCGGCAGGGTCACGGTCCAGGCCAGGAGGGTCAAGAACAGCAAGAGTCGCGTGGCCTGGACCACCCGCATGCCGCTGAGGCGCGCCGCCACCACCATGGGCGGCAGCTCGTACGGAAAGGGCACCATGGACCAGTTGACAGTCTGGGTCAGAAGCACCGTGGCCACCGGCCAGCCGGTGACGGCGCTGAGGTCCTTGGCCAGGGTAGCCGCGATCACCGGCTCGGCCGGAACCGTCGTGGCGATGCTGATGAGCATGCCCACGGCGCTCATGGCCGCGAGGTTGAAGAAATCGCGGCCCGGCTCCATGGGGAGCTTGTCCAGCAACCAGCCCGCCAGCAGATCCCCCAATCCACTGTGCACGGCCACCGACCCCAGGCCCACGATGCCGCAGATGAAGAGCCATGGCCCGAGGTTGACCTTGCCCGTGAGGGACTCGGGCGGCATGCAACCCAGTCGCGGCAAGAGGCACAGGATGCCGGCTCCGAGGGCGATCCAGGCTGGCGACACCCGGTGCCAGTAATCCGTTACCCACAGAGCCAGAGCCGCCACCAGGATCAGCAGCAGCCTGCGCTCCGCGGCCGTCCAAGGGGCGGGCGCGTCCGCCGTCTCCAACGCGCGCACCTCGGCCGGGAACAGGGCGGCGATGAGGAAGGGCAGGGCGACGAGGTTGACGATGCTGATGACCGGGAAGTGCATCAGGAAGTACTCGCCGTAGGTGATGTGGATACCGTGGATGCTCTCGGCCGCCCCCAGCATGACGACGTTGGGTACGGCGGCGGTGAGGATGCCGAAGCTCGGGAAGATGCTGCCCGCGGCCACCGCCAGGGTCACGCCGGTGCGCCCGGTGCTCCCGCGCTCGAACCCGAGGCGCTCGCCCATGCTGAGAAAGATCGGCAGCATGACCAGCACCCGGCTCATGTTCGAAGGTACGATGAAGCCCATGAGTCCGGCGGTGAGGACGATGCGGCACAGGAATCCGCGATAGGAGCGGCCGAACCAGGCCGTCGCGGCGGTGGCGATGCGTGCCCCCAGGCCGGTGGTCTGCACCGCCGCGGCGATGATCAGGCCGCCGAAGACCAACCACCCCGCGGTGGAGGAGAAACCCGCGAAGACCGTGTCCGGCGGCGCGCCGGTGACGGTCACCGCCAGGAAGCAGAAGATGACCGCCGTGAGGTATTCGGGGATGACCGCCGTGGCCCAAAGGCCCACGCATACCACCACGACGGCCGCGGTGGGCAGGACCGCGGGAGGCATTCCGGCGGGCGTGGGCATGATGGCGAGCACGAGGCCGCCCGCGCACGCTGCCGCCGCCAACAGCCGCGCCGGTGACAGCGCGATGGTCATTCGGCGTCGGGCTGTCGTTCGGGGGCCTGGTCCTTGAACGCGGAAAGGCGCATGCAGTTCTCGTGGATCCGCGCCAGGGTGGGGAACCGCCCCATGTCCACGGCGAAACGCTGCGAGTTGAAGATCTGCGGGACGAGGCAGATATCGGCGAGCGTCGGATTGTCTCCGAAGCAGTAGTCCCCGGTGCGCGGGTCGTCCTTCAGCATTGCTTCCAGCGCGCCAAACCCGTCCTCGATCCACCGCCGGGCCCACGCGGCCCGGGCGCCGTCGTCCAGTTCCAGGTCGTTCTCCAGGTACTGCAGGATCCGCAGGTTGTTGATCGGGTGGATGTCGCAGGCCACTACCTGCGCCAGCGCCCGCACCCACGCCCGGTCCGCCGCGTCGCCGGGCAGCAGAGCCGGTTCCGGAAACCGTTCCTCCAGATACTCCATGATGGCCAGGGATTGCGTGAGCACCTTTCCGTCATCCACCAGCGCCGGGACCAGTCCTTGGGGATTTCGCGCAAGGTAGTCCATCGCCCGCTGATCCCCGCGGCGCAGATGGATGGGTTGAAGGTCGTAGTCCAGGCCCTTGAGCGACAGAGCGATGCGCACCCGGTAGGACGCCGAGCTCCGAAAGTAGCCGTAGAGTTTCATGTTCCCTCCGATTCCCACCGGCGCCGCCGCCTCCCTCCACATCCGCCTCGCTCCCGTCCCAACCGGTTCCGCGCGGCGGGCCGTGAATGCCGGAAGTCTAGCGCGGCGGGATCGACGGCGCCAGCACGCAGAAACTCTCTCCTTTTCCGCCGCCCTTTTCCGCCGTCAATAACTTTTCGCCGCGGCGAGGAACGTTAGCCCGGATGCTTGCTCCGGACAACGGTATATGTTCTTATAAAGTAGTGAACCGTTGTTTCACCGGCGAGCTATGGTTTCACGTCGGCAACGTAAGTATCCTTTGTTGCAGCTACGCGTAAACCAAGACAGGAGCCGCATGCGCGCAATACCACGCTCCCACGATGTCGGACAGGCGTTGCACCGTCTCCGGCGCGAGAACGGCTGGACTCTTGCCACGGTGAGCGGGAAGACCGGCGTCGCCGTGTCCACCCTGTCCAAGATCGAAAAAAATCAGACCTCCCCCAACTACGACGTCCTCGTTCGCCTGTGCGAGGGCCTGGAAATGAACCTGGCCGAATTTTTCCAGGCCGGAAGCGGTTCCGCGTTCGCCCAAGCCTCCAGGACCGTCAACCGCCTGGGAGACGGGCTCCGGTACCGATCACCTCACGGCGAGTACCTTGTGCTGAGCGCCGAGCTCGCGAAGAAGGTCATGACGCCTCGACTGATTCGGGTGCCGAAGGGCGGCGAGACGCCGGCCGTTGTCGCGTCTCACGCGGGAGAAGAGTTCGTCTTCGTTCTTAGTGGAGCAGTGAAGTTCTTCATGGAACCGTACCGTTCGATAATCCTGAAGACGGGAGAATCCGTGCACTTCGACGCGCGGATGCCACACGCAACGGTCGCGGAGGGCGACCGGGACGCGCTGCTTCTCGTAGTCTCGCAAACGGATGTGATTTCGACGGAGAAAGAGTACACCGGGCACGGGTAAATACGTTTTTGGGCCATCAAATGGGAGACATATTTTCGTCTAATGCCTATTTTTGTCAGGACATATAATCATTTCCGGCCGGAATCGGGTGGGACACGTGTCGCGGTTTGAGCGGGCGAACAGTCTCAGCAGGTTGCTCCGTCGGATACGGCGTGAGAACGACTGGACACTGGCGGCGGTGGCCGAGAAGACCGGGATTGCCGTCTCCACGTTGTCCAAGATCGAGAACAACCAGACTTCGCCGAACTTCGACGTTTTGACGCGCTTGTGCGAGGGGATCGGGCTGGACTTGTCGGAACTGGTGGGCGGCGCCGGCTTCGCGACGTTCGCGCACGGCTCGAGGACGGTGAATCGGGAGGGGGACGGGATTGTGTACGACGCGGCCCGGGGCCAGTATTGTGTGCTGAGCGGCGAGCTGGCTCAAAAGGCTCTCTTGCCGATGCTGGTGCGACTGCCCAAGGAGACGCGCGAGCCGAAGGTTGTCGACGGCCACGCGGGGGAGGAGTTCCTGTACGTCGTCAACGGGCCGGTGAAATTCTACATGGAACCGTACAGCGCCCTTCTCCTGCAAACCGGCGAGTCCGTGCATTTCGACGGCCGCATTCCCCACGGCTTCGTGGCCGCGGGTGAGGACGACGCGGTGATTCTTGCCGTTTGCGAAGCCGCGCGGTTCGAGCGCGAAAAGGCCTGACGCCGCCCGGGGGTGAAGCACTATGAAACAGATCGACGTCGTTGATGCCGATTCGCACGTCATGGAAGTGCGCGAGACCTGGGCCTTTCTGGACGACGAGTTCCGCCACCGCGCGCCGGTGGTCGTGCAGGGGGAGGGGTTGGCGACCAACTCCCACATCGACGCGTGGTGGCTCATCGACGGCCAGGTCCATCCCCGCCTGTGGGGTAAGGGCACCACCTTCAGCGGCACTCCGCTGGAGATGAAGTTCGCCCGCGACAAGGTATTCAACATCGGCAGCCAGGGCATGACGGACATCGACGCCCGGATCAGGGACCTGGATGCCTTCGGCATCGACATCCAGGTGATCTTCTCCTCCATCCTGTTCCACCGTCTTACCGACGATGCCCGATTCGAAGCCGCCTTGATGCGCAGCTACAACACCTGGATCTCGCAACGGTGCAATGAACGCCCCGATCGGTTGAAGTGGGCCGCGGTCATTCCCATGCGCGACCGCGAAGCGTGTGTGGCGGAGGTCCGGCGCGCCCGAGAGCTGGGCGCCGTGGGGCTGATGATCGGCGGCACCGCGGGCCAGACCTTGCTGCACCATCCCGACCTGTCGCCGTTCTACGCGGCGGCCTGCGAGGTGGACCTGCCGGTGTGCATCCACACGGGCTGGAGCGCGCCGGGCCTGACCCGGACCTGTGAGGACCCCTACGCCGCATTGATCCTGAGCTTCACGTTGCCGGTGCTCATGGGTTTCTTCAGCATCGTGGGCGGCGGCGTGCTGGACCGCTTCCCGAAGCTGCGGGTAGCGTTCCTGGAGGCCGGTTCCGAGTGGATCCCCTACATGGTGGGACGGATGGACCATTACCATCCGGTGGTGGCGATGCTGGGGAACCGGTCGAAGAAGCCGCCCAGCGAATACCTCAAGGAAGGCCGGGTCTACGTGACGTGCGAGGCGGAGGAACCGCTGCTGCCCCAGGTGATCGAGCTGGTGGGCGAGGACCAGATCCTCATCGAGGGCGATATCCCCCATGCCGAGGCGCGCGAGACGGGCATCGAAGAGTTGCGCGAACGCACCGACATCTCCGAGGCCGTCAAGCGGAAGATCCTGCGTGAGAACGGCCTCGCCTTTTACAAGCTTTGACCCCGCCGGCTTGTGGAACCATTCCCGGACCCGCCTCCGCGAACGCTCAACTCCGCTTGATGACGCCGCTTGAGGTGAAGCCGCCGTCCACCGGCAGCGTGATGCCGGTGATGTAGCCGGACTGCGGCAGGGCCAGGAACAGGGCCGCGTGCGCCACTTCTTCCGGAAGGGCGAAACGGCGCATTGGAATGGCCCGGTCATAGGCGCGGCGGGTTTCGTCGTCGTACATCTTCCGGGTGAGCGCGGTGTCCACCGGGCCCGGCGCCAACGCGTTCACGGTCACCCCGGTCTCCGCCAACTCCAGGGCCATGACTCGGGTCATTGTGATCATGGCGCCCTTGGTGGCGCCGTAGGCGACCCGCCCGGTGCCTCCGCGCATGCCGGAGATGGAGGCCATGGCCACGATGCGGCCGTAGCCCGCCTCTACCATGACCGCGCCCGCCGCCTGCATCACCAGGAAACTGCCGGTGAGATTGATGGCGATCATGCGGTCCCATTCCTCACGGGTGGTCTCCAGCGCGAGTTTCTCGAGCCCGATCCCGGCGAAAGGCATCACGATTTCCAGCGACCCGAACCGGGCCGTGGTGGCGCGGATCAGCGCGTCCACGTCCTCGCCCCGCGTGACGTCGGTCTTGACAAACAGCGCGCCCACGCCCTTGGCCGTGAACTCCTCCACGGCTTGCGCGCCGGCATCTTCGTTGATGTCCGCGATGACGACGTTGGCGCCGGCTTCCGCCAGCAAGCGGACGGTGGCGAGGCCGATGCCGCTGGCACCGCCGGTGACGATGGCGCTGTGTCCCTCCAGAGAGTACATCTTGGTTCCTCCACGTCAGCCCGCAGTGTTCGGGCGTGCCGCGGCCGGTGGCGCCGACGATGCAGGCCGCGCCGTTCTCAAGCGTAACCTCGCCCTGTTGCGGGGAGGCGATGACCTGTTCCTGCTTGAACAGGCCCTCGGCCTTGAGGTTCTCGATCCTTGCGGCCAGGTCGTCGACGAAAGCGTGTGCCATGTCCCTGCGGCCCTGTTCATTCATGGGAGCGGCTCGGGGGGTACATCACGCCTCGCTCCGCGCGACCTCTTCCCAGACGTACAACGGCTCGATCTTGCCGGCTTCGATCTCGCGCATGCGCGCCTCGCTCACCGGATAGTTGAACTGGGCGTTGCGAAACCTTACCCGCGCGTCGCCGTGACGCTTGACGTATCCTTTGATCCGCTCCAGGTCTTCCTCCGTCAAATCGATGTCGTGGAAGCGTTTCAACTGGTCGGCGCCGTGCCGCAGCTCGTCGTCCAGGACCACCTTCATGGCTTCGGCCACCCGCCGTTCGAGCTCGCCGCCCTTGATCCGGCTCAAGGCGAAGAACGTTCCCGAGCCGCCGCCCTCCAGCACCCCTTCGTCCCCGACCAGGGCTGCCCAGGGCGCCCCCTCCGCCGCCAGCTCGTCCGCGATGGCCTTCTTTTCACGGGACAACCGGATGCTGGCCTCGTTTTCGGGGAGGGTCGGGTCGGGATTGAAGATGTCGTAGCGGCGCAGTTCGCCGATGAAGGGCTGCTCGCCCGTGAACCATGCCAGCACGTCGTGGCACATGACGTAGTGGTTGGTCTCCTCGTGAAGCTTCTCCAGGGTCTCGAGGTAGGTGTGACGGTCCACCGTGACGCCCAGCCACCCCAACTGATTGGCCAGCAGGCCGCCCAACTGGTACACGCGGGTCAGCTCCCGGCCGGTCTGTTGTCTCAGAAACCGGATGTGGTCTTCCTTGGGCCGCGGCCGGCTGAAGTAGGTGGCAGCGACCTCCGCTTCCCCCGCCGCGCACTTGCCCAGCAGCACGCCGACCTCCCGTGCCGCCCGTTCACCCATGCTTTCCTGCGAATCCGCCACTGTGGCGCCTCCTGTGAATCGCCCGGCCGCGCGGGGCACTCCAGGCTCTTGGGAGTCTGTCCGGGTAGTTGAACCGTCCTTCGACTTCGTTCGCCCTGAGCCCTTCGGCAAGCTCGGGACAGGCTTTGCCAAAGGGCTCAGGACACGACTATCACAACCGTTCGTCCTGAGCGTAGCGGAGCGTCAGCGAAGCGATGTCGAAGGACATAATACGAATTCTCCGACATGGTGCTCGTTCACGGCGGCGGCCCGGGCGTCGAGCGCATCGCGGCGAGCTGGGCCGAGCAGCGCGGCGTCTACCAGGTCGTCTGCAAGCCCGACTGGGATCGCCACGGACGGGCTGCTCCGTTCCGCCGCAACGACGACCTCCTCAACCTCCTGCCGAAGGGCGTCATCGCGTTCCCCGGCAGCGGCATCACCGACAACCTCGTCGACAAAGCCCGCCAGCTCGGGATACCGGTGCAGAAGATCGAACAGATCGCTGCCTGATCCGTACACACCATGGGGTCGCGTCACTCGTTGGCGCGGCCCCTTCCTCGCAGCATCTCCGGCGCCGTCGCTCCCACACTGGGTCTTCACGTCCATCGTTGCCACGCCTTTCATCTCCACCAACGACGCCGACCATGACGACAATCCCCGCGGTGTGCTTGTTCTCGGCACGACCCCTCCCCACGGCCCACGTCCCTTCGGTCCGGTCCGTCCTTCCGCCTGCGCCTCCCTGGTGCGGCTCTGCCCGTCACCGGTCTTCACATCGCGGTCGCTGAAGGTGACGCCCTTCATCTCCACCATCACGGTGCTCCAGCTTCACCACCGTGTCTCGACGCGTGACACGGCTCGCCGCCTTCGGCAGCATCGCCCCGCTCATGCCGTCCGACTCGCTGCGTTCGTCCTCGGCATCAACGCTCATCATCCGCGTCGCCCGGTGCGGGCTTCGCCTGTCACCAGCTTCCGCATCACGTCCTCCTCCGGTGTCCTCGCCACTGAAGGCGACACCGACAACGTGCTCCGCACGTCTGCCGTCACCGCCTTCAGTGCTCCCCGCCGCGTGCTGCCGACCACGCCGATCACCACAGCGCTCGTCAGCACGTCCGTGATGTCCACGACGGTGCAGCAGCTCGACCACTGCGCCGATTCACTTCGAACCGGCCAGGTGTTGGCTCGGCTCGTCGCCTCCGGCGACCTCGCATCGCTCGTGCCGTCCGACTCGCTGCGCTCGTCGTCGGCGCTGCCGCTCCGCGTTCGCTTCGCCCGCCACCGGCTTCCGCACTACCCCGTGCACTTGTGTCCGGGCCACTGCTCGCGCCTCCGTCAGTGTGCTCGACACGACCGTCTTCACTACCTCCCGCACTCATCGCCACTCAATCGCCGTGGTGGCTCCCCTCCGCCGGATCCTCCGGCGTCCATTCCCCTTCGCTTGTGCCCCTGGTTTCTTCGTTCCTGACCGCCTGCGCGGGCTCTGGTTCTCACACCTGCCGCACCATGGTGCCTGTCGTGCCTTGTCTGCGACCGGATGCGCTCCCTTGCGCAGGTCGAGCCCCTCCGACCCGCTCGCACCATGGGAAAGGCGTGTTCTCTCCGTAACACGGGCGTATACTGGTCGTGTACCGGTCCAAACACACGCTTGCGATTTCAAGGACTTGGTGGACTCCAGGCTGCGACGCAAAAGCGACGCAAGGCCATTCACCCCGGCGAAATCCTCCAGCTTGTATCCTACGGCTGGTCCGGGCGGTAGCGCCCACTGGGTGACCGGGGACCGCCTTTCCAAGACAGCCTCGGCCTGACACGGATGCTCGGAAGAGGCCTCGTTTCGGTCATCCCTGCGCCCGACATCGAACACACCCGCGTCAGCGCCCTCATGCGCAGGAGTGCGGAGAATCCGCTGCCGGAATCGCGGTCGCCCTCGCCGATTTCTCCGGCAACCTCGGTCTCCGCATCCCAACCGTGCATCCGGGCAGCCTCTATGGCAATCCGTTTCAACCGCAGATGGGCCTCCGTCTCCGGAGCGATCGAGCACTCGCCAACACTCTTGTGGGCGAAGAACGGCGTGCCGCGCCGGGATCTCTTGAGCGTCACCTGCGCATCGCGGCACGTCATCTTCAGGTGGCGGGTCTTCCTGTTCTCAAGCTCCAGCGCGCGCCACTCGCCGGGCGACAGGTCGAACGCCAGAATACTGCCGTTGGCGGAGGGGTCAAGGCATCTGAGAGGCATCGCGGCTATCGGTCCTTTCGGGTGTCGCGGGCTTTCAACCGACGGAACGGCGAGCGTCCGGGAGGTGCAGTCAGGCGGAACCGCGCCTTTCATCCGGGCGCAACGCCGAGCGAATTTGGTTCTCCACGACTGTTCTGTCGTACTCCGCCGGAATCTCCAGGAACGGCACCCTGGCCTTTCTGATGGCTTCCCGTTTCACGGCATCGCGCATGAATGCCCTGTTCTGGTAGTGGCCATGCCCCTGGTATTCCACCGCCAAAGCGGGCATGCCTGTGCGGTCGATGACCAGGAAGTCCAAGCGTTTGCTGTTGATTGAGCGAAAGGCAAGGTCGCGCGCTTCCTCCGACCCGGATGCGGCGCCATTGACAGGGGCGATCACCTCACCCAGGCTGGTTTGCGCCATGACGCGATAGCCGCCTCCCATTTCGCGGGTAAGCCTCTCAAGAACCTGCAGAATGCCGTATTCGGACTTGTTCAGAAGCCGACGCGGCTCGAAATACACTCTGGAGATGAACTCCATTTGTGCAGTCGGATCGCCAAGACGGGAGGCATCCGACTTCGGTGCTTCCCTCGGCCATCTTCTCATTCTTCCCGAATATTCCCAGCCGGGCCTCCGCCTGCAGGCCATGCTAGATGCTTTGTTTCGTGTCGGCGAGAAAGTTATCGGTATCGAACGGAATACCGGTTGGTTTGACTTGCCACCGCGTGCGCACCTCAGTTTCCTCGTGTACGAGATACTCAAGCAATGGGAGCCGAGTGAGGCTGGCGAGCATCTTGTCGAAGCCTTCGAGAAGACGGACTCCCCCGGTTTTCTTGCCGAGGTCTATGTCTCGCGCGGTGGCGAGTTTGGTGTCTTCCGTGGAGTGTCGACGGATCCGCCTCCCATCACAGAAAAAACTTTTGCGAGACTCGGCAAGATACTAATCGCGAAGATTGAACAGGCTTTCCAAGACGGGACGCTTTCGGCAGCTCCTTTCTATTTTGACATCATCACGTCCTGGGGCCATCTTTCCACTCCCGATGCACCAAAGGCATGGTTGGAAGAGGGCATTTCGCGCAGCGAAGAGTTTATGGCGAAGGCTTGCCTGAGCTTGGTGCGCTACACTACAGGCCCGGATGGGCGTCACTACGAGATGGCAGGTCGCCCGGATTCAAGAGTCTATGACCTTGAAATGTTCATTGCTGCGGAAAAGAAACACCTGAACAACGACTGTCTTACCAAAGACCAACGCCGTCTGATCACTGCTGTCGTGCACGGTTCCGAAACATTTCTGCAACAGGATTCCTCGCCAGGACCGACCCCTGGGCCGGTCTAACTGCTCTCAAGCCACGCAGACGGCCTAGCCTCCGCCGCCTTTCGCTTGAGATTTGCGGAGGTGGTCTTGCGTCCGCCCTCTCCCGCACGGTAGTTTGACGACGACGGTCTTGACCCCCGAGGGCCGGACCCTGACGCCGAAGCCTGTCAGCCTGTCGTCCCATGCGATGAAGGGGCGGTCGGCGGGCGCGAGGGCGTCGACGGAGCGTTTGGTGAGAGTGGTCTTGACCCTGGTCTCGGGATCGACCGAGCCCGAAAGCCCCAGTTCCCCGGCTTCCTTGCCCGCCCAGGCGCTCGCCTCCCTGTGCGCGGGGTCATCCCTCGCGTAGCAGCCGTCCTTCTCGTAGTAAGAGACACCCTGCGACGGCGAGGCGATCACGCCGATGGAGGCTACCATCGCCCACGCCTTCGGGCGGGCACACTTTTACCTGCTTTTCGTATGGCCATGAGCCCGGATACGCGCTTTTCGGACCGGGAACAAGGGCTCAACAGCCCGATTCACAGGCGTGTCAGCGAACGGCGGTGATTGTCATTGGCGAGAAAACGTGATGTGGCAGAAATGTGGTCGGTGCCGTTGCTCCAAGTCCTGGGATCCCATTCGCCCAACCGAAGGCGAACGTAATCCCACTTCGGGCACCCGGGGTCTATTTTCAGAGGACGTCCGAAACGCCCTCTCAAGGTTTTGTACACAAGCCTTCAATGCCTATCAGCGTTTTCGGTACAAGCCTGAAACGATAATGCCATTGAGGGACATCGAGGCCATTGGGGGCAGTGTATTTCTCAAGTAACTGTTCTAATTCCTCTTTGTTTGCACCCAAAAAGGGATACACGTATTTTACGAAGTACTGGGAAGACCTGGACCGCTCGAACATTTCAAATGCTCGATAATCCCAACCAAGGTAAACTGAGGTGTCTGGCCACCATCTATTGTAACCTCCCTCACCGGCCAAATCCGCTCGGAGAAACAAGACGAAATCCATCTCCATCAGTTTGCGGAACTGTGCCCCCGAACCTACAGCACGTTCCTTGATCATGTCGGCTGCAAGCGAAGTACGCTCCAGCTTCAACGCTTGGTTTCTGTGATTCAAAGATTCGAGGTACTGATGAAACGCAGTAAACCCCACAAGGGGCTCCCGGCCAAAGTCCCGTTTCCGTTCCAAGTAGTATTGCCTCTCGACCAACGCACCAAAGAGATCAGGGCGATGTTCAGAGAAAAACATGGTGCAGCAGTGCAAGAACAATTCGTAGGCAAAGAATTTATAATTGTCCATGGCCAAGACTTTGTACTGTTTTAGAGACGCCGGCGGTTCAGTGTACTGAAGAAAACCGTCAAAAAAGGAATGGACAATATCCACAAAGCGATCCTCGTGGGTGTTACGCGAAATCGCGCGCACTACCTCCAGGCATTCGTCGCGATATGGTAGGAATGCCTGGAAGTTCTCAAGGAACTCTTCCGCCAATGGATCGACTTCGGGATCAAACCGAAACCTCTCAAGCTCTCTTACAAACAGGTCGAAGTAGTCCTTGGTGGCAGAGTAGGCGTGTCCTTTGGAACCCGTAATTGCGTCGTATGCTCGTCGTCTAGATGGGCCTGTAGAGATGGTGATGGTGCTTTCTCCTTCTGTCACATACGGGGGTAGCTCCCCAATGGGAGGACGCTCATGGAGGGGTTTGTCTTCGATCCACCGCATGAGTTGTTCGAAGCTGCCCGAGAACAGGCCGTCATCGGAGAAGTCAATAAAAATTCGCGACGTGTAGTACGCCGGCAAATACGGTTCGCCCCGCTCATCCCTCTCCCTGACTACGGCTACAAACTTGTCCTGATCTTCTTGATAGAGCTCTTTAGAGATGATCTGCGCTTCCGTTCCAGCTCCGCCTTTTCGGGAATCCGATTTTTCAGTGTAACCCCGGTCAGAGACGATGATCACCTTCTTGATGGTCTTGTCGGTCACCATCTTTTCCATGAACGCATCGGCCTCGTGCCCTTCTCTCAAATCCCATTTGTCAAGTATCGCATCGACACCCGATGCACGTAGTTCAGTAGCTAACTGTAGCGGGCAACTGTAAATCTCCCATTTGTGGCAACCGAAAACTGCACACATTGATTGCTGGCAGGAGTGCTCCGG
>JAJDXX010000037.1 GCA_022823055.1 Candidatus Binatia bacterium | reverse complement strand
TAGGGGTAGACCCGGTGCTCGGGGTGCGGTCGGGTGGTGCGAGGCGCCTGGTAGATGGCCTGTAGCCCCATCAGGCGCATCAGACGCCGCACCCGGTGACGCCCCACACAGGCGCCTTCCCGCCGCAGATGACGGACCATCCCTCCGCCTCGTGCTCTCCGCGCGCCCGCTCCGCCCCCTTCGTGAACACCTCCTTCATCCCCTCCACCGCTCGCTGCTTCCACGTGCTCACCTGGTTCGGGTGGATCTTGTGCCGTGCGGCGATCTCCTGGATCGTCTTGTCCCCGCGCAGTGCCTCCAGCGCCACCTTCGCCTTGAACTCCCCGCTGACCGTCGTCGTGTGCTCATCGCGTATCCCTCCTTCTTCAGGTGGAATACACCTTAACAACCTGTCCGATTTTCCAGGACCACCTCATCCCTCCTACGAAGTGGGACCCACCTCACGGCAATTAGCGATCCTTCTGTTTTTTGGGAGTGGGGACGTGTTGGAGTTCGATCTGTATTTGAAGGTCCTTGAACTTCTCGCCCAAGAGTTCCTTCAGAAACACGTTAGCCGTTGCGGATGGCGTTAGCACCCATTTATGTTGATCCTCGCCGACCTGTGCCATGCTGGCCCTGACCTGTGCCATACTGGCTCTGAGTTCCTTGCGCAATAAAACCGCATCTTCTCGGTATTCCTGGCGGACCAACGAGATGCCATCTCGTACTTCGGAGCGCAACAGAGAGTTGCCTGCACTCACTTCTTTCCGCAACGCGGAAACGTTTTCTGCAATTTCCTTGCGCATTGAGGCCACATCTTCTCGGAAGTCGTCGCGCAACGAAGAGATGTCGGTGTTGGCGCAGGTCTGGACGCCGACCATGACGAGAGCGACGGTTGCCAACATTCCAATTAATTCCAAGAATCGTCGCATGACACGCCGAATTACATCATACTGTTGCGGTCTCGCAAGGCCCGCGACAAGCGGTGGCTCATGCTGGAGCTATCGAGGCTAGCCGAGCGGTGCCGGAGCCAGTTTGTGCTCGTGGGGCTTTGAGTTGATTAGGTGTCGGGAGCGTAACCCCTAGGGGTTTCCTAGTGGATGCGTTTTGGTTCCTAGAAGATCCCTGGGAGTTCTGCCTGGGCACAATCCAGGATATCAAGTTGGCGTGCAAGCTGGCGTATATGTCCGGATTCGATCTCCGTTGAATTCGTCTTCCTCCCATGCTGTCCAACCGGTATCCTGGCCCTTTTCTTGCCATAAGTTACAAGGTGATAGTGTTTTGTCGCACGGCGGGCGTAACCGGGAGCACAAACGTCCAACATGCCCCAAATGTCGCCGAGCCTAGTGAGCCGCGTAGCCACCTAGTTGTTAGGCAGCCAGCGCGGGCTCGGGCTCGACTTGTTGGGGGTAATTGTCGGCCGGCGAGACGTGCGCCAAATCTTTGAACTCGATCTGTATGTAGCACTCAGAATCCGCGCTCTCCCGCTGGATGTCCAGTTCGACTTTGCCCGTTCGGACTTCAGCTACAGCCAAGAGCCACTCTTGCTCTCGCAAGATGTTGACGTCGTAGAACATCTCATTGACGGCCGCCTCGAATGCTGCTGAGGACTCTGACTCCTCAGCCAAATCGAACAGCACATTACGGAAGGATTGCCGATATGCCCTGAAGGCATCTGCGGGCTCATCACCGGTCGCCGCGAAACTCCCCGGCTGGACGCCATAAACCCAGTGCTCATCGTCCTCAGTGGCCGCTAGCACGCGCCCGTGCGAGAGCACGTCAGCGATGAAGCCCTTGCCGAAGACGCGATCATTATAAGTGAAAAAGAGTGGCAGTTGGTTCATAATTTCTACCCCCGTAAGTTCTTGGGCTCATTCGCCGACACCACATGTAGATCAGTCCACCTATATGTAGTGTGTTTTGCCTTGACAGGAGCCTGTTAAACCTCTATCTTGGAGGATTTGTCATTGTTTCTACTAGATTACCACAGTGGGATCAACTTGCCGAGTTGGTTGACAGTCGGCGGGGGCGATGTTTCATGGGTTGCCCTCAGTGTCCCCTATACGCCACCCTTGCACCCTGTTTGTCAAGCGTCAACACCACCACTTGAAGCACTCATGCTCCACCGCCTTGGGCAATGGCTACGGCCTTCGCGGGTTCGCCGGTCAAGCGCCCGGTGGTGCGCCTTCACCTTACGGCCTATCCTGTCCACCGGGATGTCTCCCAACCGAGGAACGGCGTGACGCTCAAGGGTTTGCATCTAGGACACCGTGTGCTTGCCGTTACGCCAGCGTTGGAGGTTGGCCTCATGCGTCGGTTGGGCGACCTCCCAGATGTCGGGGTGGTGGCCTGTTGTTGCTTGGCTCGCTTCTCGGCCAGCGGGTCGCCGCCAACTCGGACAAGGCGCCGGTTGTCAATCGCCATCTCCCGAGCGCCGGCGAGATACCATTGGGAATCCGCCGAGGCCGACTTCGCGCCGCTCGCCATCAATCACGAGACGCTGAACCCAACTCCTCGAACCACCCGGCCACACTCGCAGGAACAACGTGCCACCGTCGCCGTATAGTCCCGGCTTCGAGACTGACTCCACCTTCCGCACCGTGAGCTTGCCCATGAGCCCCCCTGCTCACCCTGTTTCTCACCCATTTAATCACGGGTTCACGGACAACAACGGAAGGTGTCCAGATGGCTAAGGGCACTAAAAACGGACGTGGGTGGAAAGGTGAGTTGGTGGAGGCGGGGGGAATCGAACCCCCGTCCGAAGGCTTTCCGCCGAAAGTGACTACATGCTTAGTCGCCGTTTTGCTCTCATCGTCCAAGCCCCCGGCGACGGGGTCTTGTGCGACCAGCCGGTTTGGATCTCGACCTCATCCCCTCCGGCAGAGGAATCGGTCCATCCCGCTGAATGACGCCTTGTCCGACCCCGCGGGAGAAAGCCGGCAAGACGCTGGCTGTCTAGGCAGCCAGAGCGTAATCTTGTTCGTCTGCAGTTACTTGCAGTCCTGCGTTTTTAACGGGGCCGCAGGACCCCGGCATGCCACTTTGACTTCCCACCCCCGTCGAACCCATATCGCCCCCAAAAGATGAGACGCGCCCGGGCGGTCCACTTCAACGGCTCTTCATGGACCGTTCCATTTCCCGCCGGACCATCCGTTCCTTGACCGTGGCGCGCTTGTCGTAGAGCTTCTTGCCCCGGGCCAAGCCCAGCTCCACTTTCGCGCGTCCGTCCCTGAAGTATAGCTTCAGCGGGATCAAGGTCAAGCCGCGCTCCTTGACCTTGCCTGTGAGCCGCATGATCTCGCGCTTGTGCAGCAACAGCTTCCGCGGCCGCGTGGGCTCGTGATTGAACATGTTGGCCGCCGGGTACGGGCTGATGTGGGAGTTGACCAGCACGACCTCGCCCTTGTCGACGCGGGCATAGCTGTCGGCCAGGTTCGCGCGCCCGTCGCGCAACGACTTGACCTCGCTGCCCAACAGCACCATGCCGGCCTCGAAGGACTCCTCGATGGAGTACTCCCGGCGCGCGCGCCGGTTGACGGTGACGGTCTTCTCGTTGGTTTCCTTGGCTTTGGCCATGGACGGACTCGGGTCTGCCTTGCGCTGTTCCGCGCTTCCGATGAAGCCGGCGCAACGAGCGTTGCGTTACGGTTGACTGCCTCCCAATACGCGGTTGTCGATGAGCCGCGCCTTGCCCACCCAGGCGCACAGGGCCAGCAGGGTCGATCCGCGGATCTCCGACACGGGCTCGAGGTCATCGGGGTCGCACAGGTCCGCGTACTCGAGCCGCGCCAGGGGCTGCCGGCGGATCTCCGCCACCACGGCGTCACGGACCTTCGCGGCGCTGGTCTCGCCGCCGCGCACCAGCGCCTCGGCCTTGCCCAGCGCGCTTTGCAGGCACGCGGCAGCCTCCCGTTCGGCCGCACCCAGATAGCGGTTGCGGGAGCTCATGGCCACGCCGTCCGGCTCGCGCACGGTGGCACACGCCACGATCTCGACGTCGAGGTTCAAGTCCAGGAGCATGCGCCGGATGACCTGGACCTGCTGGTAGTCCTTGAGCCCGAACACGGCGACGTGCGGGCGCACGATGTTGAACAGCTTCAACACCACCGTGGCCACGCCGCGAAAGTGTCCCGGCCGGTGGACGCCGCAGAGAGGCCGGCTCACCGCCTCCACGTCCACGTAGGTCTGGTAGCCGCGCGGGTACATGTCCTCGGCCGCGGGGTTGAAGAGCAGGTCCACGCCCTCCGCCGCGAGCAGGCGCACGTCGCGCTCCAGGTCCCTGGGATAGCTCTCGAAGTCCTCGGACGGAGCGAACTGGGTCGGATTGGCGAAGATCGAAACCACGAGGCGGTCACCGCGCTCGCGCCCCGCGCGCACGAGGCTCAGATGGCCTTCGTGCAGGAAACCCATGGTCGGCACCATGACGATGCGTTCCCCCCGGCGCCGGACGCGTTCGCTCCACGCCTGCATCTCGGGGACCCTCTGGATGGCGGGAAGCACCGGCATCAGTGGAACGCGTGCTCCTCCGCCGGAAACGCCGCCGTCCGCACTTCGTCCATGTAGCTCCGCACCGCGCCGCCGATGGTCTCCTTGAGGTCGGCGTAGCGCTTGACGAACTTGGGGGTGAAATCGTCGAACAGGCCGAGCATGTCGTGGACCACGAGGATCTGCCCGTCGCAGTGCATGCCGGCGCCGATGCCGATGGTGGGAATGGTCAGGCGCTGGGTGATCTCCCTGGCGAGTTGCACGGGGATACCTTCCAGCACGATCGCGAACGCGCCGGATTCTTCCACCGCCACGGCGTCCTCGAAGATGGCGCGGGCGTCGGCCTCGCCGCGCCCCTGGATGCGATAGCCGCCGAACTGGTGCACGGACTGGGGAGTCAGCCCCACGTGCCCCATGACGGGCACGCCCATCTTCACCAAGGCCTCGATGGCGGCCGCCTGGGTGAGGCCGCCTTCGAGCTTGACCGCTTCGGCGCCGCCCTCCTGCACGAGCCTCCCCGCGTTGCGCTTGGCTTCGTCCACGCCCAACTGGAAGGTCATGAACGGCATGTCGGATACCACCAGCGCGCGCCGGCGTCCGCGGATCACCGCGCGCGTATGGTAGATGATGTCCTCGACGGTGACGGGCAGCGTGCTCTCGTGCCCCTGCACCACCGAGCCCAGCGAATCCCCCACCAGCAGGAGGTCGATGCCGGCCTCGTCCAGGATACGGGCGAAGCAGTAGTCGTAGGCCGTAAGGCAGACGATCTTCTCGCCGCGTTCCTTCATGCCCCGGATTTCCGGCGCCGTCATTTTCCGTCCCATTCGTTTTCCTCCTCGGAGCAAACCACGACCGACAAAGCCACCGACAAGGCCGAAAGCAAAAAAGCCTCCCGGACCGATCCGGAAGGCCATCCCGCTACCGTGAAAACGATAGACGCCAGAATGTCTCATCCGTCTCGGTCCGGCGCTTCCGGATCCAAGCGGCAACGCGCGTCTTCCCGCTGCCCCCTCGTGGAGTCGGCCGGCTCGGCCTGACCGCTCCGGGGCTTGGTGTGACGCATCACACCGACGGAAAGATGGGACGGATACTAGCGCGAAGGACGGGAAAAGTCCAGCCGGTTGACACAACCGGTTTACGGCAGCTTGTACGAGCTGTCGTCGATAAGGCGGCGGAGGTCCTGGCGGAACTCGCCCTGCCACTTGGAAAGGACGACGTCCGCGGGGCAAAGGCCTTGTTGCACCAGGTCGCGCAGGGACTTCAGGTGAATGGTCTCGTCCTCGCCGCGCCGGCTCAGGGCACGCTGGCGCGCGAGGCCCTCCCAGGCGATGTCCACCATCTCCTTGGCCACGTCGCCCAGGGTGTAGCGGCGGAAGCGCGCGGCGGGCCCATGCTTGTGGGAGTCTTGGTAGGCGGTCATGCGCTCGTCGAAGGACCACCCCTTGACCAGGTCCCAGGCGGCGGCCAGGCAGTCGGCGTCGTAGCAAAGACCCTTGATGAGCGCCGGCAGGGCGGGCATGAGCTCGGGCGCCTGGCTGTCCGCGGAGCGGAACTCCATGTAGTGCTTCAGGCGCACCTCGGGAAAGAGCGTGGTCAGGTGAAGCTGCCAGTCGGCCATGGTGGCGTACTCGCCCTGGTGCCCGTGCTCCAGGAAGTGGCGGAACGGGATCCCGGTCATGTCGATGTAGTTGCCCTCCCGGGAGATGAGGTACATGGGGACGTCGAGGGCGTACTCCACGTAGTGGTGGAAGGTGGCGTCGGGGGAAAAACAGAACTCCAGCAGGCCGCACCGGTCCGCGTCCGTGCGTGTCCAGATGTGGCCGCGGTAGCTCTTGAAGCCGTTGGGCTCGCCGTCCGAAATGGGCGAGTTGGCGAACGCCGCGCCGATCACCGGCGCCAGGCCCATGGTCGTGCGCAGCTTCGCCATGGCGTCCTTCTCGTCGCCGTAGTCGATGTTGGCCTGCACCGTGGCGGTCTGCTTCATCATGCGATGGCCCAGGGTCCCCACCTTGGACATGTAGGGTCCCATGATGCGGTAGCGCCGCTTGGGCAGCCACTCAATCTCGTCCACCCGGCTGAAGGGCTGGATTCCAAGCCCCAGGAAGGCCACGTCGAATCGCTCCGCCACGTCAATCAGCTCACGGATGTGCTGGGAGAACTCGGCGTTGCTGCAGTGGATGTCGTCGCACGGCTCGCCGCTCAACTCGATCTGGCCGCCCGGCTCCAGGGTGATGGCGTGGTTGCCGCGCTTCAGGCCGATGAGAAAACCCTCCTCTTCCTGCGGCTCCCAGTCGTAGTCGCCTGCCAGCCCTTCGAGAATGGCCCGCACGCCGCGGCGCCCGGAGTAGGACAGCGCCTTGGCGGTGTCGCGCTCGATGCCGACCTTCTCGTACTCGGTGCCCACGCGCCACTGCTCGCGTGGCTTGCCGGCCTCGTGAAAGCAGGCTTCCAGTTCGTCTTGTCTTTCGATGACTGCCATGGTGCGGATTCTCGTGACGGGATGGGGGAAGCTCGCGTGCCCCTACGGAACACAGACGTTCCGCAGGTTCTTGCGATAGGGAGCCGTGACCACGGCCTTTTCGGTGATGATGGCGGACACCAGCGAATGATCGGTGACGTCGAACGCCGGGTTCAGGGTGTTCACTCCGTCGGGCGCGATGCGCCGTCCGGCGATGTGGGTCACCTCGTCCTCGGCGCGCTCCTCGATGGGAATCTCCCTTCCGGAGGGACAGGACAGGTCCACGGTGGAAGTGGGGCAAGCCACGTAGAACGGAATCCCGTGGCGCCGGGCCATCACCGCCACGGTGTAGGTACCGATCTTGTTGGCCACGTCGCCGTTGGCGGCCACCCGGTCGGCCCCCACCACGACGGCGTCCACACGGTTCTGCTGCATGACGTAACCCATCATGTTGTCCGTGATGAGCGTGACCGGGATTTCCTCCTTGCGCAGCTCCCACGCCGTCAGTCTGGCGCCCTGCAGGAACGGCCGCGTCTCATCCACGAACACCTCCTCGAGGGGCATTCCCGTTTCCTTCATCGCCCGCAACACCCCGAGCGCGGTGCCGTAACCCGCGGTCGCCAGGGCGCCCGCGTTGCAATGGGTCAGGATGCGCCGGGAGTCCTTCAGCAGCGCCGCGCCCAGACCGCCAAGCCTGCGGTTCGCGGCGATGTCCGCGTCGTACATCTCAACGGCCGCATCCTCCAGCCGCTGTTGCAGCGTCCCCAGGTCCCCGTGCCTGTTGGCCTCGTAGACGCCCCTCATGCGTTCCAGTGCCCAGTGCAGGTTCACGGCCGTGGGCCGGGTGTCCGCCAGGGTCTCGAACACGTTCCGCATGACGGCCTCGACGTTCTTCGGATCCCGGACGTGCCGCGCCCCCATGGCGACCCCCATGGCCGCGGTGACGCCGATGGCGGGCGCGCCGCGCACGACCATGTTGCGGATGGCCTGGGCCACCTGGCGGTAGTTGCGGCAAACCCGGTAGACTTCCTTCCGGGGCAGGCGCCGCTGGTCGATGAGCAGCAGTTCTCCGTCGCGCCACTCGATGGTTCTTACGGACATGTGGGTTCTTTCGGCGGCCGTTTATTCATCCGGAGGTCATTTATCTTTGCTCCTTGCTCAAATATAGTACTCAAGAAAGGAGGGTCAAGGGTAGCCGGACACGGCGCACCCGACAGCCCCGGCCGCACCATGACCGACCTCACGTCATTGATCGGGTACGCTTCGGGAGTCTACTTCATCCGGCCGGACCTGGAACCCCAGACACTGCTGGCCACCGTGGCCGCCATCCATCTGTGCGACGGCATCCTCTGCTTCTTCGTGGCCCGGTACGGCGGGCGCAACCCGACGTACTGGACCTTGGCCGGCCTGATCTTCGGAGTGTGGGGAACCCTGCCGCTCTTGTTGCGGCGCCGCGTCGCCGAGACGCGGGGGGACGCGATGCCCCCCGGATCCTAATCCATCCGTTTGCGCAGAAACGTCGGGATGTCGAAGTCGTCCTCGGCCACGTCCTTCTCTTCAAGATCGATGGGCTGAGGAGCGCTCGACTCCTTTTCCTCGCCCCGCTGCCAGCTCGGACCGCCGTACTCGTCGTCCACCAGGGTGCCGAGATGCACGATCTTCTTGTCCCGGGCATCCCGCACGCCCAGACCCAGGGATCCCTGCTTCTGCTGCGGCGCCTCCTTCTTGTCCACGGTCGCCGGCTGCGGCGCACGCGTTCCTTCGTCGCCGAAACCCGTGGCGATGACCGTGATGCGCAGTTCGTCCTCGATGGTTTCGTCAATGACCGCGCCGAAGATGATCGTGGCGTCGTCGTGGGCTTCGCCCTGGATCAGCGTGGCCGCCTCGTTGACCTCGAACAGGCTCATGTCGGCACCGCCGGTGACGTTGATCAGCACGCCGCGCGCACCGTTGATGGACACGTCCTCCAGCAACGGACTCGAGATCGCCTGCTGTGCCGCCTCAAGGGCGCGGTTCTCGCCGGTGGCGGAAGCCGCCCCCATGAGTGCGAATCCCATCTCCCTCATGACCGTGCGCACGTCGGCGAAGTCGAGATTGATGAGCCCCGGCGTCACGATCAGGTCGGCGATGCCCCGGACCGCCTGGGTCACCACGCCGTCGGCCACCTTGAAGGTCTCCAGCAGCGTGGTGGACTTGCCGGCGATGCTGAGCAGACGCTGGTTGGGGATGACCACGAGGGTATCCACCTTGTCCTTGAGCTCCCGGATGCCTTCTTCCGCCTGTTGCATGCGGCGTTTGCCTTCGAAGATGAAGGGTTTGGTGACCACGCCCACCGTGAGCGCTCCCACCTCGCGCGCGACGCTGGCGATGATCGGCGCGCCGCCCGTGCCCGTGCCGCCGCCCATTCCCGCGGTGATGAAGATCATGTCGGCGCCCGTGAGGAACTCACGGATGCGCTCCCTGTCCTCCATCGCGGCGCGGCGGCCCACTTCCGGATTGGCGCCTGCCCCGAGCCCCTTGGTCATGGAGTCCCCTATCTGGATCTTGATCTCGGCCTTGTTCGCGTCCAGCGCCTGGCTGTCCGTGTTGGCCACGATGAAGTCCACGCCCTTGAGGCCCTCTTCGATCATCGTGTTGACCGCGTTGCCGCCGGCCCCGCCGACGCCGATCGCCTTGATCCGGGCTCCCGATTCGATCGGATCCACCATCTCGAACATGACATGCCCTCCTTTTCCGGATGTCTATTCCTGTTTGCCTTCAGTGTCGTACTAAAAGAATTCCTTGAACCATTCGGTCATGCGCCCGCGCACCTTGAAGAAGACGTCGTTGTCGCGCACGCGGAAGAGGTTGCGGTCCTGCTGTCCGAGGCCGTAGAGCAGCAAGCCGGTGGCGGTGGAGTAGACTGGACTGGACACCACGTCCACCAATCCGGCGACGTTGCCCGGCACGCCCTGGCGCACCGGCACGTCGAAGATCCTCTCCGCCATCTCGACCATGCCCGGCAGCAGCGTGGACCCTCCGGTCATGACGATGCCCGACACCACCTGCCGCGCGTAGCCGGACTTGGTGAGCTCGCGGTGCACGAGATGGAAGACCTCCTCCAGCCGCGGCTCGATGATCTCGCACAGCACCTGTCGCGACACCGTCCGCGGACTGCGTCCGCCGACGCTGGGCACCTCCAGCATCTCGTTGCGGTTGACGACGTCGGGCCCCACCGCGCCGTAGCGCTGCTTCAACTGCTCCGCCGCCACCATGGGCGCGTGCAGGCCCGCGGCGATGTCGCTGGTGAGGTGGTTCCCGCCCACGCTCAGCACCGCGGTGTGCTTCACCGAGCCGCCGTGAAACAGCGCGATGTCGGTGGTGCCGCCGCCCATGTCCACCAGCGCCACGCCCAGCTCCCGTTCCTCCTGGGTCAGGGTCGCCTCCGCGGAGGCCAGCGGCTCGAGGACGAAATCGGCCACGTTGAGGCCGGTGCGGTTGCAGCACTTGATGATGTTCTGCGCCGCCGCCACCGCGCCGGTGACGATGTGCACGCTGGCTTCGAGGCGCACCCCGGCCATTCCCCGCGGTTCCTGGATGCCTCCCTGGCCGTCGAGGGCGAACTCCTGCGGCAGCACGTGCAGCACCTCCTGGTCCAGCGGGATGGCCACCGCCTTGGCCGCGTCGATGACCCGGTCGATGTCGGCGTCGGCGACTTCCTTGTTCTTGACCGCCACCACCCCTTGGCTGTTGAACCCGCGGATGTGCCCGCCCGCGATGCCCGCGAAGACCGTGTTGATCTCGCAGCCGGCCATGATCTCGGCCTCCTCCACGGCCTTCTTGATGCCCTCGATGGTGGCCTCGACGTTGATCACGACACCCTTGCGCAGGCCGTTGGAGGGATGGATTCCGACCCCCACCACCTCGGGGCCCTGCTCGGTCTGCTCTCCCACTACCGCGCAGATCTTGTGGGTGCCGATATCGAGCCCGACGACGAGATTGTTCTTCTTGGCCATAGCGTGTCACGCCCCTTCGTTTGATCGCGATCGTGGCTCACGCCCGCTTTCGCGGACGCGCCACCACCTGCCCCTTGAAACTCAGGTCCACGGCCCTGAAACGGGCCCCCTGTTCCCGGAACTCGCGCAGGAACCATTGGAGCCTGCGGAGCTTGTCGTCCCAGTCGCCCCAGCCCATGTGGAACGGCACGGCGTAGGAAACAGGATAGAGCACGACGCCGCCGCCCGACCCGAAGCGGATTTCCGACAGATCCAACCCGGTTCGCTCCACCGTGCGCGCCAGTTCCAGCACCTGCGACAGTTTCTTTCGGGTGTCCGGCGCTTCCGGCGCGAGACCGGCGGCGCGCAGGCCGGTGACGAACGGCAAGTCGACGGAGTCCTCCTCGTCGAGGGCCTTGAAGATAACGCCGTCGTCCGCCACGTAGTACAGCCGGTCCAGGGTGACGATGCCGCCGGGGCTCCACTCTTCCACGGTGATGGTCAGCCGCGCCGGCAATTCCCGCCGCACCAGCGCCCGCTTCACCCAGGGATGCCGCTCCACCTTCCGCCCAAGCTCCACGGGGTCGGTGCTCCAGATCCCGGTGTGCGGCCCCAACCCGGACATCACCACGATGTCCTCGCCTTTCACCCGTTGCGCTCCCAAGACCTTGACCTCGCGCACCGTGAAATGGGGATGCGTGAGGACGAACTCCGAGATGTCCCTTGCCGTGCCGCGAATGGCCGCGGACGCCTCGAGCACGACACGGGACTGCCGGTAGACCCCGGCCAAGGCTTCCGGGTAAAGCCACGCGGCCAGGGCCAACGCGCACGCCGCGGCGGCACTCCCGGCCAGCCCCGCCCGGCGGTAGCCGAACCTCCTGAATCTGGCGCGCTGATCAATCATGGACCGCCTCCGGCGCCGGAGCATTCCGGGTTCCGTTCCTGAGCACGGCCCGGTCGAGGATGCGCTCCACCAACTCGCCGAACCCGATGCCGACCCCCGCGGCGATCTCCGGCAGCAGGCTCAGCGGCGTCATTCCCGGCAGTGTGTTGACCTCGAGCGCGTACAGGCGCCCCTCCGGGGAGATGCGGAAGTCCACGCGCGGCGCCCCTTCGCAGCCGAGTGCCGCGCACGCGCGTGCCGCCAGCCGCATCGCCCGGCGGTAGAGCGGGCGCGGCAGGGGCGCGGGAAAGACATGGGACGCCATGCCCGAGGTGTACTTGGTCTTGAAGTCGTAGAACCCCGTCACCGGACGGATCTCGGTAACCCCGAGCGCCTCGCCGTTGAGGAGGCCCACCGTGATCTCCTTTCCGGGCACGTAGGTTTCCACCAGCGCGTCGCGGTCGAAGCGGCAGGCCTCGCGCACCGCCCGCGCCATGTCCCGCCGCCGGCGCACGATCGAGACGCCGATGGTGGACCCTTCGGCGCGCGGCTTGACCACCACGGGCAACGGCAGCCGGACGTCCTGCGAGCGGTCCGCGGCCACCACCTCGTAGGCCGGCGTGGGGATGCGGTTGCGCACCAGCACCTGCTTGGCCAGCACCTTGTCCATGCACAAGGCCGACGCCGTCACCCCCGAGCCCGAGTAGGGAATCCCCATGACTTCCAACAGCCCCTGCACGCAGCCGTCCTCGCCGAGCTTGCCGTGGAGCGCGATGAAGGCCACGTCGATGCGCTCCTCGCGCAGGCGCGCGGGCAGATCCGGGCCGACGTCGATGAGCGCCACCGACGCGTAGCCGGCATCGCGCAAGGCACCGGCCACCTCCTTGCCCGACACCAGCGAGACCTCCCGTTCCGCGGAAGGCCCGCCGTAGAGGACCCCCACGCGGCCGGAGCGGTATGTTCCCGCTCGTGCGCTCATCGCGGCCATTCCCCCACGAATCGAACCTCCGGCTGCAGGGTGACGGCGAAGCGGCTCTCCACCGCGCCGCGCACCTGCTCGATCAGGCGCCACACGTCCTCGGCGCGCGCGCCGCCGAGGTTCTGTATGAAGTTGGCATGGCGCCGGGACACCTCCGCGCGCCCCACGCGCAGGCCCTTGAGCCCGGCGGCCTCGATCAGCCGTCCGGCATGGTCCCCCGGCGGATTACGGAAGACCGAACCAAAGTTGGGCCGGCCCGAAGGCTGGCTGGCGCGGCGCCGGGCCATGATCTCGCGCATCCGCGTCTCCGCCACCGCCGGCGCGTCCGGCGTGAGCGCCAGGTCCACGCGGGTCACCACCGCGCCCGCGGGAAGGCGCGTCTCGCGGTAGGCGAAGTGCAGCTCGTCGCGCCCGAGCGCCAAGGGCGCGCCCGCGGTGGTGAAAGCCTCAACCCTGGTCACCACGCGTTCCATCTCCGATCCGTAAGCGCCGGCGTTCATCACCAGCGAACCTCCCACGCTGCCGGGAATCCCTTCGGCGAACTCCAGTCCGCCGAGGCCGCGGCGCACGGCCTCGCGCACCAGCCGGCTCACGGCGCAGGCCGCGCCCACGCGCGCCCCGTCGCCCAGCCAGCGCACCCGGCGGAACTCCCCGCGCAACCGCAGCACGGCGCCGCGCACGCCCCGATCGCTCACCAGCATGTTGCTGCCGTTGCCCAGCAGCAGCACCGGCGCGGCGCGGCGCGCCAGGAGTTCCAGGCACGCGCCCAGGCCCGTTTTCGTGTGCGCCTCGACGAAGCAATCCGCCGGTCCTCCGACCTTGAAGGAGGTGTAGCGAGCCAGGGGCTCGCCCGCCTTCACCTCCAGACCGGGAATGCCGCTCAGCTCCGCGGCCAGCCGGTCCGTGCTCATGGGCGCTGTTCCCGCAGGCGCTCAAGCAAAGACTCCCCTACCTTGTAGACGTCCCCCGCCCCGAGGGTGAGGACCATGTCCCCTTCCGCCAGTCGCGGCAGCAGCCCGCCGGCGATGTCCTCCCTGGAGGCGACGAACTCGACGTCCATGTGACCCCGGCGCCGAATGGCCCGATACAGCTCCTCGCCGCCGATACCCGGCACCGGCTCCTCGCCGGCGGCGTAGATCTCCGTGAGGATCAGCCGGTGGGCGCGGTCGAAGGCCGGCACGAAGTCCTCGAACAGGTCCTTCGTGCGGCTGTAACGGTGCGGCTGGAACACCACCGTCAACGGTCGGTCCCAGCCTTCCGTAAGGGCCTGCAGCGTGGTCTCGATCTCGGCCGGGTGATGCCCGTAGTCATCCATGACCAGCACCCCGGCCGCCTCTCCCTTGATCTCCGAGCGGCGGTGGATGCCGGCGAAGGCGCCCAGGGCCGCGGACGCTTGATCGAATTCCACTCCCAGCTCCACCGCCGCCGCGATGGCGGCCAGCGCGTTGGCGACGCTGTGACGGCCGGGCATGGGCAGTGTCACGGTCCCGAGCGCGCGGCCGCGGCGCAGCACCGAAAACGTCGACTCCATGCCCCGGGTCGCCACGCACTCGGCGCTGAAGTCGGCGTCGGCCGACAGGCCATAGGTCACCACCCGCTTGTTGACCCGCGGGATCAACGCGCGCACAGTCGGGTGGTCCAGGCACAGCACGGCGATGCCGTAGAACGGCACCTTGTTGACGAAGGCCAGGAACGCGTCCGCCAGGGCTTCGGGAGTGCCGTAGTAGTCGATGTGCTCGCGGTCGATGTTGGTCACTACCGCCACCACGGGCGAGAGCAGCAGGAAGGTGCCGTCGCTTTCGTCCGCTTCGGCCACCAGGATGTCGCCCTTGCCCATCTGCGCGTTGCCCGCCAGCGAGCGCACCCGGCCGCCGATCACCAGCGTGGGGTCCATGCGCGCCTCGGTGAGCACGTGGCCGATCATCGACGTGGTGGTGGTCTTGCCGTGGCTTCCGGCCACCGCGACGCCGTACTTCATGCGCATCAGCTCGGCGAGCATCTCCGCCCGCGGAATCACCGGGATCTGCCTTTCCTTGGCCGCCGTTACCTCGGGGTTGGCGAACTTCACCGCCGTGGAGATCACCACCACCGAAAGCTCCTCCGGCAGGTGGGCGGCGTCGTGGCCGATGTGCACCGCCGCCCCCAGGGCGGCGAGCCGCCGGGTGGCGTCGCTTTCTTGCAGGTCGGAGCCGCTGATCTCGTAACCCAGGTTCAACAGCACCTCCGCGATGCCGCTCATGCCCACGCCGCCGATGCCGACGAAGTGCACCCGGTGACGCCGTTCGAACGGCCTGATGTCGCGGCGCGCCGGGCTCATGAGCTTGCCGCCTCCTTGCCGGCCGGCCCGGGCGCGGCGCCGGATTCGTGCCGCGACCACGCCGGCACCAGCGCGTGGCACTCGTCGACGATGCGCTCGGTGGCGTCGCCCCGGCCCAGACGGGCGGCCGCCTCGCCCATGGCGCGGCGCCGGCCGGCGTCGCCGTGGAACGTGCGAAGAGTCTCCGCCAGCCCCGTGGCGCTCAGCTCCCGCTCCACGATCATCACCGCGGCGCCCGCCTTTTCCAGCGCCAGCGCGTTGAGGCGCTGATGGTCGTGGGCCGCGTAGGGATACGGGATCAGCACGGCCGGCTTGCCGAACAGCGTCAGCTCCGCCAGGGTGGAGGCGCCCGCGCGGCAGACCACCAGATCCGCCGCGGCGTAGGCCCGGTCCATTTGGTCGATGAACGGAAGCACCTCGGCCTCGCACGGCAACGACGCGTAGCCTTGCCGCACCCGGTCCTCGTCCGCGCGCCCGCTCTGGTGCGTCACCCGAAAGCCCGCCGCCGCCTCCCCCAGGTGCTCCAGCGCGCCCAGCACCGCCTCGTTGATGCGGCGCGCCCCGGCGCTGCCGCCGAAGACCAGCAGGTGGAAACGCTCCGCTTCCCGCTCCACCTCCGGCAACTCGCGCCAGCGCACCGGCGTGCCGGCGAGCACCACCTTGTCCGCGGGGAAGTAGTCCGCGCTCTCGCGGAAGCTGGTGAAGATCCGGTCCACGAGCCGGCCCAGGACGCGGTTGGTGAGGCCCGGGCGCAGGTTCTGCTCCAGCACGGCGCAGCGGATGCGCCGCGACACGCCGGCGAGCAGCAGCGGACCCGAGGCGTAGCCTCCCAGGCCGATGATGCACTGCGGATCGAAGCGGCGGATGATGGCGCGTGAGCGCCACAGGCTCAGGGGGATGCCGTACAGGCCTTCCAGAAGTCCTTTGAGGCCGCGCCCCTTGAGGCCGCGGATGGGCAACAGCTCCAGCGGGAACTCGGTCTGCGGGATCACCCGACTCTCGATGCCCCAGCGGCTTCCCACGAAGAGAATGCGCGCGTCCTCGTGGCGCCGGAGGAACTCCCGCGCCACGGCGAGGCCGGGGAAGAGATGGCCGCCGGTGCCGCCGCCGGCCACGATCAGTCGCATGGCGGGTCCCTCCGGAAGGAAGCGCTCAGGAGCATCCCCGCCACCGTGAGGTGCACCACCATGGCCGAGCCGCCGTAGCTCACGAACGGCAGCACCAGGCCCTTGGTGGGCACCAGGCCCATGACCACGCTCATGTGCACCAGCGCCTGCAGGCCCAGGAGCAGTGTCAGGCCGAACACCATGAGGCGCGTGAACGAATCCTCGCGTTCCAGCGCCAGCCCCATGCCGCGGAGCAGCAGGATGCCGAAGAGCAGCACGACCAGGAGCGCGCCCCACAGCCCCAGTTCCTCGCCTATCACCGAGTAGATGAAGTCCGTGTGCGCCTCCGGCAGGTAGTGGAGCTTCTGCCGGCTCTGCCCCAGTCCCCGGCCCCACAACTGGCCGGAACCGAAGGCGATGTAGGACTGGATGATCTGGAAACCGCTGTTGGCCGAATCGCTCCACGGGTCCAGGAAGGCCAGCAACCGCTTGACCCGGTAGTCCGCGGTCATGATCAGGAACGCGGCGACAGGCAGCGCCGCCATGGCCACGACGGTGAGGTGCGTCATGCGGCCGCCGGAGACGAAAAGCATCGCCATGGCGATAATGGCGAGGATGAACGCGGAGCCGAAGTCCGGCTCGGCCAGCAGCAGCAGCACGAACAAACCGGTCACCAGCAACGGCGGCAGCAGCCCGGACACGAACTGCTGCAACCGTTCGCCCTTCCTGGAAAGCGTGTAGGCCAGGTAGAGAACGAAACTCACTTTGGCCAGCTCGGACGGCTGGAACACCAACGGCGCCACCCCGAGCCAGCGCTGGGCGCCGCCCCGGACCAGGCCGATGCCCGGCAGGAGCACCAGCACCAGGGAAGCCAGCGCGACCACGAAGAGCGGCACGGTGAGACGGCGGTAGGCCGAGGGGGGCAGCACGACGGCCGCGCACAGGCCGATGACGCCAACCGCCACCGCCGCCAACTGCTTGCGGAACAGGTAGGTGCCGTCGCCGAAGCGTTCCTGGGAATAGAGGTAGCTGGTGTTCAGCACCATGGTGATGCCGATGGCGAGCAACACCACGAGGCTGATGACCATCCAGCGGTCCATGTTGCGGATCGCGCTCATAGGGCCTGCACCAGTTCCTTGAACGCGCGCCCGCGCTCGGCGTAGTTCTCGAACATGTCGAAGCTCGAACACCCCGGCGAGAGCAGCACCACGTCGCCCGGGCGGGCCGCCGCCCGGGCGACGCACACGGCGGCGGGGAGGTCATTTACCACCACCGTGTCCGCGGACGCGCCCAACGCCGTTCGCATGAGCGGCGCCGACGCGCCCAACAGGATCAGCTTGCGCACGCGTTCCCGCACCAGCGGCGCCAAGGTGTCGTAGCTGCCGCCCTTGTGCACGCCGCCGGCGATGAGCACCACGGGCACGTCGAAGCTCGCCAGCGACTTCTCCACCGCGCCCACGTTGGTGCCCTTGGAGTCGTTGTAGTAGCGCGCGCCGTCCAGCTCGCGCACGAACTCCAGCCGGTGCTCGATGCCCGGGAAGCGCCGTGCCGCGGTCTCCACGGCGCGCGCACCGGCACCGGCCGCCCGGGCCGCGCACAGGGCCGCCATGACGTTCTCGACGTTGTGCACCCCAAGCAGCCGCAGGTCCCGCAACGGCAGACGCTCCTCCGCGCCGCCGCCGCGCCACACGATCTCATCTCCCGCGACGAACGCCCCCGCGTCCACTTCGGACCAGCCGAAGGACACCACCCCTGAGCTCAACCGGCGCCGCAGGCCCCACACCCAGGGATCGTCGCGGTTCAGCACGGCGACGTCGCCCGGCTGCTGGGCGGCGAAGATCCTGGCCTTGGCCGCGCCGTAGCTTTCCAGTCCGTCGTAGCGATCGAGGTGGTCCTCGCTCAGGTTCAGGAACAGGGCAACGCGCGGGCGGAACTCCCGCACCCATTCGAGCTGGAAGCTGCTCACCTCCACCACGCCCCAGTCCCAGTCCTCGTCCACGTAGTCGATGAAGGGCTTGCCGATGTTGCCGCCGGCGAACACGCGCTGGCCCGCCGCCTCCAGCATGGCGGTCAGGAGGCTCGTGGTCGTGGTCTTCCCGTTGGTGCCGGTGACGGCCGCCAGCGGCATGGACGCGAACCGCGACGCCAGCTCGATCTCGCTCAACACCTCCACGCCGCGGCGCGCGGCCTCCACGAGAAGCGGATTGTCTCGCGGCACCCCCGGACTCGGCACCACCGCGTCCACGCCGTCGAGCCAGGCCGGATTCTCCGCGCCGAAGTGGCACACCGCGGGCAGCGGCGCCAGTTCCGCCCGGGCCTGTTCCATTTGCCCGGCGGCGCGCGCGTCCACGCCCACCACCCTGGCGCCCCGGCGCGTCACGAACCGCACCACCGCCAGACCCGTGCGCGCCAGGCCCAGCACCATGATGTTCTTGCCTTCCAGTTCCATGACCGGCTTGCCGTCCGTGGCCGGCTCCACGCTCGTTGCGACCGACGACACTCTCGACACCTTCAGCGCAGCTTCAGCGTGCTCAACGCGAACAGCGCGCAAATGATCGACACGATCCAGAACCGCACGATGATCTGCGGTTCCGGCCAACCCTTGAGCTCGTAGTGATGGTGGATCGGCGCCATGCGGAAGACCCGTTTGCCGCGCGTCTTGAACGACGCCACCTGTACGATCACGGACACCGCCTCCACCACGAAGACCCCGCCCACCAGGACCAGCAGGATCTCGTTCTTGCTGATGACCGCCACGATCCCCAGGGCGGCTCCGAGGCCGAGGCTGCCGACGTCGCCCATGAAGATCTGCGCGGGATAGGTGTTGAACCACAGGAAACCCATGCCCGCCGCCACCACCGCGGCGCAGAACACCGTCAGCTCGCCCACCCGGGACACGTATGGAATCTGCAGGTACTCGGCGAACTTCACGTGGCCCGCGAGGTAGACGATGATCGCGTAGGCGGCCGCGGCGGTCATCACCGGGCCGATGGCGAGGCCGTCGAGGCCGTCGGTCAGGTTCACCGCGTTGGAGGCGCCCACCACCACCACCACCGCGAAGGGCACGTACCAGAGCCCCAGGTCCGGCTGCACGTTCTTGAAGAACGGCACCGCCACCGTGCTGTTGAAGTCGGGCTGCGCCAGCAGCACCGCCACCGCCGCCGCGGCCACGGCGGTCTGGGGCACGAGCTTGCTCCACATGGACAGCCCGCGGCTGCTGCGGCTCCTGAGCTTGAGCCAGTCGTCGACGAGACCAATGGCGGCGAACGCCACGGTCACGACCAAGGCCAGCAGGACGTACACGTTGGTGACGTCCGCCACCAGCAGCGTGGACAGCGTCAGGGACAGGACGATCAGCGTGCCCCCCATGGTGGGAGTGCCGGCCTTGCCGGCATGGTGCGCGGGGCCGTCCTCGCGAATGTGCTGGCCGATCTGCCAACGCTTGAGGGAGCGGATGAGCCAGGGGCCGATGACGAAGGAAAGCAGCAGCGACAGGAGCGCCGCCAGCGCCGCGCGGAACGTGATGTAGCGGAACACGTTCAGCACCGGGAACGTGGAATGCAGCGGATAGAGCAGCAGGTACAACACGGGTCAGGCTCCTCCATCCTTCATGGCCGCCAGCACCTGCTCCATGGCCGCGCCGCGCGAGCCCTTGAGCAACACCCAGTCGCCCTTGCGCAGCACGCCGCGCAACTCTTTCCCCAGGGGTTGGTGGGCGCGCGCCACGCGCACCGCCGACCGCTCCATGCCGGCGCCCACGGCGCCGCGCCGGATCTCGCGGGCGAAGCGGCCCAGCAGGTAGAGGGCGTCGAGGCCGCTGCGCGCCGCGGTCTCGCCCAGCTCGCGGTGGCACGCGCTCTCGTTTTCGCCCATCTCCAGCATGTCTCCCAGGACCGCCACGCGCCGCCCCCGCGCCGGGATCCCCCGCAGCGCGGCTAAGGCCGCCTCCATGGAGGCCGGATTCGCGTTGTAGGCGTCGTTGATGATGCCGATGCCGCGCCAGCGCTCGACTTCCATGCGCATGGGCACGGGCCGCACCGCCTCGAGTCCCTTGCAGATGGCCGCCGGGTCCACTCCGAAGGCGTGCGCCATGGCCGCGGCGCCCACCGCGTTGCGCACGTTGTGCAGCCCACACAGGCGCAGGCGCACCGGCTCCCGCAGCCGGCCCACGCGCAGGTTGAAGCGCAGGCGCCCGCCGGCGAGCATCTCCGGGTCTTCGCCGCGCACGTGGCCGCCCGTGCCATAGGTCACCACGCGACCCTGGAACGCGCGGCTCTGGCGCACCACCCGGGCGTCGTCGAGATTGACCACGGCGGTGCCGTGCGCCCCCAGGCCGCGGAAGATCGCGCCCTTCTCCCGCGCCACCCCGGCCACCGTCTTCAAACCGGAAAGGTGCGCCGGGCCCACCGAGGTGATGGCCGCCACGTCCGGTTCGGCGATGGCCGTGAGCCGGCGGATCTCGCCGGGGCGGTTGGTGCCCAGCTCCACCACCGCGGCGCGCTCGCGTTCGCCCAGGCGCAGCAGGGTCAAGGGCAGACCCACGAGGTTGTTGTAGTTGCCCTCGTTCTTGAGCACCCGGCCGCGCAACGGGCGGTTGTCGAGGCGCGCGCGTTGCAGAATCGAGAACAGCATCTCCTTGGTCGTGGTCTTTCCGTTCGAACCGGTGATCGCCAGCACCCGCGGCGCCAGCCTCCGCCGATGGAAACGGGCGACCTCGCCCAGCGCCCGCAAGGTGTCGCGCACGCGAATCACCGTCACCTCCGAGGCCGGGACCACGTTCTCCTGCACGATGACGCAGCCGCTCCCGCGCCGCGCCGCCTCGGAGACGAACGCGTGTCCGTCGTGCAGCTCGCCCCGGAGCGCCACGAACACGCCGTTCCACTCCACCCGGCGCGAGTCCGTGCAGATATCGCCGACCCGAAGCGCGGCGCCGCGCTGGACGATGGTCCCCCCGGCCGCCCGCGCCAACTCTTCGATGCTCCAGTCCATGACCCTTCGCGCACCGTCATCCCTCGGCCGCAATTGCGGCGGCTTCCTCCCGCAGCACTTCCCGGTCGTCGAAATGGATCCTGCGCCCGCCGAGGATCTGATAATCCTCGTGCCCCTTGCCCGCCACCAGCAGCACGTCGCCGGGATCCGCCAGCGACAGGCCCAAGCGAATCGCGGCGCGCCGGTCGGGCTCCACGCGGTAGCCGCGGCGCGCGCTCCCGGCGCCGTCGTCATCGATGCGTTGCATGCCGCCGCGGCGCACGCCGTCCTCGATGCCGCGGATGATCACCAGCGGCTCCTCGCCGCGAGGGTTGTCCGAGGTAACCACCACGGCATCGCTCGCGCCGGCGGCGACCTCCCCCATGAGCGGACGCTTGCCGGCGTCCCGGTCGCCGCCGCAGCCGAACACCGTGATCAGCCGTCCCCGGGTCAACGGCCGCAAGGCACGGATGACCTTGTCCAAGGCGTCCGGCGTGTGCGCGTAGTCCACCACCAGAGTGACCCCCAAGCCGTTGGGCACGCGCTCCAGCCGCCCCGGCACGCGCTCCAGCCGGGCAAGACCGGAGACGATGGCTTCCGGCGCCGCCCCCAACGCCCAAGCGGTACCCGCGGCCGCCAGGATGTTCTCCAAGTTGATCTCGCCCATGAGCGGCGAGGCGAACTCGATCTCTTGCCCGCCGCATGACAGGGTGCCGCGCAAGCCGTCCACGTCGCTGTCCAGGCGCACCGGATGGACGTCCCAACGGGACGAGCGGCCGTAGGTGAGGGCCGCCAGCCCGGCTTCCCGGGTGAGCCGCGCCAACTCGGACCCGCGCGCGTCGTCCGCGTTGATGACCGCGACCGGCCGTTCCTTGACGCTGTCGGGAAGACACTCCGTGAACAACCGCGCCTTGCTGCGGAAATACGACTCCATGTCGCCGTGATAGTCCAGGTGGTCGCGCGACAGGTTGGTGAACACCGCCGCGTCGAAATCCAGCCCGTGCGCCCGATCGAGGTCCAGCGCATGGGAAGAAACCTCCATGGCGACGAAGCCCACGCCGGCACTGACCATCTCCGCCAGCAGCTCCTCGATCTCGAGAGACTCGGGCGTGGTAAGGAGCGCGGGCTGCTCCCGTCCGCCGTAGCGCCGGCTGATGGTGCCGATGACCCCGCAGGCGTGCCCCGCCGCGCCGAAGATCGCCTCCAGCAGGTAGGTGACCGTGGTCTTGCCGTTGGTCCCGGTGACACCCACCAGGACGAGCGAGCGGCTCGGACGGCCGAAGAACACCGCCGCCGCGTGAGCCATGGCGCGGCGCGCGTCGGACACCCTCACGCAGGCGGTCTCGAAAGGCACCGCCACGGGCCGCTCCACCACCACCGCCGCCGCGCCCCGGCGCGCGGCGTCGCCGACGAAGTCATGGCCGTCGGCGCGCTGCCCCGGCAGGGCGAAGAAGACGGAACCCGGACGTACCCGGCGTGAATCGCACGCGAGCCCCTGGACCTGGTGATCCACGGGGCCCCGTTCGTCCCGGACATCCGGTGTATGCAGCAGCTCCCGCAGCAGCATCGGCATCATTCCTTGAGCGTCAGGACGAGGCGGCGGCCGCCCCGGTCCATCCTTTGCGCCGCGACGTAGCCGTGCCCCCGGAGAACCACCGAGAGCCGGAGCTTCCTGGCCTCGTCGACGGCTTGGCGCATGCTCATGCCGACGAGGTTCGGCCCGCCGGAACCGGCCTTCCCCCGCCGGGTCCCTGCGCGCGACACCCGGACGACGCCGACCTTCCCGGCCGAGGACGGCGCCTCGAGGAGGCGACGGTCGGGCTTCTGTCCGAGCGCGTGCAGCGCCGGACCGGCGATGCGCTGGAACAGCGGCGCCGCCACCAGGCCGCCGTAGACTTGAACCGTGGGTTCGTCCACCAGGGTCAGGAGCACGAAGCGGGGCTCGTCGGCGGGCACGAACCCGGCGAACGAGGCCACCCGCTTCTTCGAGTAGCCCCCCTTGACGCGGTCGGCCTTCTGGGAAGTGCCGGTCTTGCCCGCCGTTTCGAACCCGGCGAGGGCGGCACGGGAGCCGGTGCCGCCCTCGGCCACGACGCCCTTGAGGATGTCGACCACCTTGCGGGCGGTCTCGCGCGAAACCACGCGGCGCAGCATCTCCGGCTTGTTCCGGAACAGTACGCGGCCGTCCTCGCCCACGACCCGGTCCACGAGGTAGGGACGCATGAGCAGGCCGCCGTTGGCGATGGCGGAGAAGGCCATGACCATCTGCAGGGGCGTCGCCCCGATGGACTGCCCGAACGACGCCGCGGCAAGGTCCACCTTGTACCACTGTTGGTACGGGCGCACCGTCCCTTTCACCTCTCCCAAAAGGTCGATGCCGGTCTTCTCTCCAAAGCCGAAGCGGCGAATGTAACGGTGGTAACGCTCCTTGCCGAGCTTGTCCGCCACCTTCGTGACGCCGATGTTGCTGGAGAGCTGAAGGACCTTGGCGAACGACAGCCAGCCGTATTCCTTGAAGTCATGGATGGTACGACCGCCGTAGACGTACTTGCCGTACTCGCAGAAGATCAGATCCTCCTGGCCCACGACACCGTCCTCCAGGGCGGCCGCCGCCAGCACGGCCTTGAAGACGGAACCCGGCTCGTAGGTATCCGTGACCGCGCGGATGCGCCAACGGCTCCGTTCCTGGGTCTGGTACTGGTTGGGATCGAAG
The DNA here is from genome assembly GCA_022823055.1 of Candidatus Binatia bacterium. Classification (GTDB taxonomy): domain Bacteria; phylum Desulfobacterota; class Binatia; order UBA9968; family JAJDTQ01; genus JAJDTQ01. Next base: position 1,266 of record JAJDXX010000037.1, on the reverse strand, counting down.
AACGGGTAGCTGGCCAGCGCCAGGATCGTTCCCGTATATGGGTCGGCCATCACCACGGTCCCGCCCTTGGCGCGGTAGCGCTTGACCGCCGCTTCCAGATGCTTTTCCGCCAGATGCTGGAGCGCGGTATCCAGCGTCAGGTGCACGTCCGGCCCGGGCTGGAGCTTCAACTCGTCCAGACCCGCCACCAGCATGCGGCGGCCCAACGCGTCGCGCTCCACCACCCACGAGCTCGTCTCCCCGCGTATGTAGCGGTCGTAGCTGCGCTCGACCCCTTCCAGGCCCTGGGCGTCCCTGCCCACGACCCCCAGGGCCTGCCCGGCAAGCCGCCCTTGCGGGTAGTATCGTTTGGGCTCGTGGTAGAAACCGATTCCTTCGATCTTGAGCCGGCGCACCCGCTGCGCCTCGCGCGGCGTCACCTGGCGCTTGAGCCATACGAAAGGCTCGCTGGCGGTCATCCTGCGGCGCACTTCGCCGCGCTTCATGTCCAGCGCCCGCGCCACATCGGCCACCACCTTGCCGGTGACCTTCAGGCGCCGTGGGCGCACGTAGACCGACTGGGCCTCGATGCTGATGGCCAGCGCATCGCCGTGGCGGCCGAAGATGGTGCCGCGCTCGGGCTGGACGATCCATTCCTGGAGGTGCTGCCGCTCGCCCATGCGCGCGAGCCGCTCGCCGTCGAAGGCCTGCAGCTGTATGGCGCGAAGCGCCACCGCCAGGAACAACACCAGGAGCAGACCCCCGGCCAGCCGCAACCGGAAGCGCATTCTCGCGGCAAGATCCTGTGGGTTTTCCTTGGTCATGGCACGACGACGACCCGCTTACTCTCCGGGTCCCTGAGTCCGAGACGCTTCCGCGCCATGGTCTCCACGCGGTCGGGAGCCGTCAGCGACCCCAACTCCAGCTTCAATTCGCGATTCGTCTGCTCCAGCCGGCGCTCCAGCTTGGCGGCGGTGGAGAGCACGTAGCCCAGTTGCACGACGCGCAGCCGCTGCCACACCAGCAGCAACGCCAAGGCCACCAGCAGGCAACTCAACACGATGGGCCACAATGCGTCGCCGCGTCGCGCCGCAACCCGGGCTTCGGCCACATCTTGCCGATCGAGAACGCCCGTTGCCTTGGTCGGTTCCTGGCCGGCTCTGAACATGGCCCCTCCTCAAGGTGCGCGTTCACTGGCACCGACGGCGCTAGTGTCCTGTCCCGTATAAAACGTCGTGAAGATGCGCAGGACTTTTTGTCGTCGGCAAGGAGCGACGACGAGCAGTG
>JAJDXX010000026.1 GCA_022823055.1 Candidatus Binatia bacterium | reverse complement strand
AGGCACGTACCCCTCTCCACCCCACACTCGGTTGAGGATTGGTACCAACCCCCCGAGTCGTCATTCCCGCGAAACACGGTGTGTCAAAACTCCCGAGGCACCCCCATCCCCCGGAATCGTCATTCCCGCGGAAGCGGGAATACAGGCGGGGTGGGGCCGGGCAATGAGGCCGCCACACCCCCCACCCCTGGATTCCCGCTTCCGCGGGAATGACTCATTGGGGTGTAGCGGGATTCCATAACTACCCGAAATGAGTGAACAATTGTTTATTTTCATATCAATGACGATTCCGGGGGGTGGTACCGTTTCGTGTCCGAGCAGAGTTTTGACACGGCCTGGAAAGCCGGAATGTCCGTTCGGGGCGGTCGCCGCTCGCGAACGCCCCGCGGGGCCGGGGCTATCCGCCGTTCTTCACCCGCAGCAGGCTCGGGGCGAACTCTTCGGGGGGGTCGTAGCCCAGCAGCTCGAGCAGGGTGGCGGCGAGGTTGGCGAGGCCGGCGTCCGGTGGCGGGGCGAGGCTGTAGGCGCGGCCGGAAAAGTCGCGGACCACGAAAGGCACGGGGTTGATGGAGTGGGCGGTGCGGAAGACGGGTTTGCCGTCCTGGCGCAGGGGAGCGCCGGTCTTGTCGCGCTCCACCATGTCCTCGGAGTTGCCGTGGTCGGCGGTGACCACCAGGCAGCCTTGGGCGGCGGCCACGGCGGGGAGGACGCGGCCGATGGCGAGGTCAATAGCCTCCAGGGCGATGATGGTGGCCTGGAGGTCGCCGGTGTGGCCCACCATGTCGCCGCCGGCGAAGTTGGCGCGGATGAAGCGGTGGCGGCCCTCGGCCACGGCGCGGCTCACGGCGTCGGCGGTCTCGGCCGAGCGCATCCACGGGCGCTGTTCGAAGGGTACCTGGTCGGAGGCGATCTCCACGTATTCCTCCAGCGCTTCGTCGAACTTGCCGGAGCGGTTGCCGTTCCAGAAGTAGGTGACGTGGCCGAACTTCTGGGTCTCGGCGCAGGCGAACTGCGCCACGCCGGCGGCGGCCAAGTACTCGCCCAGGGTGTTGCGGATCCGGGGCGGCGACACGAGGTAGTGCTCGGGGATGCCCAGGTCGCCGTCGTAGAGCATCATGCCGGCGAAGGCCACGTCCGGCACCCGTCCGCGGTCGAAGCGGTCGAACCCGGCGCCCTCGGTGAACGCACGGGACATCTCCATGGCGCGGTCGCCGCGGAAGTTGAAGAAGATGACGCCGTCGCCGTCCTCGATGCGGGCCACCGGCGAGCCGTCGGCGTTGCGTACGGTGAACGCGGGCAGCACCTGGTCGCTGATGCCCGGCTGGGCGGCGCGGAATTGCTCCACCGCGGCCGCGGCGCTGGAGAACCCCTCGGCCTCGCCCAGGACGTGGGCGCGCCAGCCGCGCGCGACGATGCTCCAGTCGGCCTCGTAGCGGTCCATGGTCACCACCATGCGGCCGCCGCCCGAGGCGATGCGGTAGTCGCGCCCGCCCCGGTCGCGGATGGCGGCGAGCACCGTTTCGAGCCGTTCCAGGTAGACCGGTGAAGTGCGGTCCGGGACGTCGCGCCCGTCCAGGAGCACGTGCACGTACACGCGTTCCAGCCCTTCGTGGTCGGCGCGGCGGATGAGCGCGTGCAGGTGCGCCTCGTGGGAGTGCACGTTGCCGTCGGACAGGAGGCCCATGAAGTGGAGCGCGCCACCGCCGGCGCGGACACGTTCCACCAGGGTCTTCCAGTAGCCGTCATACAGCGCCCCGGTCTCGATGGCTTGGTCCACGCACTTCGCGCCCTGGTCGAAGACGCGGCCCGCGCCCATGATGTTGTGCCCCACCTCGGAGTTGCCGATGTCGGCGTCCGAGGGCAGCCCGACGGCGGTGCCGTGGGCCCGGAGGGTCGCCGCCAGGCCGTCGCGGCGCAACGCGTCCAGCGTCGGCGTGCGCGCCAGTGCCAGGGCGTCGAACTCGTCCCCCGCGCCCACGCCCACGCCGTCGAGTATCAGCAGCACCACCGGCCCCGCCGGCGCCGGCAGAACCGAATGCCCGCGCAGCACCAGCGGCGCGGGCCCGTTATCGTCATCCATGTGTTTCTCTCCTTCAAAGTCCTTCCGGCCGCCCCGATACCCCCACCCTTCAAGCCATGAAACTGGCGATGCCAAGACTCCACCTGGACCGGGATTAACACCGGCCCCCCAATGAGTCATTCCCGCGGAAGCGGGAATCCAGGTGGGGTGGGGCCGGGCAATGAGGCCGCCACACCCCCACCCCTGGATTCCCGCTTCCGCGGGAATGACTCGTTGGGGTGTAGCGGGACTCCGTAACTACCAGAAATCATTGAACAAGGTTTTATTTTCATATCAAGGACGGTTCGCGGGGTCGGTGCCTTTGGCCGATGCGGGAACGGCTCTCCGTTTGAGTTTAGACGGTTTGCGCGCTAGGGGGAACTTGGCCGAGAGTCTACGCGCATGAGCCATTCCCCCGCATCCATCCCCCGGCGCGCCGTGGTCATCCGGCACGTCGCTTTCGAAGACCTGGGGTCGTTCACCCGTCCGCTGGTCGAGGGCGGTTGGCGCATCCAGTACCTCGAGGCGGGCGTGGATGAGCTCGACGGGGCTGCGGACGCCGATCTGCTGGTGGTTCTGGGCGGTCCCATCGGTGCCGGCGACGAGCGCCAGTACCCCTTCCTGGCGGACGAAGTGCGGCTCATCGAGCGCCGCCTGGCGGTGGACCGTCCGACCCTGGGCATCTGCCTGGGCGCGCAGCTCATGGCGCGGGCGCTGGGGGCGCGGGTGTACGGCGCCGGGCGCAAGGAGATCGGCTGGGGGCCTCTCTCTCTGAGCGCCGCCGGCGCGGCGTCGGACCTGAGTCTGCTGGCCCCGAGCCACGCCTCGGTGCTCCACTGGCACGGCGACACCTTCGACCTGCCGCGCGGCGCGCTCCACCTGGCCTCCACCAAGGTGTGCGAGAACCAAGCCTTCCGCTGGAGCGTGCGCGCCCTTGCGCTCCAGTTTCATCCCGAGGTGACCGCCGCCGGCCTCGAGCGCTGGTTCATCGGCCACACCCTGGAGATCGAGACCACCCCGGATGTCTCGGTGGCCCAGCTCCGTGACGCCACGCGCCGGTTCGCCCCCGCCCTGGAACGCCGCGGACCGGAGTTCTTCCGTCAGTGGCTCGCGCGCGTGCTGTAGGTGTTCTAGAGTCCTGTCCGGTTGATTGCATAGACAGTCAGGACAGTCACGGGACTGACGCCCGGAATCATCATCCGCGCCAGTTCTTCCGCCCACGGCCCCACCGCACCGAAGCTGATACTGCCACCCATGCTTCCGGTTGCTCACAATGAGGCCGCCACACCCACCCCCACCCCTGGATTCCCGCTTTCGCGGGAATGACTCATTGGGGGGGCGGGAATGACTCATTGGGGGAACGGCGTCACCCGGCGATTTCCTCCAGTTCCCGGCGGGTGTCGATGTCCTTGGCGAAGGAGCGGATCCGGGTCACGGTCATGGCCACCGGGTGGGGCATGCCGCCGGCGGCGTCCCGCACCATGATCTGGCGCGACAGCTCGGCGGCGAGCTCCGGCACCGCAAGGCGCCGCGCGGTGTAGCGGAGGTAGGTCTTCAGGATGCCGTACGGCGCCGCCACGGTGCGTCCCGGGCAGCGGAAGTTCCGAAGCAGGCGCCCGTCTTCCTCCAGCCAGAGGCCCACGGCCCTCAGCGTGATGCGGATCACGCGCTCGTAGACGCTGCGGTTGCGGTAGCGGTATGCCATCATGAGGAACATGTTGAACCAGTCGAGGCGGACGGCGTTCGGCCGCAGCACCAGCAGGTGACCGGGATAGAGGTTCAGCAGCGGCTCGCGCGGCGCCGGACGAATATGGTAGCTGGGCTTCCAACTGCTGACACCCATCTCCTCGGCCTCGGCCGCGATCATCTGCCACCACAGGCCGCTGCCCGCGCTGGGCGCGTAGCCCTCGTCCAGCAAGGAGCGGAACTCTTCCGCCGTGGGCAGTATGTCGCAGGCCGAAACCGCCACCGGGCGCTCCGGGTAGCGCTCGGTCAGGAGCGCGGCGAACCGCCGGATATTGGCCAGCAGGTCTCCCGGGGTGTCGCTGATCTCACAGTCCACCAGATCCCCGTAGACGTGCCGCGGACCCACCAGGACCGGGTCCTCGAACCGGCGGCTGTCACGCATCCGCTGGATCAGCTCGCCCGCGATACAGCGGCCGGACGGCAAGCGAACGGCGCCCTTGAACCCCTTCAGCACGTCGTCGGGCGCCACGCCCTCCGGTATCGTTTCAACCCGGTCGTTGCCGCCGGCCATCACAAGGACAGGCAACGGGTCAGTCATTCCCGTGTCGCTCCGTGGGTGTAGCACTGCCGCGCCAGAGTCCGGTCCGGCGACCCCTGGCGCTCGGTCGCGAGGCTTCAGTATGCCTCCCTCCGGCGGCGCTCTCAAGTTCCTTTCTCAAGTGCCTCATCTTTGAAAAAGCAAGACGAACCTGCTAGTCAAGAAGGAGGAGCCGCACGCTGGCGGAAACGTTCTTCGACACGGAACTCGCCGGCGCCGGAAAGCGGCTGCATCAACATGCCGACCACTGTCAAGTGCCCGATTTGTCGTACCGAAACGCCATGGACCGGCAATCCTTACCGGCCCTTCTGCTCGGAGCGTTGCCGGTTCGTCGACCTCGGCGCCTGGGCGGGCGGGGCCTATCGCGTTGCCGGGGACGAACTTGACGACGAGTCGCGGCCCGTCGAAAAATCCGAGCATCAATGAATCAGGACCCCCTACCCGTGCCCGTGCCCGAATCCGGCGTCTCGCGGCCGAGCGCTTTCGCCGCACCCCTTGCAGCGCTTCAGCCGTAGAAGCCGGAGAGCGACCATGTCGATACATCCTACCGCCGTGGTGGATCCACGGGCCGAAATCCATCCGGACGCCGAACTGGGGCCCTATGCCGTCATCGACGGTCCGGCGAAGATCGGCGCCGGCACGCGCCTCTTTCCCCACGCCGTGGTGCTGGGTTGGACGGAACTGGGCGAAGGCAACCAGGTTCACAGCGGCGCCGTGCTGGGAGACGCGCCGCAGGATCTCTCGTACCGGGGCGCGAAGTCCTACCTCCGCATCGGCGACCGCAACGTGTTTCGCGAGGGCGTCCAGGTCCACCGGGGCACCGCGCCGGACACCACCACGGTGCTCGGCGACGACAACTTCCTGATGGCCAACAGCCACGTGGCCCACAACTGCCGGCTGGGCAACCGCATCATCATGACCAACAACTCGGTGCTGGGCGGCTACGTGGAGGTCGGCGACCGCGCGGTGCTGTCCGCGAGCTGCGCCGTGCACCAGTTCGTGCGCGTCGGTACGATGGCCATGATGCGCGGCTTGAGCGCCACGAGCCGCGACGTGCCCCCCTTCGCCATCATCGACTGGCAGCATACCGTACGCGGCCTGAACGTGGTGGGTCTGCGCCGGGCCGGTTTCGAGGAACCCCGCATCCGGGTCCTGAAGAACGCCTTCCAGATCCTTTTCCGCAAGCGGCGCAACCTGAGCGCGGCGGTGAAGGAACTGGAAGGGAACCTCTCCGATCCGTTCGGCGACGTCGCCTTCCTGCTGGAGTTCATCCGCGCGTCCAAACGCGGGGTCTGCGCCGGCCCCAAGTCCCATCCGCTGGGCAGGCCGTGAACGGCGTGGCGGGCCGGCCGGAGGGGTGAGGCGCCGTCACACCGGCCGGTAGTGTTTCGCGACGCAGCGCTCGACGCCCTCCTCGGACAGCGGGTACTGGAACATCTCGTTGCGCATGCGCACACGCTGCAGGCTGACGCGCTCGATGGCCCGTTTCATGGTCTTGAGGTGGCGCTTGTTGCCCACCGCCGCGGCCGCCTCGCGCGCGGCCTCGCGGTAGTGGTTCTTCTCGTCCTGGTAGACCACCTCCATGGCCGCGGCGATCTTGCGCGCCAGCACGCTGCCCTTGAGCTTGCGGCCCTCCCGGAAGAGGCGTGCGCCGCCGCCCTCGGTGACCAGGACCGCGGCCTTCTCGACCGCCGAGCCGGCCACGTAGGCGCGGCGCAGATCGCCCAGGGCTTTCTCCTCGGGCAACTGGATGGTGTCCTCGGCGGCGATCCTGCGGCCAAGCAGGTACTCCAGGATGTCGGCCTGGAGCACGTAGTGGTTGAACTCCTGGACCATCTGCTCCATGAGCCCGTGGTAGTGGTGCCGGTCGACGGTGCGGTCCACTTGGGGGAACATCTCCACGAGGTTGGCCAGCTCCCGGTGCAGGCCGGTGAAATAGCCGTCCACCGGGTGCAGCTCCTTCCATAGCTGGGCCTTGAGCCAGTAGACGTGCTGCTCCCGCGTCGGGTTGTTGCGGAAGAAGCGCCTGGCGATCTCGGCCTCTGTCTCCCAGAAGGGATAGGCCACGTCGATCAGGTATTTCTCGGTCTGGTTCATTGCACGCGCACCTCCCTAGTGTCCCGCAGCGCTTTCGCTTTGCCGTTCCTTGGCATACTATGAGCCTTCATCATGTCCAAGACCGCGGGCATCATCATCATCGGCAACGAGGTCCTTTCAGGCAAGACCCAGGACATCAACTCCACGTTCCTGTGCCGGGAGTTGCGCGAACTCGGCGTCGAGGTCCAGCGCGTGACGGTGATACCGGACGACCTGGAGCTCATCGGACGCACGGCGGCGCGCTTCGCCGAGCGGTGGGACCTGGTCTTTACCACCGGGGGGGTCGGCCCCACCCATGACGACGTCACCATCGAGGGGATCGCCCACGGCTTCGGGGTCAAGGCCGTCATCGAGCCGAGCCTGGAAGGGCGCCTGCGCGCGCGCTACGGCGCGGACCTGAACCCGGCGCGGCTGCGCATGGCCATGGTGCCGGAGGGGGCGGAGCTGCTCGCCGCCGGGGCCATGTTCGCCCCGGTGATCCGCATGCGCAACGTCTACATCTTCGCCGGCGTGCCGCGCATCCTGCAGGACCGTTTCCACACCATCAAGGAAGCGTTCCGCGAGGAGCCGTTCCACTTGCGCAACATCTACATCAAGGACGGCGAGGGGGTTATCGCGGGCACGCTCAACGACTTGCTGGAGCGCTTCCCCGACATCCTGCTGGGCTCGTACCCGGTCCTGGACAACCCGGACTACAAGGTGAAGGTGACGGTGGAGTCCAAGAGCGGGGACTACCTCGACGAGGCGGTGGCCGACCTGCTGGAGAAATTGCCGGCGGCGGCGATTCTGCGCATCGAGGAAGGCTAGCGCACCACCCCCGAGTATAGCGCACCACCGGCAACAACCCCCCTGAGACGTCATTCCCGCGAAAGCTTGCCCTCGACCCCGATCGGGGGCGGGAATCCAGGCGGGCGGGAATCCAGGAACAACCTCCCGAGGCCGGCAACACCCCCCCGAGACGTCATTCCCGCGAAAGCGGGAATCCAGGTGGGGTGGGGCTTGGGCAATGGTGCCGCCACACCCCCCACCCATGGATTTCCGCTTTCGCGGGAATG
>JAJDXX010000024.1 GCA_022823055.1 Candidatus Binatia bacterium | reverse complement strand
TGATCAGCCACGCGACTTCTTTTTCGCTACGGGTGAGCCGCCAGGCGTCCATTTGCTCTTCGATGCCGGCGGCGAGCTCGCCGGCGAGCACCCTGTTTCGATTCTGCTCCTGCTCCAGACGCGCGCGCAGGCCGACGAGGTCCCTCAGGTTGACGACGAGAGTCCACGAAACCGCAGCAAAAACAAAGGCTTCTATGACAAAATGGGCTGAGCCGAGCTCGCCCTCGTATAACGCGTCCACGATGAGGTCGTAGGCGAAGAACACCATCGCCAACGCCAGCATCGCCAACGCCAGCATCCGTCGCCTGGGCACTACCTGGAACCAGTCGTTCACGAGCGGTCTCTTTCGTCTCTGAGCACGGTCGAGCCTTTGGGCTCGTCCTGATCACCCTACCACTACACGGAGTCCCATACAAAGGGCGAAACAGCCGGCAACCGGCGTAGGGCAAAGCGGGGGTGCCTCGTTGGCCTGGGTCATGGATGCGCGGTCGGGGGTCGCAGGCGCGGTTCGGTGGCATCCATGGTGCATATGACACTCCTCATCCCGCTTATATCACACGTGTAAGGACCCGGTTTTTATCACAAACGGGCGATGCGGCACTCCAATTACCTGGTGTAACTCTTCCCGGAAAGGCGAAACTCTTGCGGGAGGGAAACGATGACTTCAAGAAAAGGGCCGCTCGAGGGCGAACCGCCCATCTTGCGCTGGATGGCGTCAGCCCTGATCAGCACCCTGATCTCGCTGTGTCTCGTGATGAGGGCCGGTATGCTGAGCGAGAAGCTCCCATTCCATCTCGTTCCGGAGGCTCGTGCCAGTGTGAATGGCGGTCCCTACGCCGCCGACGATGATGACGATGACGATGATGATGACGACGAGGATGATGGCGACGAGGATGACGAGGACGACGAGGACGATGGCGACGAGAGTAATGAGGGCGACGAGGGTGACGAGGGCAATGAAGGCGACGAGGGTAACGAGGGCGATGAGAATGACGAAGGCGACGAGGGCGACGAGGGGGATGAGGACGACGACGGCGACGAGGGCGATGAAGGTGACGAGAACGACGAAGGCGATGAGGGTGACGAGAATGATGAGGGGGACGAGGGTGACGAGAACGACGAGGGGGACGAGGGGGACGAGAACGACGAGGGGGACGAAGGCGACGAGGGCGATGAAGGTGACGAGAACGATGAAGGTGACGAGAACGATGAGGGGGACGAGAATGACGAGGGCGATGAGGGGGACGAGGGGGATGAGGGTGACGAGAACAACAGGCGCGCCGACGGGGCTACTCTAATCGAGAAGAAACAGGCACGTCAGCAGGCCGAGGCCGCGGTTGAAGAGTCCGATCAAGCGCTGGCAGACGCGAGAGAGGCGCTAACGACCGGGGAGGAGGCTCTCAGGGCGATCATCGTGTCCTTTCTCAGAAGCTCGCCTACGGACGACGATGGATACGGCCCTGGCTGGTCCGATGTCTATGACGCCTTCAGGGATCAGCTTGTCCTGAGAAGCGAATACGAGCGCAGGGTCACTGAACTGGAAGAGGCGAGGGCCGTCCTCAAGCACGCCACGATAGTGGTCGAGCAGTTGAGCAACGATCTGGAGGCCGAGTCGGCGCCACTTGCGATAAGAGACGCCATAAGAGATTGCGTGACGCGCACCTGCTCGGCCGACGATTTCCTCACGACCAAGCGGTTCAGCATCTTTCAGCCTCAGGTGCTGGAGATGGTCGGCGTGCATCACGCCTATGCGAAGGGACTGACGGGAACGGGTGTGCGGATCGCCATCGAGGACGATATCGTGAATTACACACTCCCCGAATTCGCGGGACGAGTTTCATTCGACGGTGCCGTGCTCGCGTATCCCGTACCGGATGGAGGCGACGATTCCTCGGATGCGAGGCGGTGTGAGCGCGCCGGCGAGACAGAGCGCTCGGCGCTCGGCTGCAAGGTGTTTTCATACGATTCCGAACACGACTTCCTCGAAATACAGACGGTACAGGCAGCCGTGAACGCCAACGGTTGGCCCGGGAAAGGAGAGCGGTGGTTCGTAAGGAACGAACACCACGAGGAAGGCAGCCGCGCCCGGTGGTCGGAAATTCCCCATGCCGCGGGCGAAGACCGTCATGGCACCGCCGTCGCGTCGGTTGCGGCAGGCCGGGACTTCGGCATTGCTCCGGGCGCCACGATCGTTCCCGTCGCAAGAAGGTTTACGCCTGAAGGGCACGCGGGACAGGACGTGTCTCGCGCCGTCCTGGACGTCATTTCGATGATGTCCTCTTCGGAGCGGGCGGAGGCGGATGCCGCGATGGCGAAAGCCGTAATGGACGATTACGCGCATTACGACATCATCAACCGTAGTTTTGGAATCGGCGTGTTCGATCCAGCGGGAATCCAGAGAGTCCTGGATGACGAGACGGCATGGTGGGGTGACCACCTGCGCCGGATCCTGCCCAGAACGTGGCGCGCCTTCATGCAAACGGAGACGCACCCCGATGATCGTACCGTGGTGGTGTACGCGGCAGGAAACGAGAAGGAGGAGTTCCCGGGTCTGGGGGCAAACCTGCCCTACCACGAGTCGCACGTGCGGGGGCACCAGTTGTCCGTGATGGCGGTCGACCACGACGGCAGCCATGCGGCCTACACCAATTTCTGTGGCGCGCTTCCCTCGGATTGGGAGGAAGTGCGCTGGGGACGACATTTCTGCCTGGCGGCGCCGGGGACGGTGAACTCGGCCGGCAATGCCGGCAGGGGACACGTCTTTCACGAAATCGAGGGAACGTCATTCGCGGCGCCGGTCGTAAGCGGTGCGATTGCACTGCTTATGGAGCATTTCCGGGGACAGCTCGGCAACAGCGCAATCGTGAAGCGGGTTGTCGATACGGCCGACAATACAGGGCGGTATGCCCAGCTCGAGATCTACGGAGCCGGGCTCCTCGATCTCGAGGCGGCGTTGCAGCCCGTGGGGAGCACGACGACGGGTACCCCGTCGGCGAGTGCGGCCGCCATGCGATCCGCGGCCCGCGTGCCGTACGCGATGGGAAACCTCGGCCGAAGGCTGGCCTCCCAGGGCGTGGAGGTGGCGTTCCTCGATAGCCTTGGAGCACCGTTCTGGTCGTCGCCGGTGGCATACATCCGGCCGATGGACAATCCGGTCTCGGCGATTCCCGTCTTTTTCGGGCCGGACGACGAGGGAGGCGCGCGACTGCATCTCGGGTTCTCCCCGGGAACGATCGCGGGGCCGGCGGATGATCGCGGTGTACGGCTGCTGTTGGGCGCATACAGGTTCGGTGTGGAGCGGGCGCCGTCGGACGGACTTGGATGGGGCATTCTTGGGGATACGGCGTCCTGGCAGGGGGGCGGCGTTTCCGGCGCCTTCGGCGATAGAGTCCGGTCGGTGACGGCGTGGGTGGGACGAAACGCCAGGTTCGCACTGACTGATGCGTGGACCTTGAGGACCTCGGCGACACTCGCCTTGGGGCAAGTCTTCCACGAATCCGGTGCAATGCTCTCCATCGACGCGCACGTGTTGTCCGCGTGGGACTTCGGTCTCGAGCGGGGAGACCGCGGTCGCGGGACATGGTCGCGGATCGCGTTGTCGCAGCCTCTTCGAGCCGAAACGGGCGACGCAACGTTCACTTATCTTGCGGGGCTGAAGGACGGAGTTCCCGCTTACGACAGGGCGAAGCTGCCGTTGGCGCCCGACGGCCGAGCGCTTGAACTCGCGCTCATTCACGAGGCTCCGATCGGTCGGGGGCGGGGTGCGATCCAGGTGGCGCGCACCTGGGATGCGAGACACGAGCCCGGTGCGAGCAGTTGGCGCATCGGGGTGGCATATCGGCTGAAGTGGTGAAGCGGTCATTGCGGTTTCGGGTGATCTGGCCCTGCTCGGCCGCGAACCGCCACGTCAGCCGGCAAGGTTCCGCAACAGGACGAGGGGGAAAGAAGTGACGCACGAAACTCCGAACCGGTCAGCCCCGGACATCCCCTTGGCGGCTCGTGTGTCCGAAGACGCCCTCAAGGTGGCGCAGCATTTCCCGACGCTCGTTTTCTCTCTGGATGTTCCGGACAGCGAGACGTTGAACGGCCACCTGCTCAAGGCGATCTACGCCGAACGGGAACGCGACAAAACGGGGGTACGCAAGTCGAACTTCCCGGAGCTGGGGAGTTGGCACAGCCACGTCAGGCTGCACAAGGACGTCACGTTCGTGGGACTGGTTCAACACGTCGATGCCGCCGCGGCCATGATGTGCCGGCAGCTCGGATATCACAGGTCCTACCGACTGAGAATCGGCACCATGTGGTCGATCATCAATCCACCGGGAAGCTCGAACCGGGCCCATATCCATCCCGGCTGCCTCTGGAGCGGCGTCTACTACGTCCAGGCACCCAGGAACTCGGGTCGAATCGAGTTCATCGATCCGCGTACCCAGAACCTGATGACTCCCGCCGAATACATCCCCGACACCAAGCGCCCGCGAATCTGCTGGACGAAGGTCCAGTACAAGCCCGTGGCCGGAAGAATGCTGATCTTCCCCAGTTGGCTGTACCACAGCGTGAATCCGAATCGATCCAGGGCCAAGGGGAAGGACGCCGATCGGATCATCGTGAGCTTCAACCTGTCTCAGGAACGGGGCGGATAGTCGCGCGGCTCCCAGCCTCCGCCGGCCGCTCTGTTGACACCCCGTGGCCGTTGGCCTATTACCCGGTCTAAGAGTCCTGCGCCACAAGTGGCGGCCGCGTACCCGGATCCTTCTTGCCGGCAGCGGCGTACACTCAGGAAATTCGCGCGATCCGAGAGGAGAGGTCCATGGAACGTTTGAAAGGAATGTACATCCCGCTGCCGACGCCGTTCACCGACACCGGCGCGGTGGACGAGAACGCGGTGCTGGCGCTCACGGACTTCTACGTGGAGGCGGGTGTGCACGGCCTGTTCGTGCTCGGCACCTTCGGCCAGGGGCCGGCGCTCACGCCGGACGAGCGCAAGCGCACGGCCAAGCTCGTCATCGACCGTGTGGCCGGGCGCATCCCGGTGGTGATCCACGCGGGCACCGCGGACACCCCCACCACTATCGACCTCGCCAAGGACGCCAAGGACAAGGGTGCGGACGTGGTGGGCGTGGTGCCGCCGTACTACTTCGACCACTTGGACGACGAGGTGCTGGCGCACTACGCCAAGGTCTACGAGGCCATCCAGTACCCGATGTTCATCTACAACAACGCGGTGAACAGCGGCTATCGCATGACCGCGCCCTGGACCAAGCGGCTGTGCGAGGAGGTGCCCGAGGCGTGCGGCATCAAGATGTCGTTCATCCCACTGGAGCAGCAGCTCGCCTTCGTGCGCGCGCTGCCCGCGACATGCTCGGTCTTTTCCGGCTCCGCCACGCTGATCATGCCCGGCGCCCTGTGGGGCCTCGCGGGCTCGATTCATCCGTTGACCGTGGCCATCCCCGAGCTGCTCGTGAACCTGTGGAACGCCACCACCACGGGCCGCCTGGAGGAGGCGGTGGAGCTGCAGCGGCGGGTCATCGAGTTCACCGCGGTCATCGGCGACCTGCAAAGGGCGGCGGGCCGCTCGGTGCTGCGTGAGTCGCTCAAGCTCCGGGACCTCCCGGTGGTGGACTTCCCGCGCTGGCCCACCAAGGACCTGAACAGCGAGCAGGCCACGCGACTCAAGAACGCGCTGGCAACGGCACGCGACTAGCAGGGACGGGTCGCAACCCTGTCTGCGACACAAGGACGATGAAGGGTCGGGTCTCCCCGCCCGCGACACGAGGACAAGATGTAGGGGCGGGTTCCAGAGCCGCCCGTGCCCGCCCAAGGAGGAAAGCCATGGACGCGACGGAATGGCGCAACGAGCTTGGCGAGATCGTCAGGGATTATTTCCGCTCCCCCGAGCTGGGGCAGTTCTACGAAACCCCCGTTACCATGGAGCGCGCGCGGCTCTACCTGTCGCAGCTCGGCATCTATGTGCGCCAGCGGCGGCACTACTGGCCCCAGATCGCGGCCAACTGTCCCGTGCACCTGGTGAAGCAGCGCATCATGTCCCATGAGTACGAGGAACTGGTGGAGGACGATTATTCCGATCGAGGACACCTGGACCTGATCTTCCGGCAGGGCAGGGAAGTGGGCCTGAGCGAGCAGGACGTGCTGGACGCCGAGCCGCTTCCCACGACCCGGGCCGCCATCTACGGCTGGTGGTGGATCGCCCGGACCAAGCCGTGGCAGGAAGCCCTGGCCGCCTCCACCATCGCGGAGTGGACCAACGACGACCGCCTGCTGGGGGACTTGGGCGGCGGCAACTGCGGCCGGCTGTACGAGCGCTGGAGCCGCGACCTCAAGTTCTCCGACGAGCAGATGCCCAACTTCACCGCCCATCGGGCAGCCGACGAGAAGCACTCGGAGATGTTCCTGGACATCTTCGAGCGGTTGGTGCCCGAGGGCGCCGAGCAGGGCGTGCTGGACACCGCCAAGGAGTCCATGGACATTCACCGGGCGTACTTCGGCGGCATGGCCGCGGCCATGGCTCGGCTGTCGTAGACGCAGGTTGGGTCTGGAGACCCGAGGCACGTAGCCATGAAGATGGAGCTCAAGGACCTCAACGAGTCGCTGGCCGAACACGACCTCTCGGGCTTCTGGAACACGCGTACGCCGGAGCACAAGGACGAGGCGCCGTACCTGTGGAAGTGGCGCGAGGTCTATCCGTGCCTGATGGACGCCAAGGAGTCCGTGGGGCTGGAGCTGGCCGAACGCCGGGCCATCCGACTGGTGAACCCGCAGAACCCCGCCCGCGCCACCTCCCGTACGCTGCTGTTCACGTTCTCGGTGGTGAACCCCGGCGAGATCGCGCGGCCGCACCGCCACAACATGGCGGCCATCCGCTTCGTGGTGAAGGGAAGCGGCGCATTCACGCTGGTGGAGGGCGAGCGCTTCCCCATGCACGAGGGGGATCTGATCCTCACCCCCAACTGGACCTGGCATGAGCACCACAACGTGTCGGACGAGCCCATCGTCTGGCTCGATGGTCTCGACGGCCCGCTCATCAACGCCCTCAACGTGCTGTTCTTCGAGAACTACGACAACGACACCCAGGGCGTGACCCGCGCCGACGGCGACGCGCACATGCGCTTCGGCTTCGCCCGTCCGCCGGCTCGCGCGGAGTCCCCCGGCCGGGGCCTGCCGTTCCGCTACCGCTGGGAGGACACGGACGCGTCGCTCCACAACATCGCGGACGCCGAGGCCGATCCGTTCGACGGCCACCTGGTGCGCTACATCAACCCGGTGACCGGCGGCTACACCATGGCGACCCTGTCGTGCGAGGCGCAGATGCTCAAGCCGGGCTGGACCACCGGCACCCACCGGCACACCAGCACGTCGCTGTACCACGTGTTCCGCGGGCGCGGCCGGACCGCCGTGGGCGAGGGCCACCTGGAGTGGGAGAAGGGCGACTCGTTCATGATCCCCAACTGGCAGTGGCACCGCCACGAGAACCCCTTCGACGAGGAAGCGGTGCTCTTCACCATGAACGACCGGCCGGTGCTGGAAGCGCTGGAGCTTTACCGGGAAGAGCAGCGTCCCGGCGACAACGGCGCGTAGGTGCGGGCGCTGACGCGACACCGATAGAGACAACGCGCATCCGATAGAGAGCACGACCCCGACCATGTCCTATCCCGACCTTCAAGAGCATCTGTCCAACCTCGAGGCGGCCGGATTGCTGGTACGCGTCCGCCACGCCATCAACAAGGACACGGAGATGCACCCGCTGGTGCGCTGGCAGTTCCGCGGCGGTCTGCCCGAGGCGGAGCGCAAGGCGTTCCTGTTCGAGAACGTGGTGGACAGCCACGGACGCACCTACGACATGCCCGTGGCTGTGGCCGCGCTGGCGGCGTCGCCGCAGGTCTACTCGGTGGGACTGCGGCGCCCGGTGGACGAGATCCCGGAGCTTTGGGCGCACGCGCTGGCGAATCCCATCGAGCCCGCCATCGTCGACTCCGGGCCGGTGCACGAGGTGGTGCTTCAGGGTGCCGACCTCGACATCGAGGGCGGCGGGCTGCTGCAGCTCCCGGTGCCCATATCCACGCCGGGATTCGACAACGCGCCGTACACGACGTGCTCCCATTGGTTCACCAGGGACCCGGAGACGGGTATCCGCAACCAGGGCAACTACCGCGGACAGATCAAGAGCCGGAAGCGCGTGGGCATGTACGCCGGCATGCACCAGCACATCTTCCCGCACTGGGACAAGTGCCGGGAGCGGGGCGAGCCGCTGCACGCGGCGTTGGTGGTGGGGGCGCCGCCGGTGGTCTCCTACGGCACCGTGCAGAAAGTGCCGCCGGGCGTGGACGAGATGGGCATCGCCGGTGGCCTGGCGGGCGAGCCCATCCAACTGGTGCGCTGCAAGACCGTGAACATCGAAGTGCCGGCCAACGCCGAGATCGTCATCGAAGGGCTCATCAACACCGACTTCGTGGAGCCCGAGGGACCCTTCGGCGAATCCCACGGCTACCTGCACCCGCGCACGGTGTCGCCGTTCATGGAGGTGACCGCCATCACCATGAAGCGCAAGCCCGTGCTGTGTTCGTTCATCAGCCAGGTGACCCCGAGCGAGTCGAGCGTCATCAAGAAGGTAGGCTACGAACCGCTCTTGCGCCGCTACCTGCGCGACACCGTGGGCATCAAGAGCGTCACCCAGGTGGCCATGCACGAGCCCCTCACCAACCTGCGCAAGCTCGTCATCGTGCAGATGCGCAAGCCCGCGGAAGGGGACGTGTGGCGCGCCCTGAACAGCATCGCCAACTACCAGCACGGCGTCGGCAAGATCGCCATCGCGGTGGACGACGACATCGACCCGCACAACCTGGACGCGGTGTGGTGGGCCATCTGCTACCGCTCCAAGCCCCACCAGGACGTGTTGATCCTGCCGGGGCGGGTCAAGGGCCACTCGCCGCCGTTCGAGGACGAGGGCCACCTGATCACGGCCAAGGAGCTGTTCTACGCCCCGGCCACCGATTCCGGCATGCTCATCAACGCCGTCCTCAAGGAGCCGTTCCCGCCCATCTCGTTGCCCAAGCGTGAGTTCATGGAGCACGCCCTGGAGCTGTGGAACCGGCTGGAGCTGCCGCCGCTCAAGCCCCAGGCGCCGTGGTACGGCTACTCCCTGGGCCAGTGGGACGACGAGTGGGAAGAGGAGGCGCAGCTCGCGGTGAAGAGCGACTACCTCCAGACCGGCGCCAAGCTGGCAAAACGCAGAGTCAAGCCCAACTGACAGGCTGTGTCAAAACTCTGCTCGGAGAAGAAATGACACCCACGACCCGAATCGTCATTCCCGCGGAAATGGATGTGTCAAAATTCCACTCAAGCTGGAAACAGCAACTCCCCCCGAAACGTCATTCCCGCGGAAGCGGGAATCCAGGGGTTGGGAGGGGCCAAACGGCCGTATTCCCCGCCGCACCCCGCCTGGATTCCCGCTTCCGCGGGAATGACGATTGGGGGGTGGTGCTTCACGAGTCTTGACACAGCCTGGATAGCGGGACTGACGTTTCGAAGGGTTTCTACTTCATGAGTCTTGACACAGTCTGCTGAGTTCCTTTCGCCATGTCCGATTCTTGCCATCTCCGTCTTGCCTGCCGCAGCTACGACGGCACCATCGCCATCCTTCGGGGCGTCCTCGACGCGCCCGGCATCGAGCTGGAGCCGGTGGAGCAGGTGAGCGTGCAGGGCATGTTCGCGGCCATGTACCGGGGTGAGTTCGACGTCTCCGAGATGTCCCTGGCCGAGCTGATTTACTACACGTCGCGCAACCAGAACGACTTTATCGGCATTCCAGTGTTCCCGTCGCGCATGTTCCGGCATGGCTTCATCGTGGTGCGGCGCGACGCGGACATCGACACGCCCCAGGACCTCGTGGGCAAGCGCCTGGGCTTCCTGCGCTGGGTGCAGACCGCCGCGGTGTGGATCCGCGGCATGCTGACGGACGAGTACGGCGTGACGCCCAAGAATTCCCAATGGCACGCCGCCTCGCTGCACCATTGGGACGACGGCGTCACCGACACCTCGGTGAAGCTTCCGGGCGGTGCCGTCATCGAGGTGCTGCAAGGGGAAGGTAGCGCCGCCGAGCGGGCCATGCGCGCGCTGCGCGAGGGCCGGCTGGACATGCTCGGGGTCACGGAGACGCAACTTCCGCCGCTGCTGGCCGATCCGGCCCTGAAACGGCTGTTCGAGGACTACCGGGAAGTGGAGGCGCGGTACTTCGCCAAGACGCGCCTCTTCCCCATCATGCACGTGCTCGCGGTCAAGAAGTCGGTGCTGGAGCGGAACCCCGCAGTCGCGCCGGCCCTTTTCGAGCTGTTCAGCCGGGCGAAGCGGCAGGCGCGGCAGTGGTACGCGGACCTTCCGAGCATGGTGGTGGCTTGGCGCCAGCACGCGCTGGACGAGGAACGCGCGGTGTTCGGCGGCGACCCGTGTCCTTTCGGGCTCGACGCCAACCGCCACGTCATCAACACGTTCATCGAGTACTGCGAGTTCCAGGGCATCTGCGAGCGCAACCTATCGCCCGAGGAGCTGTTCGCGCCCGACACCTGGGAGCTGACGGAGCAGGAATGACGTCGGGGCCGGACGACGGTCACCGGAGGTAAGGTTAAGCCGTGTGTACGTTATAGGGGAAATTCACGGAACGTCATTGATATGAAAATAAACAATTGTTCACTGATTCGGGTAGTTATGGAATCCCGCTACACCCCAATGAGTCATTCCCGCGGAACAGGCTGTGTCAAAACACCATTCAAGAGAGGCAACAACCCCCAGAAACGTCATTCCCGCGAAAGCGGGAATCCAGGAGGGGTAGAGCGGGGAAACGCCGCTGTAGCGCCCTGCCACC
>JAJDXX010000196.1 GCA_022823055.1 Candidatus Binatia bacterium | reverse complement strand
CTACCCAGCCAAGGACGAGCGCACCACCGCGGCGGAGTGCCTGCTGCTCAAGCCCTCGGAGGTGCTGGACCAAGTGGACGAAGGGCCGTCGGGCGGCCAGCACTTCGAGCTCATCGAAAACGAGGACCTCATGGTCGAGATGACCGTCCGGGCCGACTCCCAGCGCATCTACCACCGGGGCTTCAACCAAGACGAGGTGGCGTTCCAATTGACCGGCCAGCGCGGCACACGCACCACCCAGGGCGAGTTCATGCTCGACACCGGCGACATGCTGTGGATCCCGCCCGGCTGCTCGCACCGAAACATCGGCGACATGCTCACCACGCGCATCATCCTCTACACCCGGAACCCGCTCACGCTTTCGCAGGAATACTCCAGCCGCGCGGAACGGGTGGCCCAGGCGTCCGGTGCCGCGTAGGCCGTGTCCCGTCAAATACGATCCGTCGACGTCGAACATGTAGGGGCGACCGGCCGGTCGCCCCTACGGAAGAGATCCTGTCAAGATCGGCCTGCCGCCACGGGCACGCCACGCCTTACGCTCCCCCCAGTTGCAGGGTGCGGCGCCCGAAGAAGAAGTACAGCACCACCAGCGGGACCATGAAGGCCAGGAGCAGCAGCGAGATGGCCGCCGCCACGGTGGACTCGCCGCGGGTGACGAAGCTCAGCACCAGCGTGGGCAGGGTCTGGTTGTCCTTGGCGGTCAGGAAGGCCGCTAAGGTCAGCTCCCGGTACGACAGCAGGGCGACCCAGATCCAGGCGTAGAGCGTCGCCGGCGCCAGCAGCGGCACCAGGATGTTCCGCAGCACTCCGAACGGGCCGAGTCCGGAGACGTAGGCGGCCTCGTCCAGTTCCTTGTGGATCTGCAGCAGGGCGTTGTTGTAGACGCGCGTGGGGAAGCTGATGCGCGCGATCACGAAGACCACGAGGATGATGTACACGGTGTTGTAGAAGGGGATGTATTCCGGAATCCAGAACAGCGCGATGACCAGGATGGCCACCGAGAAGATGAGGTTGGGCACCGCGTGGGGCAGGAACGCGATCATGTCCACCACCCACGCGTAGCGGAACCCGGAACGGATCACCACCCACGAGATGGCCAGCCCGACGAACATCAGGATCGTGGGCACGGTCAACGTCAGGATCGCCGTGTTCTTGGTGGCCATCCAGAAGATGTCCCAGGGAATCTGCCGGAAGTTGTCCAGCGACACGAACGCCATCGCCTGGAAGGAGAACGGCTGGAAGTAGGGCATCAGCGACGCCCACACCAGGGCCAGGAACGGGAACACCACCCCCAGCCCCAGCTTGATGCCGATGAACGCCCATCCCGCGATCCACCACCGCCCCAGCGGGACGATGTTGGGGCGGTAGCTCTTGCCGGTGACCACCGTGTAGCGGTGGGAGCGGCTGATCACCTTCAGGTACCACCAGCTCAGCAACAGCCCCACCACGATCATCAGCACGCTGGCGGCGCCGACAATGCTGAAGTTCGGCGGCCCCTCCTGCGGGTCCGCCTCGTTGAAGACGAACGTGCTGAAGGTGAAGATGCGGTTCGCCATGCCGATGATAGCCGGGACGTCGAACGAGGCGAGGCCGATGGTGCCGATGTAGATGCCCGCGGCCAGGATGCCCGGCCACATGAGCGGCAGCGTCACGTGCCAGATGCGCTGGCCGAAGCTCAGGCCATGGATCTGGGCGCTCTCCTCCAGGGCCGGGTCCATGGCGCGGAAGGTGGCCGCAAGCATGATGAAGGCCAGCGACGAGAGCCCCAGGCCCGAGATGAACCCCATGCCCGATACCGAGACGATGTTGATGGGCGGGGAGTCGATGAACGGTAGCAGGTCCATCAGCCAGTGGTTGACCGTGCCGATCCTCGGATGGAACATGAACAGCCAGCCCAGGGCGCCGAAGGTCCCGGGGATGACCGCGCTGGCCGTCATCAGCGGGAAGACCAGGCTTCTGCCGGGGAGGTCGGTGCGCTCGGCAAGCCACGCGATGGGCACGGCCAGGATCAGGGCCGTGAATACAGTCACTGCCGTGAAGACGGCGGTATTGTACAGCGCCCCGTAGACGAAGGGATCCAGGTAGAGGTCGCTGAAGTTCTTGAGGGTGTAGACCTCGGAATCCAGCGGGTCCTGGAAAGCGATGTCCAGGATGACTGCCAGCAGGACGAGAACGACGGACAGCACCGCGCCGGTGAAGGCAATGAGCGCGAAGCGCGCGGTCAGGAAGCGCCCCAGCCGCGCGCCCGCTGCTCTGTCGGCTGTTACGGTGGTATCCACAACGCGATGCCCGAATCGTCACGCGTGCGAGTGCACGCCCTCGACGCGGATCGGAGGCGGGAGGCCCTCGCGCCGCCCACCCCCGGATTTGCCGCCTACTTCTTCTGACCCACCAGGATCTTCTTGTACTCGCTCTTCCACTTCTCCACTTCCGGCTTGACCTTCATGTAGGTGGGAATGCTGATGTAGGGCGGTGCCACGCCTCGATCCCTCAGGTCCTTGGCGACCTTGTACATGGTGTTCTCGGGATAGTAGCTCGTGTCCGCGGTCTCCCACTTGCGGTTGAGCGCCTGACCTTCCGGCGTCTGCATGAACACCATGAACAGCTTGGCCGTATTGGGATACTTGGCCTGCTTCAGCAGTCCCATGTACGAGTGGCTGAGGTTGCTGGTCTCCTCGATGTAGGCCATCTCCAGCGGCGCGCCCTTGGCCGCGCCCTTCCAGACGTTGTTGGCGCTGCACATCATCGCCAGCCCGACGAACTCTCCGCTGGCGATGCGGTTTTCGTCGCCGCAGCCGATGAGGCCGACGATGTGTCCCTTCTGCACCAGGGCCGACAACAGCGTGCGGATGCGCGCCGCCTTCTCCGCGTCAAAGGTGCCCTGCTCGCTCACGCTCGCGCGGTCCCACACCGCCGCATAGGTGGTGGAGGCCAGCTTGCCCTTCCAGAAGGGGTCCAGCAGATCGTCGAGCTTCTGCGGCACCTTGTCCTTGGGCACCAGCCGCGTGTTGTAGGCGAAGCCGCCGATGCGGGTATGCTCGGGGATGGCGCCGCCTCCGGGGACGATGGCGTCCTCGGGGAGGCGCGGATAGAGATCCCGCCAGTTCTTCACTTCCGCCAGCATGTTGGCCTTGAGAAGCCGCGGGATGGTGGACTGGGTGCCGTTGAACACGTCCGTCGAGGGTTGGCGGCCTGCCTTGGCTTCCTTCATCAACCGGGCCGCGAAGCGGTTCTGGTTGGGAAAGTCGACGTACTCCCACTTCACGTCGATGCCGTACATCTTTTTCATCGCCGCGAGGACCGCCTGTCTTGCCCGGACGTCCTCCAGGATGGAGTGGGCGATGAGCGTCCCGCCCTCGGCCTTGGCGGCCTTGATCAACTCGTCGAGCGCGGCGGTCCTGTCGGCTGCCGCGGCCGGGCTGGAGCCCGCCGCCATGCCAAGGCATAGCAACGCGGCGACGAGCACTGCCTTCATGGTTCCCTGACGCAAGTTCCTCATGGGTTCCTCCTTGGACGGGCCAGCACCCGCGTTTCCCGGGGATGGCCGCCGTGATTTCAATCCAGCACGATGATCTGTCCGCGCCCCTGGCGCACGGCCTCTTCGTAGGCGAAGCTCGCCAACGCCACATCACTGTACCCTCCCTGGGACTCCCTGAAAACCGCGAAGCCGTCGTTCAGGCTTGGTGGCGGTCCTTCGAGGGTCACCAGTTGACCCAGTTCCATGACGTCGTCCCAGGCTATCCGTTCCTCCCGCGAGAGCCGGATGAGCGGCTGGTCGAGGCGGGTGTCGTAGTACCCCAGCTCATGGGTCTTGCTCGACACCACGATCAGCGCCGCCCCGAGATAGGTGTCGTCGTCGAATTCGTTGGGGCGGCCGCAGCCGAAGACGGGCTGCCCCGGCCGCAGCCACGCGCCGCGCAGGGCCGGCTCCGGCGAGTTGGTGCTCACGAGCACCATGTCCGCATCGGCCAAGGCCTCGCCCGGGTCGGAAACCGCCGCCACGTCGATGCCGAAGTCGCCTGAAGCCTGCCGCGCGAACGCTTCCCGCCGCTCCGCGCCGCGGCTGTAGACGCGTACGCGTTCGATGGGCCGCAGCCCGATGGCCGCCTGGAGCAGGGAAGGGGCGAGACGGCCGCTGCCGATGAGCGCGGCCGACTTGCTGTCGGGTGGAGCGAGGCGGTCCAGCGCCAGCCCCACGGTCGCGGCGATGCGCAGTTCGCTGAAGGGGTAGTTCATGAGCGAAAGGAGTCTGCCCGAACTCATTTCGTAGAGCAACGCCACGGCGTCGCCGCCCGTGGGACTGAGCCGGACTCCCACCCGGTCCGGCCCGTCGAGACCGCCTGCCACCAGGCGAATGCCGCGGTCCATGAGGCGCAAGGGCGGAATGGCCTTGACTTGGCCGTTGGCCTGGTCGACGTAGGTTTCTTCGAGAACAGCCATGGCGGTCTTGAGGTCTACGAGGTCCGCGACTTCGGAGCTTTTAAGCAGGACCGTCATGTGATGCCGCTGCCTCCTGTGACCTGCGCCGCCGATGCGCTCGCCATCCGCCGCTCACGCGAGCCGCGGGCGTAATTCCTCGAAGATCAACCGGGTCTGTTCCGCCGGGTCGTCGGACGCGATGCGAATGATCAGCGCCGTGAGCCCGCACCGGGCGTATCCGCGCAGCCGCTCGGCGCACTCGTCGGGTGTTCCAAAGATGGTCAGGTGGTATTCGAGCCTGGCCTTGGGCTGGCGGAAGAAGGCCTCCATCCACGCCCAGCCGTCGGTACGGGCGGCATCGCCGTCACGGTCCATGCGCAGCGTCGCGTAGAGGGCGGACGTGCCCACGGCGCCGGCCCGGCCGCTGGCGGCGGCGTATTGCTCGATCTTGCGGCGGTTTTCGCTGAAATCGTCCAGGGAAGAGACCAGGGTCACCCACCCGTCCGCGAGCCGGCCCACGCGCTTGAAGCCGGTCTCGTTCCGGTCGGCCGCGATCCAGATGGGGATGCCGGGCTGTTGCACCGGCTTGGGCAGGATGCCGATCTCCTCGAAGC
This sequence comes from Candidatus Binatia bacterium, assembly GCA_022823055.1. Classification (GTDB taxonomy): domain Bacteria; phylum Desulfobacterota; class Binatia; order UBA9968; family JAJDTQ01; genus JAJDTQ01. The sequence continues at coordinate 13,492 of JAJDXX010000196.1, read as the reverse complement.
GGAAGTACTTGCCCTCGTAGGCGAAGGACTCTTCCGTCCAGAGCCGCCGCATGAGCGTGATGGTCTCGCTCAAGCGGCCCGCCTTCTCGCCCGCGGGCACGCCGCACGCCTCGAACTGGCGCTGGATGTAGTCGCGCGTCGGTCCCACGCTCACGGCCAGGATCACGCGGCCCTGGGAGATGACGTCCACGGTGGCCAGGGTATGTGCGAGGAGCACGGGGTTGCGCAGCGCGCCCAGGAAAGGCACGGCGCCGAGCCGTATGCGCTCGGTCTTGCACGCCAGCGCGGCCATGGTCGTGAGGGCGTCGCCCCGCGCGCGGTTGAGGATCGTGACGCTGTCCCCCAGCCAGATGTGGTCGTATCCCGCGGCCTCGGCCTGCTCCGCCTGTTCCCAAAGCGTGTCGAAGGAGGCCGGACCGTGGTTCCGGATGAGGTCGCGCGTGTGCAGCAGCAGGCCGAATTCCATGAGACTCGTGGATTGCCGTGACAGCCCCGTCAGGACACGGTGATCAGCTCCAGCTTGCTGGACCCCAGCCGGCGGGCGCCGTCCTCGGTCACCACCACGGTGTCGCCGATGCTCGTGTGGTCCTTGCCCTCGGTCATGCGGATGCGCGGTTTCAGGATGAACACCATGCCGGCGGCGAGCTGGATCTTCTGGAACCGTTCCACGTCGGCATCGCCCATGAGCGCGGGTCCGTCGTCACCCAATCCGCGGGCGTGCATCATCGGGTGGCTCCACATGTACTTGCCGTCGCCGTGTTCCTCCACCGTCTTCATGTACGTATCGAACAGCGTCCCGAACGTGACTCCCGGCTTCATGGCGCCGAGGATCGCGTGGAAGCACGCGCACGAAATGTCCATCAGCTCCCGGAACGTCGCGTCGGGCTCGCCCAACAGCATGGGGCGCACGGCCTGCGCGGCGTAGCCGGCGTACTTGGCCTCGATCTCGTTGACGATGCGGTCGCCGCGCCGGATGACGCGGTTGGTGGGGACGAAGGAGCTCTGGGTTTGGGCGGGTCCCGAGCCCAGGAAGAAGAGCGTCGGCAGCTCGCCGCCGGCGCGGAGCATCACGTGGGCCATGTCCGCGTAGAGTTCCTTCTCGGACACGCCTTCCCGCGCCCCTTCGGTCATGGCTTCGATCATGCGCTCGATGATCTGCATGGAGCGCTCCATGCAGCCGATCTCCTCGGCGCTCTTGATGGCGCGGACCTCCTGCATAAGGCTCGTGGCGTTCACCAGTTCGGCGTCGGGAAACGCCTGCCGCAGCGCCTCCACCGTGGTGTGGGCGACGATGCCGTCCGGGGTGCGGATCAGGCCCGAGAGGCCGGAGATGCCCAGGCGGCCGTTCTTGAAGCCCAGCTCCCGCAGCCGCGACACCGCGTCTTCGGCCCAGCGGTTGCGCCCGTCCCTCACGTCCTCGACCCAGTCCTGCACTCGCTTCCACCAGTTCGCGCGGTTGAACACGTACGCGGTCAGCGGCCCTTCGGCCGGAAAGACGGTGAACACCTCCGTGGCGAACCCGCCGATGCCGGTCACGTAGCGGGAGTCCGCCATGACCTGCTCCCAGCGGCTGGTGTTGGCCGGCAGCAGCAGCACATCCAGGCCCGCCGCGGCCATCTTTTCGCGCACGAGCTTGTGCCGGCGGTCCCGTTCGGCAAGGGAGAGGGAAGGAATCAGTCCGGTGTCAGCCATGGTATCGCTCTTTCGATTCGCAAATTTGAATGGTGTCCTTCGACTTCGCCGCGCTACGCTCAGGACGAAGCGGATTATAGGCCCCTCAAAGTGCCTGTCAACCGAGGCATCAACCGCGTCTCGGGTTCGCCGCCTCCCTGGCCTTGGCTTCGGCCAGCGGGGGCAACTCCTCGAAGTAGACCGCCTCCACCTCGAATTCCGTACCGGTTCGCGGCCCGGAGGAGTCCGCCTGGGGGTGCATGGGGTGGCGGAAATAGAAGACGTAGCGGAGGAAGCCCTCGCCGCCCGTGATGCGGTGAGCGATGCCCCGGGGCACGTAGCCCATCTCGCCCGGATCCAGCTCGTGCACGCCCCATTCGGTATCATTGGTGGCGTGGCCGCGGAACTGGAACCAGATCTCGTCGTCGTCCATGCCACGGTGGAAGCCGTTCTGCTGTCCGATGGTGTTGTAGGTGTCCGTGCGGAAGTCCTCGCTCTCGTACTGCTGCGGGCCCGGTCCGCCGCCCTTGCCGGTCATGCCGGTGAAGTAGTCGAACACGCGCATCACGGTGACTTCCCGGCTTTTGCCGCGCTCGAAGGTGACGCAGCCCACAAGACCGGCGTGGTCGCGCTCGATGACGATGGGCTCCAGCGCCGGGTCCCAGAAGTCCGTGACCTCGAGAATCCGGCCCGTGCGCGGCGGAATGGCGACGGCCCCCGGTTCCGGCGGCTCCCCGGCCGCATGGGCGCGGAACTCCGTCCGCGTCAGCGGGTTCTCGGGGTCGAGGGTCGTGCGCACGGGCTTGTGCGCCTTGACCACCAGTTGCCGGCAGCCCGGCGCCCCGATCATCCGGTAAGACACGCCCGCGGGCACGTGCATCGAGTGGCCCGGCGACAAATGAAACTCGCCGAACTCCGTCTCCGCTGCGCCGTTGCCGGTGAACTGGAACACGAGCACGTCGTAGTCCGCCGGGCGGTGAAAGACGGGTTCCGGACCGTCGAGCACATGGGCCTCGATGATGCCGTCCTGTCCCTGCCACAGCACCGGCGGCTTCACGCCCGGCCGGTTCGTGGTTCCGTTCACCAGGTCGAACGGCTTGATCCGCGGCATGGGGCGACCGCCGCTCCGTTGCGTGCCGATCAGCTCGTCCTCGTCCCGCTTGAACCAGATGGGCCGGGGCGAATCCCAGTGCGTCATGAACTCGAAGAACTGCTTACCCATAACGTTGGCCTTTCTTGGTCATTCGCGCTTGCCCTGCGACACCCCGAACGTCATCCGCGCGGAACAGGCCGTGTCAAAACTCTTCAGGCGGAGACGTTGCGAATACGTCGTCTCCACTCTCCAGGCTGTGTCAAAACGCATGAGGCACAGACCCCTCGAAACGTCATTCCCGCGGAACAGGCTGTGTAAAACTCTGCTCGAACACGAAATAGCACCAACCCCCCGAAACGTCATTCCCGCGGAAGCGGGAATCCATGCGGCGCGGGGTGGGGAAACCCGCCCGGCGCGGGGTGGGGAAACCCGCCCATTGGACCCCTCTCCACCCCTGGATTCCCGCTTCCGCGGGAATGACGTTTCAGGTCGTGGGTGTCGTTTCTATTCCGAGCGGAGTTTTGACACAGCCTGTTCCGCGGGAATGACGTTTCGGGGGGTCCAGTCTCTGACCGACACCGTTCCCGTACAGGCCGCGCGTTGCTCACCGTCACTATCAACAACGGCTGGCGACCGTCAACCGCGTCGCGGACCGCCTCCGCCGCGGGGGACAGGCGTGTCTTGTGAGGCGCCGGTCCCTGGTGTATGTGTCCGCCATGGCGAACCTGCGATTGACGCTCTCCTGCGGCGACTACGACCGCACCCGCTTTCTCGTCGAGGGCAAGGTGGCCACCCCGGGAATCGACCTGGAGGTGATCCCCTTGGCCTCTCCCGAGCGCCATGCGCGCTTCACGCGCAGTCTGGAGTTCGACGTGTGTGAGTTGCAGATGGGCGTCTTCCTGGGGTGGAAGAGCCGCGGTGTGCCGGTGACCGCGATCCCGGTATTTCCCCACGTGAAGTTCTGTCACGGCGCGGTGGTGGTGTACTCCGAGGCCGGCATCGAACGTCCCGAGGACCTGCGCGGCAAACGCATCGGGCTCCAGGCCCACTTCAATCCCATCGCCGTGTGGATGCGCGGTGTCTTGAAGCACGAGCACGGCGTTGCTCCCGGCGAGATGCAGTGGATCACCAACTCCAAGGAGCAGGTTTCGCCTTGGGAGCCGCCGGAGTGGCTGCACGTCGAGCAGGCTCCCGCCGGTCGCCGCGTCACCGAGATGCTGGAAGCCGGCGAGATAGACGCCTACATGCTGCCCACCATTGGATCGGCGTTCCGCGCCGGCAAGAGCGCGGGGCGCCGGCTCTGGCCCGACTACCGGGAGGTGGAGGCAGACTACTACCGTCGCACGGGAATCTATCCCCTCCGCCACACCGTGGTCATCAAGGACGAAGTCCTCAAGCGGCATCCCTGGGTGGCCGAAACCCTGTTGCAGGCTTTCGAGGAAGCGAAGGTCCGCGGCCTCGAATACATGCGCGATCCGCGCCGCTCCTACCTTGCGTGGTACGGCGAAGCCATCGAGGCGGACGAGAAGGTGCTGGGACGGGACCCGTTCCCGTACTCGATGGAAGCCCAACGCCACGCCCTGGACACCATGCTGCTTTACGCGTCGGAGCAGGCAGTGACTACTCGCCGGTTGAGCGTGGACGAGTTGTTCGCGCCATCGACGTGAGCGCGCGGGAGCCTGCCCCACGGGAAGCCACCGGGAGACCTTCCGCGGGCGCAGCCGGTGCCCCGGTCGGGCTAGGCTGATTGGGGAAAGAACTTGAGGCGCTCTTTCGGCAAGGTGACATAGACGGTGTCGCTGACGGGCGCCTTGTCCATGGTCTTGACCTGCAGCAACGTCCCGGCCACGCGCACCTCATGGACGAACAGGTCGCCGAGGTACGTGCGCGACACCAGCTCTCCGGGGAACTCGTTGTCCCGCCCGGTGGGGGCAGCGCTCATCTCCAGATCCTCCGGGCGGATTCCCAGGGTCCCGGTGAGGCCCGGCCGGTCCGTGTGCGGGGTCTTGAGCGTGCCCAACCGCGTTTCCACCGCTCCCTCGGCCCTGGTCTCCCCGTCCAGCCAGTTGATGGAACCGAAGAACTCGGCCACTACCCGGTTCGCCGGTCCCTCGTAGAGCTCTTCCGGCGAGCCCACGGATACGATGGCGCCCAGGCTCATGACCGCGATGCGGTCCGCCACCACCATGGCCTCCACCTGATCGTGGGTGACGTACAGCACGGTGATGTTGAGGCGCTTGGCCAGTTCGCGGATCTGCACCCGCATCTCCTCCCGCAGGCGCGCGTCGAGGTTGCTCAAGGGCTCGTCCATGAGCAGCAGCTTGGGGTTCACGGCCAGGGCGCGCGCCAGCGCCACCCGCTGTTGCTGGCCTCCGCTCAGGAGTGGCGACGGGCGCTCCGCGTAGTCCTCCAGTTGCACCAGCTTCAGCGACTCGTGGACGCGCTCCCGCACCAGGGACTTGTCGATCTTCTTGCGCCCCCGCGTGAGCGGCAGCGCCACGTTCTGAAAGACCGTCATGTGAGGCCAGATGGCATAGGACTGGAAGACCATGCCGATCTTCCTGTCCTCGGGGGGCGCGGAGATTCCCTGGCTTCCGGCAAAGACGGTGGTGCCGTCGATCTCGATCTCGCCGCCGTCGGGCGTCTCCAGCCCGGCCACGCAGCGCAACAGCGTGGTCTTGCCCGAGCCGCTGGGCCCCAGCAGCACGAAGAACTCGCCCTCCTCGACCCCTTGCGTCACGCCGCCGAGGGCCGCCACCTCGTTGCCGCCGACCCTGAAGATCTTCTGCAGTTCCTTGACCTGGAGCATGAGGGCCTCCGGAAGGGTAGCCGCCTATCCGATGGGATGACGCGCCAGGAAATCCTCCAGCGCGTCGATGGCGCTGGTGCCGTCCCAGAAGGTCATGTGGCGCACGCCCGGCATGAGAGCCAGCTCCGCCCCGGGGATTGCCTGTCCCAGTCGTCGGGCCGTGTCCACCGGCGTGCTGCCTTGCCGTTCCACCTTGTCGTCCTCGCCGCACAACACCAGCGAGGGCACCCGGACCTGTGGCGCCGCGGCCAGGGCGTCCCAGGTGAGGCGTGCGCGCTCATGGCGGCGGAACATCTCCACGGTGGACTGGCCGGACCACAAAGCGTCCGCGAGCGCGGCGGCCGCCACACGGTTGGCGTGATAGAAGGTCGGGTTGAACGCCATCCCGTCGTTGTCCACGTGCGACTTGATGTACTGCTCGAACCCCATTTCCCGCATCTGGGCGTGGGTTTCCGGGGACACCTCTCGCGGCGCGCCGACCAGGTTGCGGGAGCCCGGGCCGGTGGCTGTCATGGTGAGCGTGGCCACCAGGTCCGGGCGGGCGATGGCTAGGGCCTGGAGGATCTGGCCGCCGATGGCGAACCCCACCACGTGGCAGCGCGTGATGCCGAGATGCGCCAGCAACGCCGCGCAGTCCTCGGCGAACCGGCTCACGGTGTAGCCGTCCTCCGGCGCGCTGCTGCGACCGGTGCCGCGGCAGTCCATGATGACGGTCTCCCAGCGCCGGCTCAGGGCCGGCACCACCTGGAGCTTCCAGGGATCCAACGGCCACCAGGAGGCGGGGACAAAAAGCACCGGCTCTCCCGCGCCCTCCCTCTCATAGTAGATGTCCACTCCATCCAGCTTCGCTAGCGGCATTTCAATCTCCAGTTGTTCATTTGTCTGGCCGGCGAGCCGCGCCCTTCGCATCACGTCTTGCCGACGATAGGACACGCAACACGGGTGCGCAACCCCGATTCAATTGCCAGGTGTCACAACCCTGGATCCCTGCCGCTGCGCCGTACCGGAACCACAACCTCAGTCCGGGCGTGCCTGTGCGCCCCCACCCCGCGCATCCAATCGCAGCAACTCCAAAATCTTCCGCCGCGGAAATCCGTCCACGCGCCGTCCCTTCTTCGCCTGAAAATCCCGTATGGCCGCACGCGTCTTCGGGCCGATGATGCCGTCGATCTCGCCGATGTTGTAACCCCGCGCCGCCAGCAGGCGTTGCAGCTCCTTGCGCTCCGATTCGGCGATGGGGCCGATGCCGTCCGGCCAGGCAAGGGCGGATTCCTGGCCGCGCAAACGGTCGGAGAGGTGCCCCACCGCCAGCGCGTACTTGTGCGCCGGGTTGTAACGCATGATCGCGCGGAAATTCGCGCGCAGCAGAAAGGCAGGCCCCCGAATTCCCGCCGGAAGGTCGAGGAACGCCCGCTCCTCGGGATGCGGGAACGCACCGCCGTCCGCCCGCCGTAGTCCCAGTTCCTGCCATTGCCGGATGGTCCGCTCTCCCTGCTTGCCGGCCAGCCCGGCGTCGAACCCTTCCGGGAGGACGGCTCCGTGGCCCCAAGGTCTGCCCGGAACCCACCCGTTGCCGCGCAGGTAGTTGGCCGCCGATGCCAGCGCGTCCCGCGGGTTGTCCCAGATGTCGCGCTTGCCGTCGCCGGTGAAGTCCACGGCGTAGGCCTTGTAGCTCGTGGGGATGAACTGCATGTGGCCCATGGCGCCCGCCCATGAACCGGTCATGCGCTCCACGGTGATGTCACCCGCCTTGAGGATGTCGAGGGCAGCCAGCAACTGGTTGCGTCCGAACTTGGCCCGGCGTCCCTTGTAGGCCAGGGTGGAGAGCGAGCGGATGACGTTGCGCTTGCCGCGCAGCTTGCCGTACAGCGTCTCCAGGCCCCAGATGGCCGCGAGCACGTGGCGGTCCACCCCGTACCGCCGCTCGATTCGCTCCAGGTCGGCGGTAAGCTCCGACAGCTTGACGCGACCGTCGTTCACACGCGTATCGGTTACCACCAGGGCCACGTACTGGGACGCCGGCAGCACGAACTCCGGTTGCCGGTTGTTCTTCTCGATGACTTCCGGGTCCGGGGTGAGGCCCCGAAACGCCCGGTCGTAGAGCGCTTCCGGGATGCCGCGCCGCAGCGCCACCGAGCGGAATTCCCGCACAAAGGACTGATAGGCCGCCCGGTCGGGGGTGAGTGGTTGGGCCGGGGAGGTGGGCAGCGCACCGAAAACGGCCATGATCGCCGAAGCGAGGACCGCCAGGACCGGACCTCGGCGGCGAAAGCACTTTACGATCGTGCGCCGTTTCATGAAATACGCGGTTCTGTCCCCTGGACTACGTGAACAGCCTCACGATGATGGCGAGAAGGGCCGCAAGTATGGAAACGCCCCCCAATGCCATCTTGCTTTCCAGTTTGGCGATGTCCGCCTTTGTGGCCAGGTACGGCAGAGTCGACTCAAAGGCCGCCTCCAGCCGGGCGATATCCGCCTTTGTGGCCAAGTGCGGCAGAGTTGATTCAAAGGCCGTCTCCAGCCGGGTGATGCGTTCCTCTGCTCCGTCCGCCATGATCGCTCTCCTTGCGGAAACTGTGACCGCTGTTGCGATGAAAATCAACAGTTCTTGAACAAATGTAGCTAAACCCCGACCGTCTTCACGGTAGTTTGCCCAACGAATCCGTGCTGGCTATATTTGAAACCGCGTTGCTTCCCAGCTCCGCGCACAGACCTTCAGCGACATCGCACGAGAGGAGATTGCACCATGCCCAGACCGCGCCCCATCCAGTGGCCGGACAACGCCAAGATTTGCGTTACTTTCATCATCCCGTGGGAAGTGTGGCCGGACAACTACGCCACCCGCGGCTCGCTCCAGCGCGTGAGCCACCCCTTGCCGCCGGAAAATGCGGTGTTCAAGCAGAACATGGCCGCGGTCACCGAGCGCGAGTACGGCGACCGGGTCGGCATCTGGCGCATCATGGACATGTTCGAGCGGCACGACCTCAAGGTCACCTTCCTGATGAACGGCAAGAAGGTGGAGCAGTTCCCCGACGAGTGCAAGGAGTTCCAGGCCCAGGGGCACGAGTTCTCCTCGGAGTGCTACGAGCACGAATACGCGTTCATGTACACGCGGGAGGAAGAGCGGAAGTCCATCCAGGACACGGTGGCCGCGTTCAAGAACGTGCTGGGCGCGCCCCCCACCGGCTATCTGTCGCCCGGTCACGCCTCTACCGACAACACCCTGGACCTGGTGGCGGAGGCCGGCTTCGTGTGGTGGGCCGACCCGCTCAACTCGGATATCCCGTACACGGTCGAGGCCGGAGGCCGCAAGGTCGCCGTGGTGCCCTACAACGTGCCGGGGTGCAACGACTACTCCACCTACGGCGGCGGACGCACGCCTCGGGACCTGCTGCAGATCATGAAGGACCAGTTCGACTACCTCTACTGGGAGGGCGAGCAGGGAGCGCCCAAGTTCTTCGCGTTCAACCTGCATCCGTTCGTCTCCGGCGTGCCCTACCGCACCAGGATCATCGACGAGTTCATCAAGTACGCCAAGGGCTTCACCGGCGTCTGGTTCGCCCGCCGGCTGGAGATCGCCAACTGGGTGCTGGAGCAGGGTTACTGACGCGGGGTCCCGTCACGCCCCGGCTTCGTTCGGACGCCGCCGCACCGCCGTGGCGGCGCCCATCTTCAGGGTCCTGCCGCACACGCCCCGCGCAAGGTCGCTGAGGAGGAAGGCCGCCACCGCGGCCACTTCTCCAGCCGAAATCACTTCACTCGCTCGGGACGGGCCCCTGTCCTCGGGACCCGTCCCTGCAAGCGGCGGACTCACCCCGCCCGTTGCGGGATCCGACTCGGGCCGCACGCCAGCCGTGGGCGCGGGGCGCCGCCAAAAGGGCGGAGGCTTCAGGACGTTGAGGGTTACGCCGTCCCGGGCCGCCTCCGCGGCGACGCAATGCAGCCAAGCCGTGAGCGCGCCGGCGGTGGCGGCACGGACACCTCCCTCGACGCTGCTCCGGTTTTCCGGCCATGGAACCATCCACAGGACGCGCCCCCAACGCCGGGCCCGCATGCCGGGAAGGAGCGCCTCCGTGAGCGCCCTGAAACGCAGGAATCCGTCGTCCAGCCTTGCGCTCCAACGGGGCGCTCCCGGGTTGCTCCGTCCATCGTCCCGCAAGGTGTGCCGGACGATGCCGAACAGGATGTCGATGGCGCCGAAGTCGTGCGTGACCCGCTCCACTTGAGCGCCGGCCGATGCTTCGTCCCACGCCTCCAGCGGGTAGCCCAAGGCCTTGACGCCTTGTTCCGCGGCCTCGGCCGCGACCCGTCGCGCCGCCCATTCCTTGCGCGCACACACCGCCACGTTCGCGCCCTCGGATGCCAGCACTCTGGCAACGGCCCGGCCGATGCCGCGAGATCCCCCGAAGACCAGCGCGTTCCGGCCTTTGATGCCCAGGTCCATGACCTTCTCCAATCATTCTCCCGGCGCCGCGACCGCCGCCAGGCCCTGCCCGGCCAGGACCCGTAACATCTCCGTTTCCCGGCGCACCATGTCGGCGAAGTAACCGTTGCCGCGGGCCAGCTCCGCGGGCGTTCCCTGCTCGGTGATCTTCCCCCGGTCCAGACAAAGGACCCGGTCCACGTGGCGCAGCGCGGACAACCGGTGAGCGATGACGATGACCGTGCGTCCCTCCGCCAGCGCCTGCAGGTTCTGCTGGATGCGCAGCTCGTCCTGCTTGTCCAGCGCGCTTGTGGCTTCGTCCAGAATGAGCAGCGTGCGCGCATGGAACAGCGCGCGGGCCAGCGCCAACCGCTGCCGTTCACCGCCCGAGAGAAGGCTCCCGCGGGCGCCGATGCGGGTGGCGTAACCCTTGGGCATGCGGGTGATGACCTCGTGGGTGCATGCCGCCTTGGCCGCCGCGGTCACGCGCGGCATCTGGCGCTCGCCCGGCCCCAGCGCGATGTTGTCGGCGATGCTGCGCCGGAAGATCGGATAGTCCTGCTCCACCGCTCCGATGTGGCCGCGCAGCCAGGCCGGGTCGATGATGGCCGCGTCCACACCGTCCAGGAGCACACGCCCCTCGTTGGCGAGGTAGAGTCTCTGAACCAGGCGGCTGACCGTGCTCTTGCCCGAGCCCGAAGGACCCGCGATGCCCACGGTTTCGCCAGGCGCGACCTCAAAGGTCACCCCGTCGAGCGCGTTCCGGTCGGTGTCCGGATAGCGGAAGCGGACGTCTTCGAAACGAATGCCCCCGTTGAACGCGGGCAGCTGCACCAGGTGGCCGCCCCCGCGCTCCGTCTCCTCGTTCAGCACGGTGCCCAGTTCCTTCACCAGGCCCCGTGACCGGCCGAAGTCATACGCGAACAGGCACAGGCGCATCATGGGCTGGGAAAAGCGCATGTTGACGAGGTTGACCGCCACGAGCTGCCCCAGGGTGAGCTGGCCGTCCAGCACCATGGAGGCGCCGAACCAGAGCAGGCCGGCGGTGGCGAAGCGGTTCACGAACTGGTTGTACTGGGTCGTGGATTCACGCAGGTCTTGCGTATCCTCCTCCGACGCCACCGCCGCGTCCACCCGGTCGACGAGAAACTCCTCCTGAGCTTTCACCTCGTTCATGCCCTTGACAGTCTCGATGCCGGTGAAGGTGTCCAGCACCGCCTCGTTGCTTTCCCGCCGGCTGCTGCGGGTCTGGCGGCTCCATCGCCGTAGCGTGGGCATCACCACGAAGGCCGGAGCGATGTAGAGCGGAAGGGAGGCCAGGATGATCATCGACAACGTCAGGCTGAAATGCAGCATCAACGCCAGGAAGGCGAGCACGAAGAGGATGTCGACGAACACGAACACCACGGCGTTGGTGAGGAACCGGCGCAGTTGCTGAAGTTCCTCGATGCGGGAGAGGGTTTCCACCGGGGTGTTGCGAAGGTAGAAGGAGGCCGGAAGCTCCAACGAGTGCCGAACGAGCCGCGACAGCAGGGTACGGTCCATATCCCGCACGGCCCCGCGCAGCGCACGGTGGCGCGCCGCGCGCAGTACGGCTTCGAACAGCAGGAAGAAGAGGAGGCTCACGATGATGACGTCGAGGGTGGCGGCGCCCCGGTTGGACAGGACCTTGTCGATGATGATCAGGAAAGCGAAGGGGTAGATGTAGCCCAGGAGGTTGACGAAGAAGGACGCCGCCACCAACGGTCCGAATACAGCCTTGTTGCGGAATACGTGCTTCGCGACCGACGCGAGCGAGAACTCGGCGTCTTCCGTTTCGACGGGCTTCGGCGGGACCTCTACCGGGTCGCCGGCGTTCGCCGCGTGCGGTTTCGGCCGGTCGGGAGTTCCCGCGCGCCGGGCGCGCCCACCGGCTGGACCGCGGTTCTCAAGCCTGTGCGGGGTCGCGGGTATCATCGACGCTCACCAGCGCGAGACCTTGCGCAGCAAGCTGCTTGATCAGGTCCCTGCGATCCTCGTCATCGTCCGTGGCGGGGCACTTCGGCTCCCGCGCCGGACCGCCTGCCTCACCGCCCGCCGGGCTCGTCACTGCATCGACCGCGTGGTCATGGGTCCGGGCTCCAGCAGGCCCCAGCGGGCGCCATTCGCGGGAGCCTTCCAGGAGCGCGAAGGCCTCCGGTGCCAGCTCCAGGACCTTGGGACGCCGCCGTCCACGAGCCGCGAGCACGACCATGTGTACCGTGCGTTCCGTGACCGGCTCCCGGGATCGGGCGGGCTCGAACAGCGCACGAACGTCGTAGCGGCACCTCACAAGGCCCGCGCATGGATGCGCGCGGTACCAGAATCCGGGCGCTTGCGGACGCGCCGCCAACGCTTCGCCCTCCATGGCCGCGGGGCGCATGGTCCGCGCTCGCGCCAGGGCCAGCTCAATGGCGGCCACGTCCGCGGCCCAGGGCGGCCGCGGACGTTCGAGGGCGTCCGGCGCGAGAAACCGTTCGAAGAAGCGTTCGGCGTCCGGGTAGCGCTCATAGGTCAGCGGCGGGCACGCCGCGGCATAGTCGCGGGTGAGGGTCGAGAACCCGTGTCCCAGAAGCGTGGCGGTACGCTCGAACGTCTGGCGGATGCGCGTCATGCGCTTGTTGTAGGAGAACTCCGCCTCCAACCGGAGCCGTCCCACGTCCATGCCCCGGAGCTCGGGGTCTCGGGCCGCGGAATCGAGTTCGGACGTGCCGAAGATGAGGGCTGGGCTGGTGAGATGCCGCAGCAGATGGGTCTGCCTGTCAATAAGCCGGTACATCGGTCACGCTCCCTTCCGTTGCAGAGGCGGCCCTGGCCGCCTGCCGGCGGATGCGCGTCACATCCGCCAGAAGCTCGTCACCCTGCTCGTAGTCGTTGTCGCGCTCCAGGATCACCGTCCGGGGACGCTGCCGGTCGAGGGCGTACTCCAGCAGGTCCAGTGCCTGTTGCGGCACCGGGTGGCTGTGGTTGTCGGCCTGAAAGGGGACATCGAGGTAGGGCCGGCGGATGAGGGGTCCCCCGGCCGCGTGCATCCCGGTGACCACGCCCTCGGGCAATTGGTCGAGAAAGGCCAGCGGGTCGACGGCGTGGTTCGAGGCGTTGACGAACAGGTTCTCGACGTCCAGCAGCATCCCCACGCCGGTTTCGCGGAACAGCAGGTTGAAGAATTCGGCGTCGCTCATCTCCGCGTCCGGGAAGTCGAAGACGTACGAGATGTTCTCGATGGAGAAGGGGACCGGCAAGCGCGCCTGAACCCGTTGGATCTTGGGGATGAGCATGTCCGCGGCGGCGCGGGTCTTGGGCACGGGCAGCAGGTTGGCGAGGTCGATGCCGGGAACCTTGGTCCAGGCGAGGTGCTCGCTGTAGGACGGAATCTTCAGGTCCTCGATGGTCTCGGCCACCGCGTCGAGATAGGCCTCGTCCAGGGGCGCGTCCGTGCCGATGGAAAGCCCCACGCCGTGCAGCACGAGGGGGATCC
>JAJDXX010000090.1 GCA_022823055.1 Candidatus Binatia bacterium | reverse complement strand
ACCACGTCGACAGGTGCGCCATCTGGAAGATCCAGCAAGACTGGTCCATCGGGTTCGGGTGGATGAACGCCATCGCGGGGCCGGTGCGGCCCATGCGCTCGTAGTAGAGCGGTCCGTCAATGTGTTTGGCCATGGTCAATCTCCATGCGATCTGTAGATTTCGACGTCAGAACAACTCGCCGAGCGTGCCGGCTCCAGTTCAGAAGCCGGGAACAGCCGGCTTCGGGCTCTCGGGAAACAGGCCGTGCCTGGTAAGGAACTCGATCATGAAGCGATCGAACAGCCAGGGTTGCTCCATCTGGCAAGCGTGGCCGGCGCCGGGCAACACCTTGAGCTCGCAACCCGGTATCTGTTCCTGCAAAGCGAACGAGCGCGGGTGGGCGTTGTCCTCGCTGCCGGTGAGGATGGTGACCGGACACCCGATGCCGGAGTAATGGCCCTCGGGCTCCTGCTCCTGAAGTGCCCCGAACTGGTGACAGATCGTGTCCACGTCCGCGAACTCGTTGCGTTCGGTGAACAGGTTGGCGAAGAAATGCGCCAGTGGCGTGGCGCGGAACGCTGGGCTCAGGTCCTCGAACGTGTACCTCCAGCGAAAGCCGATGCCGTTGGCGCGGTAGGTCTCGATGCGCCGCTGGAAGTTGCTCTTGTCGGTCGAATACCCCTTGCCCGACAGGATGATCGCCGGCGTCCGGTCCGGGCGCTGGTGATACATGTAGGGGGCGATGGCCGATCCCACCGAAGAGCCCACCAGGATGGCGGCCTCCCCGGGCATGGCGTCGTCGATCGCCTCCCAGCACGCCTCCGCCATGTCATCCATGGTCAACCCCGCCTCCGCCTTCGGCGACCGCCCGTACCCCGGGATGTCGATGGCGATGCACCGGTACCACGTCGACAGGTGCGCCATCTGGAAGATCCAGCAAGACTGGTCCATCGGGTTCGGGTGGATGAACGCCATCACGGGGCCGGTGCGGCCCATGCGTTCGTAGTAGAGGGGTCCGTCGATGTGGTTCGCCATGATGGATCTCCTTGGACAAAACGGCACTCGTAATGGTGCGAGGGAGAGGCTATCACAGGGTGGTGGGACGGTCCATCTGAAACTCCGTGACTATGGAAGCGTGACCATGGAAGCCGAGCGATGAGGCATGGAGTCCACGCGACCGGGGTCATTCTTTATGAAGCGAACAGAAGAATTCCTGGAACTCAGCGCCACCGACCTGGTTGCGTACCTCAATTGCCGCCATCTTTCCGAGCTGGAGCTTGCCGCGGATCTCGAAGTTGCAGATCAACGAGTTGAAGCAACGTGGCGTTGCTACGTTGCGGGGCTTGGCCCGTATGCCTCTGCCGTTGGACTGGAGGCCGGACCGCGGCTCCCCGGAAGCCTATGGGCGCGTCCGCGAGCAGGCACGGGTTCAGTTCGAGGCCCGCGAGACCGGCGAGAGTACTTTCGAGTTGCTTCCGGTGGAGGCGGGTTTCGGCCTTTCCCTCCTTCCGGAGCCGTCGGGCGGCGACGTCTTCTTCGACCTGGAGGGCGATCCGTTCGTGGGTGAGCACGGCCTCGAATATCTTTTCGGCTACGTATCGACGGGTGACACCGGCGAGCCCGTGTACTGTGGCGAGTGGGCCCTCTCGCGAGATGAAGAGAAGCAGGCCCTGGAGAACTTCGTCGACTTTGTCATGGACCGCTGGGAACGGTTCCCCGGCATGCACGTCTACCACTACGCTCCCTACGAGCCGTCGGCCTTGAAGCGCCTGATGGGCCGCTACGCCACCCGGCAGGAAGAGATCGACCAGATGCTTCGCGCGGGACTGTTCGTCGATCTCTACCAGGTCGTGCGGCGCGGCGTTCGCGCCGGCGTGGAGAGCTACTCCACCAAGAGATTGGAACCGTTCTATGGATTCGAGCGCCAGGAGGCGTTGGCGGATGCGAATGCAGCCCTGGCGAATCTTCAGGCCACCCTCGAACTCGACGACGCGCCCTCCGTGCCGTCTTTGTCCATCGGTATGTCGATGCACAGGTCCAGAAGGACGCGCTCGTGCGGATCGGGGAGCACGTGGCGGAGCACGGCTTGCGCCACGGGGGGCCTTACCAGGCCGCGCGCGATCTCCTGCTCCGGGAGGTCCCTCGCGTTGGCGGGGAAGCGCTGCACCGTCAGGGGGAAACGACGGTCCAGGCGGCAGTCCGGCTATGCGGGCACCTGACCTCCGGTATTCTTCCGATTCAGGGGCCGCCCGGAGCCGGGAAGACGTTTACCGGCGCGCGCATGATCTGCGAGCTGGTGCGCCAGGGCAAGACGGTTGGGGTTACGGCCAACAGCCACAAGGTCATCCGCAACCTGATCGACGCGGCCCTGGACGCGGCCGATGAAACGGGGATGGACCTGCAATGCTGCCACAAGGCGGACGGAACGGATGAGCCCCGAAACGGTCTTTCTCTTGTCACGAAGAACAACGACCTCTTCGGAGCGCTCGAAGCCGGCGTACCCGTCGGAGGCGGTACGGCCTGGTTGTGGTCCCGCCCGGAGGCGTTCGAGACGCTGGACGTCCTGTTCGTCGATGAAGCTGCGCAGATGTCGCTTGCCAACGTGCTGGCCGTCTCACACGCGGCCCGGACCGTGGTGCTCATCGGCGACCCGCGGCAGCTCGACCAGCCGACGCAGGGCAGCCATCCGGACGGCACCGACGTGTCCGCCCTGGATCATATTCTCGCCGGCGAAAAGACGCTGTCCCCGGACAAAGGGATGTTCCTGCAGGAGACGTGGCGGCTCCATCTCGACATATCCGCATACACGTCCGAACTCTTCTATGAAGGCAAGCTCAGTTCACGGGCCGGCCTCGATCAACAGGTGATCCACGCGGAGGGGGCGGTGCGCGGCTCCGGCCTGCGTTATGTACCGGTTGAGCACCACGGCAATCAGAACTGTTCGCCGGAAGAGGCGGAGGTCCTCCGCGCCCTTGTGAACGGCGTTTTGGAAGACAACGCAACCTGGATCGACCGCGACGGCCGGAAAAGCCCGGTCACGCTGAACGACATCGTGATCATTACGCCGTACAACGCACAGGTCTTCGAGATCCAGCGACGCCTGCCCGGGGCGCGGGTCGGCACCGTGGACAAGTTCCAGGGCCAGGAGGCTCCGATCGCCATCTACTCCACCGCCACGTCAAGCCACGCCGATGCGCCGCGGGGAATGGAATTCCTCTACAGTCTCAACCGGCTCAACGTCGCCACATCCAGGGCCAAGTGCCTGTCGATCCTGGTGGGCTCGCCGCAGCTCTTCGAAGCCGAATGCCGCA
This sequence comes from Candidatus Binatia bacterium, assembly GCA_022823055.1. Classification (GTDB taxonomy): domain Bacteria; phylum Desulfobacterota; class Binatia; order UBA9968; family JAJDTQ01; genus JAJDTQ01. The sequence continues at coordinate 6,390 of JAJDXX010000090.1, read as the reverse complement.
CCCCGAGGCAGATGCAACTCGCCAATGCCTTCTGCCGCTATCTTGAAATGGCGGAAAGGATCACCGGCTAGGGTTCGGGGCGGCTTGTACCGGTAGAAATAGCGGTTGAAGTTGATCTCGTAGCCCATGGCGCGGTCCGCGTCCCGACAGATTTCGTCCGAGCTTGGGTTCTCCAACCCCGAGTGGTCTTGTCATGCGGCGTGAGACTCGACGATGAGTTCCTGTCCGAGGACACGTAGCGCTTTGTGAATTCGGTTGGCGGCCGTGTGATGCCGTGGGTCGAGCATCCGGCGTACGACCTTCTCGTCGACACCGAGACGCTGTGCAAATGCGTTGCGGGAGAGCCCGCTGGCACGCAAGGCGAGGACGAAGGCGGCTTTTGTCGCCATATCGGGCGGTACGGCGATCAGATGTTCGCCGGTATGCCGTCGGCTCGGCGTTGGGATCGGCTCGTCATCGTCGATACGCCCGGCGACGGCTTCTTCAAGCGCGTCACGCGCCTCAATAAGCGCTACGGCTTGGTCAGCGCCGGACGTGAGACACTCAGGGAAGTCCCTGAACGAGACCACGATTTCGCCCGAAGGGTCGGCTTGGAGTCTGGCTGGATAACGAAACTGCATGACAATCCTTACCTCTGCCTTAGCGAAAGTCCTTCGGATCGAGTCCAAGCTGCCGGATCATGGCGGCGAGAAGGCCGGGGCCGATCTCTTTCCGACGATCCTTTACGATGGTCTTCCGGCCACCGTAGTACAACGTGATGTGACTCCCCTTGCCGCGCTTGGCGTCGATGCGAACGGCGACATCGCGTACCCCACCAAGGTCAAAGACCCGATCGACGAATTCCCTGCCCTTCACGGTCTATGTTTAGGACAGAACTGTCCGAATATCAAGCGCGGTCTCCGTTCCGATTGTTGAAGAGGCTGGGCTGGGAGGATTCGGCAACGAGCCAGTGCGGCTTCACGCCTACCCCGCCCGCATCCCCGCCAACGCGTCCACGATCGCGTCCGCATCCAGCCCCATCTCCAGGACCTCGATGTTTTCGGCGTACTGGTCGGGGTCGATGGCGGCTTTCACGTTGGGTTCGAAGACGTGGTAGGCCGGGAGGCCGAGTTCCACGCCGGCGAGGGGTCCGGCGTAGGAGGGGTCGCCGGTGGTGACGGTCTCGAACTGGACCTGGCTGCTCTCGGTGGTGGGGGCGCCGAGGAGCACAACGAGGTCATCCTTTCCGTGGGCTTCCGCGAGTTCCTTGATTCGACCTTGATCCTCAAGGTCCATGGCCCCAGCGGCTGTTCAGACGAAGCACTGGGTGGCGGCGTACGCGACCTCGCCTCCCAGTCCCGCGATGGCCTGCTCGATGACCGGGGCCGGGACGCCGTCCCGCTCTCCGAGGATGATCAGCTTCTTGCCGTTGAGGGTGATGGGTTCTGCCGACATGGGAGTTCTCCTTGCTTCGTAAGGGTCAATCCTTGGACTATATCACCTTTGCATGAAATGCAAATGAATTCAAATAGTTACGATCATCACGGCTACTCTCCGTTCCGTTCGATCAGCACCGACATGCCGTCCGTCAGCTCGGTCATCTGGCCCAGGAACAAGCTTGCCCTGGCCACCAGCATGCAGTTCCGGATATCGCCGGCGGCCATCTCCCGGAGCGCGTGGGGCACGTAGACGAAACCAGACGCGATGTGCCCCTGAGTGGGGGCGTAGCCGCAGACCCCCTTGGCGCGGGCGAAGCCTGCGATGTCGCTCTTGTCGATCTCCTTGGCCATGGCAAGCATGGCGGCCATCATCTTGTAGTTTCGGGCGGCCACGTCGCCGGCCTTGGCGGACACCGTGATGTCCGGATTGTGCACTTCGGTCACCACGCGGTCGAGCCGGTCGACGCCCCATTCTAGCCGCCGTAGCGGTTCCAGGACAAGCTCCCTGAACTGCTTGTCGAGGGCGGCGCCGGCCTTGACGGGATGGCGGCCGACGGCCTGCAGGTTCACCGTCGGACTCTTGCCGTCGTCGCGGCCGATCCACACGGCCACCGCGGACAGCGCGTCCTCCAGGACGGGGATGCCCTGCTCCAGGTGGTAGAGGGACTTCATCCCGAGCTTGGGAAGCGACCCGCCGCCTACCACCACCACGTTCTCGAACACGCCGCTCTCCACCAGGGATGCGCCGATGACCATGGCGGGAATGGGCGCGGCGCAGAAGTCCTTGATGTCGATGCCGGTGCCAAGGTCGCATCCCGCGAACTCGGCGATGGCCTTGGCCATGTTGCCGCCGCCGCGCTGGTAGCGGTCGCCCACGGCTTCTTCCGAGCAGCTCAGCACGAGGTCGACGTCGCCCAGGCCGAGGCCGTCGACATGGTTCAGCAGCTCGTGCACGGCCAGGGTGCCCGAGACCTTGCAGCAGAGGTTTTCCAGCAGCACGGATGCCGAGAGCGCCTCGTCTTCGGAGTGGCCCGTCTTGACGACACCCACGGGCGCGCCCTCGCCGGCGGTGAAGAGAGGCAGGGAGTTCGGGGACTCCAGTTCGGTGTCCATCTGGGCGTCGGTGAGCAGCGCGGGCGTCCTTGAGGCCAGCGGCGCCGTGAGCGGCGCGGCCTCCATCACGGGACCCATCTCCTCCCAGAATCGTTCCCGCAAGAGGACGTGCTTGAACGGGTCCGCGCAGGCGAGCAGGGCGAGGAACCGGCGTTCCTCCAGGATGTGACCGAAGGGCGGCTCGCCGCCGTCCGCGTCGGCCAGCTTGTCGAACCAGGGCTGCTCCACTTCCCAGAGGCGGGCCGGCGCCTGGCTGCCGATGAACACTTGGTTGGGCAGGTAGCGGCAGGCCTCGTCGTAGCTCCACAGACCGCGAGTCAGCTCCGCCAGGAACTCCGGCTCGGCCTTGGCCTCCCGGAACGGCTTGGAGCCGTAGCGGACCATGCCCGGGGTGTGTGCGAGCGCGGTGGCGGCGCCCCGGATGACGGGTCGATTCGTCGGCATGGAGGGGAACTTATAACGTACGCGAAGGTCGGGCAAGACTGCACGGCGACGAGGCCCATTACCGTCATTTCCGCCCCTCCGTCATTCCCGCCCCTTCCGTCATTCCCGCGAAAGCGGGAATCCAGGGGATGGGGGCGGGGTATCACAGCCGTCTCCCCTCCCCACCCATGGATTCCCGCTTTCGCGGGAATGACGATATGGGGTTCTGCAATGTTGTCACAGGTTCATTCACGGGAGTGGCGGCGCGGGTGTCGACGCGCCACGTTGCTTGTAATATGATCCGCGCATGCCATGAGGGTCGGCCGTCCGGGATCGCATCAGCGGCACCGGCCCGCCGCGCCCGCGGGAGGAACCATGCAGGATTCGAGACAGAAGCAGTTCGCCATGGATGCCGTCGAGGAGAACGGGAACAACATCGCGCTTCTCGGGGACAACATCTTTTACTTCGCGGAGCTGGGGATGCAGGAGTTCCGCACCACCGGGCTCATGACCGAGGTCCTGGAGCAGGCAGGCTTCGAGATCGAGCGGAACATCTCCGGGATGCCCACGGCGTTCATCGCCACCTACGGGTCGGGCAAGCCGGTGGTGGCGCTCCACACGGAGTTCGACGCAACGCCGTCGAGTTCGCAGAAGGCGGGAGTGACCGAGCAGACACCCATCGTCGACGGCGCGCCGGGCCACACCGAGGGGCACAACGTCAACGCGGCGGTGATGATCGGCGCGGCGGTGGCGGTCAAGAAGACCATGGAGCAGTTCGACATCCAGGGGACGCTCCGGGTCTACGGCGCGCCGGCCGAAGAGCAGCTCGTGAGCCGTCCCTACTTCGTTCGCGACGGCTACTTCAAGGACGTGGACGTGGCGCTGCACGATCACATCGGCTCCAACCTCGGAACCGTGTACGGCCTGCGGCAGTACGCGCTCATCTCCGCGGAGTTCACTTTCAAGGGCGAGAGCGCCCACGCCGCCACCTCGCCGTGGAACGCGCGCGACGCCCTGGACGCGGCGGTGTTGATGGACATCGGCTGGGACAAGCTGAGGGAGCACCTGGAGCCCTCCCAGCGGAGCCACCGGGTCATCAGCAACGGCGGCGACCAGCCCAACGTCATCCCCAACACCTCCACCATCTGGTGGTTCTTCCGCGAGGCCACCGCGGAGAGGGCCCGCGCCCTGTTCGAGAAGGCTAAGCGCGTGGCCCAGGGTGCGGCCACCATGACCGACACCTCCTACTCGGTCAACGTGTTGAGCGCGGTGGCGCCCACCCGGTGCAACAAGGTGCTGGCGGAGGTGATCCAGAACAACATCGAGGCCGTGGGCATGCCGGAGTGGAGCGAGTCCGAGCAGAAGCTCGTCACCGACCTCCAGACCAAGGTCAACGTCAAGGCCACGGGGATGCCCACGCAGGTGGCCCAACTGCGCGAAGCGGTCCAGTCCGTGTCCGCCAACGACTCCGGCGACGTCTGCTGGGTGGTGCCGTCCGGCGTGGTGAACTTCCCGTCCAACATCCCGGGCATCGCCTACCACCACTGGGGCGCTGGGGTCTCCCTGGCCACCTCCGTGGCCCACAAGGGGGCCGTTGTCGGCGCCAAGACCATGGCCGCCTCGGCCGTGGACCTGCTCATGGACCCGGAACTGGTGGCGCGGGCCAAGGAGACCTTCAAGGAGGAGATCGGGGACGTGGAGTACCGGCCGCTGCTGCCCGACGACCAGCAGCCGCCGCTGGACCTCAACCGGATCATCATGGAGCGCTACCGCTCGGCCATGGAAGCGCACTATCCCAAGGAGAAGCCCGCATTCAGCTAACCCTGCCGCTCCAGGGGCCGGAAATCCGCCTGCGCGCGCTGCTCGACCGCGCCACCGCCGGCCAGAGGATACACGGCCGGTCCCGCCTGCGCCCGTCGCTGGTGGACAAGGTGCTGCGTGACCCGTTCTGGGTCTGGTGCCAATACCACGCACCCAAGTCCGAGGCGGTGAACGAGGTGGGGCGCTACGAGCAGATGCGCTACCGCCGGGGCGTCGAGCACGAGGATGCCTGGGTGGCCGCGCACTATCCGGATGCCCTGGCGATCCGGCCCGATTTCGGCCACGCGGCCCTCGTCCGCACTCTCCGGGCCATGCTGGAGGGCGTCCCCGCCATCCAGCAGCCGCAACTGTGGGACCTCGGCCACGACGTCTACGGCCGCGGTGACCTGCTGGTGCGCGAGGACAGCTACGCCTCGGACCTCGGTCCCTACCATTACCGGGTCATCGAGATAAAGCGCGCGCGCAAGCTCCGGGACGCCTATGTTCTTCAGGCCGCCTTTTACAACCGCACCGTCGGCGCCCTCCAGGGCTACACGCCGGCGCAGGTGACCGTGGCGCTACGGGACGAAGTCCGTCCGGTGGAAGTCTCGGGCCTCCGGAAGAGGATCGACGGCGTCGCCGCGCGCTGGGCCGGGCTTCGGGACGGCACAACGGAGCAGCCCGAGCCGGGCAGACCCCCCGACGTCACCGATTCGCCCTGGCGCGTGTACGGCAACAAGCTGGTGCACGAGCGCCGGGACCTGGTGCTGCTGGCCGGGGTGCGCGCGCCCGAGCGGGCCAAGCTCCGGGCCGCCGGTATCCATAGTGTGGACGAGCTGTGGATGCGCCCGCTCCGGGAGATCGAGGAAATCCTGGGGCCGCACCACGGCGCCGCCGCCCACTACGTGGCCCGGAGCTACAGGACCGGACAGCCCGTCCCCAGGCCCGGCCGGGAGCTGCGGATCCCCCGGGCCAAACGGCTCCTCTACTTCGACTTCGAGACCTCCGACGACACGCATCCCACCATGCCGCCCCACGTCTACCTCATCGGCTGCTGGGACGGCTCCCGCGACCAGTTCGTCAAGTTCCTGGCCCGCGGCCCCGAGGACGAAGCCGAGATCTTCGAGGCGTTCCTCGACTACGTGGGCGACGAGGTCGAAGCCACGCGCCTCTATCATTGGACCGATTATGAAGTGTGGCAGATGAAGGCCGTCATGCGCCGCTGGCCGAGGCTGGAGGGACGGCTGATGCGTCTCATCGGCTCCTGCGTCGACCTGAAGCAATGCATCCAGGACGCCGTCTACCTGCCCGTGCCGCGGTTTTCCATCAAGAGCGTCGCGCCGGCCCTCGGCTTCAACTGGCGCCAGCAGGGGTTCGGCGCCTACGAGGCGCTGCTGTGCTACTGGGACTCCATCGACACCGGCGATCGTTCCCTGGCCGAAAAGGCCGTCCGCTACAACGAGGACGACTGCATCGCCATGCGGCACGTGGACCAGCAACTCACCGGAGGCAAGTGAGGCGGCAGGGAGAGGCCGGTCAAGACGCGGTTACAAACGTCCATCTTCGTCATTCCCCGGCCCTCCGAATCGTCATTTCCGGCCCTCCGATACGTCATTCCCGCGCAAGCGGGAATCCA